>CAYGXX010000001.1:0-24067 GCA_964354145.1 uncultured Candidatus Saccharibacteria bacterium
TATGACCAGATTAATTAAGCCAGATCTCAAGAAGTTTCCTGGGCAGCCGGGGTGTTATTTGATGTTTGATAAAACCGGTAAGGTCCTTTATGTCGGTAAGGCGGTGGATCTCCGTAAACGAGTAGCTTCTTATTGGAACAAAACTGATCAGTCCATCCCGCCGGGCCGGAGGCCCTCTTGGGCCGGAGGCAAAACCAGCAAATTATTAGAGAAGGTGGTCAAGTTGGATTTTATGGTGACTGATTCGGAGGTGGAGGCTTTAATTTTAGAAAACGAGCTGATCAAAAAACATACGCCGCAATTTAATGTACTACTCCGGGATGATAAGAATTACCAATATATCAAAATTGATTTGAACGACGTCTTTCCAATGGTTACTGTAGTTCGAGCGCCTCGGGAGGCTAAAGCCTGGCGGTCGCAAACCAAAGTGAAATATTTTGGTCCTTATACTAAAGGATTGGCGGTTAAACAAACTTTGCAATTAATTAATAAAATATTCCCTATTTGTGCCAAAGCCGGTGAACTTAATAAAAAAAATACCCGGGAACCTTGTTTGAATTTTCACTTAGGGAGATGTTTAGGCCCGTGTGCGGGGAAAATTGGCAGCCAAGAATATCGGGGGATAATTTCCGATGTCATTGAATTTCTTTCTGGTCGTGACCAGCATGCGCTGAAATATTTAGAGGCTAGAATGCAAACACTGTCACGGCAGAAGAAATTTGAGGAGGCACTCCGTCTTCGTGATCAAATCAGATCGGTGGAAACTATTTTAGAGCGGCAAAAAGTAGCCCAGCCAAAAGAGCTTGCTAACCAAGATTTCTGGGGCCAGTTGGTATTAGATGATCGTTTAGTCGTTTCCATTCTGAAAGTGAGGTATGGCCGCCTGATTGATCAGCAAACTTTTGCGCTGACTTTACCTGCGGGTCCTCGCCCTGCGTATGCGGGGTCGCGGCCGGAGATTTTATCAGAAGCTATTCAGTTAGTATATGGGGCAGTTCAAGAAAATTTGCCGAGTGAGTTAGTAGTGGACGAAGTACCTGCCAACAAAGAAACTTTAGCGAAGTGGCTAGGAGAGCGGACCGGGAGATCCCTCAAAATCACTGTGCCTCAAAAGGGTATCAAGAAACAATTATTATTGATGGCGGGGAAAAATGTGACCGAACATGCCAGTGCTTTTGGGAATGCTAATTTACGTATCCGGCCGGCTTTGATGGGATTAAAAAAGCTGTTTCGTCTTAAAAAGATTAATCGCATTGAAGCTTATGATATTTCTCATTTAGGGGGGACAGCGACGGTGGGGTCAATGGTCGTGTTTGTGAGCGGCAAACCCGCTAAATCCCAATATCGGCGGTTTCGCATAAAAACCGTCCGGGGCGTTGATGATTACGCCTCTTTGGGTGAAATTATTTATCGCCGCTTCCGGCCCTTGACCTCCGGTTCGGAGAACCTCCCTCCGGGGCGGAAGCCCCTCTGGGGTGGAGCCAAGGTTCGGAGAAGGGCCTCCGGCCCGGAGGGGTTGCGACCCCGGCGACTGATTGATAAACGCTTTGCCGAGAATTTACCCGACTTAATTTTAATTGATGGTGGCAAAGGACAATTAAATACGGTAGCCAAAAAAGTTTATCAGGCTCATGTGCCGGAAATCCCGCTCATCGGTTTAGCGAAACGCGAAGAAGAGATTTTTACATTAGAACAAAAGCAATCCATTAAGCTATCGCCGCTGGCGCCAGAACTGCAACTTTTACAAAGAGTGCGTGATGAAGCTCATCGCTTTGCTGTAGCCTATCAAACTGTGCTGCGGTCGCGCCAACTTCAGCTCCCTAGGAAGATTCCTGGTGTAGGCAGAGTAACTCGGGAAAAACTAATTAAAGCCTTTGGTAGCTTACCAGCAGCCCGGGAGGCCAGTGTGGTTGAATTACAAAAAGTTGTTGGCCGGAAAGCCAAGACCATTAAAGATTATTTGTAAGATCCTCTCCGGGGGTTATGATAAATTTATGCAATCACATCAACTTAAATTAGCAGGATTAGTGGCAGGGGTAATTGTAGTGGTGGGCATTCTCAGTTTACTGGTTTTTGCTCCTGCTGGGATTGGGGGTATCAGCGCTTACATAGGAGAGAAACAACCTCCAGCGGGCTATGCTTGGATAGCTAAGTCTGATTGGCAGGAGGCTTTAGCTAAATTGAAGAGCTATCCCCAGACAGATGAGACCACAAGAGAGCAGATAATTCAAGAGGTTACCCAGATTTTGGAGTCGGCCCAGGCTAACTAGTGTCAAGATAATGAAAATCGTTTGTCAGAGCCCATTTTTGTATCGGGGGCAGTTGCTTAGTATATTGACATAAATTTGTTAATGTGATATAATTTAATTAATTAGGGTATTAATGAATAGTAGTTAATAGGATGGATACAGTTAATCAATCACAACCACAACCGAGTTCTCAAGATCTGCCCGGGAGGGATAGTTCTCTTCTGGGAAGGTTTCTTTCTGAGAGTGAGGTAGCGGGGACGAGTATGCTGAAACCCTTCAAGTTAGTTAGTAGTGTGTTGGGGGATTTGCGGGATCGTGAGCGGGGGGTGTTAACAGCGCGCTACGGACTGGCTAACGGCGGGGCCCCCAAAGAAACTTTAGAAAGTATTGGGCAGCGCTTGACCGTTACCCGAGAAAGGGTCCGGCAGATTGAAAATGCTGCTTTGAAAAAAGTAAGCAGAAAGTTTTCGGGATCCTTAAAGCCGATTATCAAAGCTATTGAAAGTTATCTTCTAGCTAATGGCAATGTGGCCGAGATAGAACACTTAGCCCAATATTTTAATGTACAACAAGACAATCCAGACACCCAGTTGGATATTAAAGCTTTGCAACTATTGATGGATGCCTCTGATAAAGTAGTCCCTCTCAAAAAGCAGCCCCTGTTCAAAGGGGGTTGGGTGGCTAAAACCGTTCCTCAAGATTTACTGGTTCAGATTGAAGAAAGAGCATGGAAGATTTTGGAGACACAGGGCAAAGTCATGACCGAGACTGATTTAGTACGTCAAATTAATCAACAGCTACCCACGGAAGACAGCGCTTTGATTGCAGGAGTATTTAAGGTGAGCCATAGGTTGGGTTTAGACCACGAGGGATATTGGGGGTTGTCAGCGTGGCCGCTGGTGATGCCGCGGCGGATTCGCGATAAAGTTTTTATTGTCTTAGAAGAAGTTGGTGAACCAAAACATTTCGAGGAAATTACTAAATTAGTTCAGCAGAAATATCCTTCCGAAAAGAAGGTGTTAAATCGTACAGTCCACAACGAGCTGATTGGTGATAACCGGTTTGTCCTCGTGGGGCGGGGGATTTATGCTCTCCGGGAATGGGGCTACCAACCAGGAGTAGTGGCTGATGTGATCAAAGGAGTTTTGGTCAAGGCGGGACGACCATTAACGGTCTCGGAGATTGTGGCAGAAGTGCTGAAGAGCCGCCGGGTGAAGAAGAATACTATTATTGCTAATCTCCAAAATAGAGCTTTATTCAAAAAAGTGGCCAAGTCTACTTATGCCTTAGTGAGTAGTCCACCTAGTTTAGATCAACACGTTAGCTAGGGAGGTATGATGACAGGGAGTTTCTCAGGAACTATTTTGTTGGTAAGCCTAGCCCTAGGTTGGCTGGCGGTTATCATTATAGCCTGGTGGCTACTTTTCAGACGTAAACCGGGCGCCGTGCAGTCGGTGCATTATACATCCTCGGACACTACAACGGGAGCTGTTCTATTGGCTATTGATGTGCCTAAGGAAAATGAGAAAACCCCGCTGGCAGCGGAAGCCTTGTTTGCCAGTTTGCATGGCATCGGGGATAGCCGCTTAAGCTTTGAAATTGAAGCTAAGGAAAAATCCATTCGTTTTTACGTTTGGGTACCTATGCCTCTGCGGGGATATATAGAAAGTCAATTGTATGCCCAGTATTCCAATATTAACATTTTAGAGATGCGTGACTATGCCGAACCCAGTAAAGTGCCAGCGGATCTTTCTGCTGTGGCGACAGAGCTAAAACTGGGTCGTGAAGATTTATATCCCCTCAAAACCTTTTTGAACTTTGACGTGGACCCCTTAGCGGCCATTACTAGCACTCTAAGCAAATTAGAAGAGAATCAACATATTTGGATTCAATTGATTGTTTGGCCGGAGGGTAATAAATGGCGGGATCGGGCCATTCGTTATATCAATGATATCCGGCGGACTGGTGCCAAACGAGCTGGTTTTGCTAAAGTGGTGCTGAAAGAGTTGGCTATCCTGGGAGGAGAGATCATCGGAGCCATCTTTAGGGGAGGGAGCTATCAGCCTACGGAGGGGGGGATTAAGAGTGTAGAGTTATCTCCGGGAGTAGAACAAGCACTGAAAGAGATTGAGGCTAAAAGCTCTAAACTAGGTTTCCGGGCCACTATTCGCTTGGTGGTCTTTGATCGACAACTCGAAGTGGCTCGCAGCAAGCTGCAATTAGCGGTGGGAGCTTTTAAACAATTTAATACTAACAACCTCAATTATTTTGAGGTAGGGTCATTTGTGCATGACCGGCCAAGGATTTTGTCTGCTTATACTAGCCGGAGTCCCGGAGTATCTAATTTCATTTTGAATGTTACGGAGTTGGCGAGTATCTATCATTTACCTAATATGTCTGTCACCACACCTAACATTGTTTGGGCAGGTTCTAAGAAAGGGGAGCCTCCGGCGAATTTACCCTTGGAAACTAATGTGCCAGCTCAGGAACTAACTCTACTAGCCAAAACTAATTTCCGGGGCAGTGAAGAGAAATTCGGCATAAAACTTCAAGATCGGCGCCGGCATGTTTATGTGATTGGTAAGAGTGGCGTGGGTAAATCAGTGCTTCTCAAAAATATGGCGATTGATGATATTCGGGAGGGTCGGGGAGTGGCCATGATTGATCCTCACGGAGAAGATGTAGCGGACATTCTTAATTATGTTCCCAATTATCGGGTGAACGATGTGATCGTTTTTGATCCCGGCGACCGCGAATTTGCCATCGCTTTTAATATGTTTGAATTGTTAGATCCTAAATATAAAGTAGTCACGGCTTCAGGGATTGTTGGCAGTTTCAAGAATCTGTTTGCTGATTCCTGGGGACCACGATTAGAGTATTGGCTAAAATCCGCGGTACTGGCTTTGATGGACTATCCTAATGCTACTCTCTTAATGGTCCCGCGGGTTTTTACCGACAAAGACTTTCGCAGTAAGGTATTGGAAAAGGTCCAAGATCCCCTGATTAAATCTCGCTGGACGAATGAATGGCCTAAGTTAGACCCGAAAGCTCAAGGCGAAGCCATTGGTCCTATCCTAAATAAAGTGGGTCAGTTTTTGTCTTCCCCGGTCATCCGCAATATTGTGGGGCAGCCTAAATCCAGCATTGATTTTCGGGCAGCTATGGACGAAGGTAAAATTATCTTGGTAAAACTATCTAAAGGGGTGATTGGTGATGATAACTCAAATTTACTGGGATCGATGATTGTTACTCAATTCCAGTTAGCCGCGATGTCACGTGCGGATATCCCTCCTCAAAAGCGGCGAGATTTCTATTTGTATGTTGATGAGTTCCAAAACTTTGCTACGGATTCCTTCGCAACTATTTTGTCAGAAGCTCGCAAGTATAATTTATCCTTGACCGTGGCTAATCAGTATATGGCCCAGTTGTCCGAGGAGGTGCGTAATGCTATCTTTGGTAATGTCGGAACGCTGATTACTTTTCGGGTCGGAGCCGATGACGCCGCGGCTTTAATGAAAGAGTTTTCGCCCATTTTTGACGCGAATGACTTGGTGAATTTAAATATTTATAATATTTATTTGAAGCTCTCCATTGATGGGTTGACGGTACCTGCCTTTTCCGCTCAAACCTTGCCCATGCCGGCTGACCAAAATAACAATGCCGAAAAAATCATTGCTCTATCAAGGGAACGCTATACTAAGCCAGTTGCTTTTGTGGAAGAAAGAGTTAAAGAGTTGATTGAGGAACAGCCACCGGCTAGAACAGAGTTTAGCGGCGGGACAAGGGGTTTACCTAACCGGCCGGTGCCTTTCCGCCCTGGCTTGAAGGTGGATTTGCCTGGGGCTGCCAATATGAAAACGGCTTTAGCGGAGGCGCGATCTGAAATCCCGCAGTTGCGAGAGAAAAGACAACGGAGACCAGCTACTCGAGGGAAGGTAAGACCGCAGGAAACCGTGCTGAAAAATTTAATCTCAGCTATTGAACAAAAGAAGCCCAAAACCAATCTAGTGACGGGTTTGCAATCAGATAGTCCGGGATCAGCCAGGACCAGCCAGCCAGCCAAACCAAACATCGGCGAACTCAAGGAAAACGAGTGGATTTCCTTAGAAGATCTCAAAAAACAGCAAGATCAAAATCAAGATTCTAAAGAATAACCTGCCTATAATAGAGAAGTGGACCCCGTTAGAAATAAGTTAGTAAAGCCGGATAATAAGTTTAGATTCTGATCAGCCAAACTAATCTAACAGGTTCATACTAATTTAGCATCTAAATTTCTAACGGGGTGGATAAAAGGCAGGCAGACAAGCGGATAAAAGAACTGGTGGCAGAGATTAGCTACCATAATTACCAGTACTATGTTTTAGACAAACCGGAGATTTCAGATGAACTATACGATGCTCTCTATCGGGAATTGGTGGCATTAGAGAAAGAGTTCCCCGAACTGGTGCGGCCAGACTCTCCTACTCAGCGAATAGGAGATAAAGTCAAAGCTGGTTTTAAAGAAGTGCGCCATAGTAAAAAACGGATGTCGCTAGACGATGTCTTTAGTTGGGATGGTCTGGATAAATTTGCTGATCGAGTAGCCAAATCACTAGGTAAGTCGCCTGATTACACCTGTGAAATTAAGATTGATGGACTCCAGATAATTTTAACCTATAAAAAAGGGCTGTTAGTCCAAGCAGCTACCCGTGGCGATGGAGAAGTAGGCGAAGATGTGACCCATACGGTCAGAACCGTGCGCGATATTCCACTGAAGTTAACTCAGCCGCTCGATCTGGTGGTGAGTGGGGAGATTTATATTGAGAAGGATGAATTTGAGCGAATTAACCGTGAGCAAAAAAAGGCCGGGGAGGAACAGTACGCCAATCCGCGGAACTTGGCGGCGGGCACCGTCCGTCAGCTTGATCCCCAGATCGCGAGTAGTAGAAGATTGTCCAGTTTTTTCTATGACTTATCAGGTGATCTTGTCCCGGCTACCCAAACAGAGATGTTTCAGCGGTTGCAAGAATTACACTTCAAAGTGAACGAGAATTTTCGGTTGTGCAACAATCTTACTGAAGTCAAAAAATTTATTGAGGAGTGGGGTATAAAACGCACCAAGCTTTCCTATGCCACCGATGGCATCGTAACTAAGGTCAATGAGATTAAATTGCGCGATTTGTTGGGGGTAACTGCCAAATCGCCTCGCTGGGCAGTGGCTTATAAATTTCCCGCTGAGCAAGCTGAAACGGTGATAGAGGATATTATTGTGCAGGTAGGCCGGACCGGTGTTTTGACGCCCGTAGCCGAGCTAAGGGCGGTGCGGCTGGCTGGCAGCACGGTCCAGCGGGCAACCCTCCACAATGAGGATGAGATCAAACGAAAAGACATCCGGATCGGCGATACTGTTTTAGTCCAGAAAGCCGGTGATATTATTCCGGAAATTGTGAAAGTGGTTCATCACGGAAAAAATAGTTCAGCTTGGAAGATGCCCCGAGCCTGCCCGATTTGTGGAGGCAAAGTTGAACGTGTGGAGGGGGAAGCCGCTCACCGCTGCACGAATAAAGATTGTTACGTAGTGCGTTTGCGCAGCATCGAGCATTTTATTTCGCGGGATGCTTTTGATATGGAAGGATTAGGCGTCAAAAACCTAGAACTTTTTTTGCAATTAGGATTAATCGAAGATGCGGCTGATTTATTTGCTTTGAGAGAAGAGGACATCGCGGAGTTAGAGCGTCATGGGGAAAAATCTGCCGAAAATATTATTCAAAGCATCCAAAGCAGTAAAAAAATTTCTTTAGATCGGTTTTTATATGCTTTGGGAATCCGTAATGTTGGCAAGCAAACCGCCATTGATTTAGCCAACCATTTTCGTACGCTAAGCAGTATGAAAAATGCTAGCGTAGACAAATTAGTGGAGGTGGAGGGAGTCGCTGGGGTAGTAGCCGAGAGCATTTATAACCATTTCCATAATCCCAAACAACTGCGCTTGATGGATAAATTATTGGCAGCGGGGGTGCAGGTGAAGGAGGTTAGGGTTAACGGTGGTAAACTCACTGGCAAAACTTTTGTGCTTACTGGAACGTTACCCCATTATACTCGGGAGGAGGCTGCCAGCTTGATTCGAGCCCAGGGCGGTAAAGTCAGCAGCGCAGTCTCTCAGGCAACTAACTATGTGGTGGCGGGTGATAATCCGGGTAGCAAGTATGCCCAGGCTAAGCGATTGGGGATTACTCTATTGAGCGAAATCGAATTCCGGGATCTATTGGGCTGACCTTGTCGTTGCAGTATAAGATGAGCGCCCTTTTGGGCGCTCTTAAATTGGTATAATAGTAGTACCTATATTTTTTGAAATCGGAGGGGATATGAACTGGAAAGATAAAGATTATTTGCGGCTGACCATCATTGGAGCGTTGGTAGTTTTTGCTCTCAGCACGGTAGCTTTTGTTTACGCTTATTCACGCACAATGCAGCCCGCATCAGCTTTTACGGTAACCGCTGAAGGCAAATCAGTAATGGTCCCTGACAGGGCTAAATTTACTTTTACAGTTATAACGCAGGGTGGCACCGATCCGGTGAAATTACAGAAAGAAAATACCACCAAGGTCAACGCCATTATTAAATATCTGCAAGAGCAGGGCGTGGATAAAAAGGATATCAAAACGGAAGGGTATTACTTGAACCCTCAGTATAGTTATTCTGTGTGTCGCGAAAATACTTGCCCACCACCTAAGATTAATGGCTACGAAGTTAGAAATACAACTTCCGTTAAAACTAAAGATTTAGACAAGGCGGGCACGCTGATTTCCGGGGTCACGGAAAAAGGTGCCAACGAAGTTTCTAGTCTTGAACTGACCGTGGATGATAAAACCGTCGTAGAAAATCAAGCGCGAGAGGAGGCGATGAAAAAGGCTACCGACAAAGCCCGTGTGATGGCAAAAGCCGGTGGTTTTAGATTAGGCCGCTTGCTCTCTATTGATGAATATTCTCCTGGTGGTGTAACGCCAGTGTACGGGTATGGCATAGGCGGAGGAGAAAAAACTATTTCATCTACAACGCCAGCAGTGGATGTCCAACCCGGCTCGCAAGAATATATTGTGGATGTGACTCTGCGCTACGAGATCCGATAATCCCGCAGCAGTAATTAATAATGAAAACTGGCTTCCAAAGCCAGTTTTCAGTTTGACTATTAATGAATGATTTATTATATTATACTTACTTCCCAAAAAGGAGGGAGCTACCATGTTCTTTGAATGGACACTAAAACTGCTGGCTACCCTCTTTCCTAATAGTAGGGGAGATGCGGTGGCCCTGTGGTCAGGGCTATCCCAAGACCGAGAGGGGTTTTGGGTGGGTCGCCCTGCGCCTGAGTTTGTGAACAGGTATCCCCGTACTACAACACGGATTTATTGTTCCGATGTCAACTTAGCACAGCTGACAAATGCTGAGTTGGTAGTGCGTGAGATTTTCATCCCCGCAGTGAAGCGAGGAGCCACGCCGTCAACCGCCTCGGCGGACACCGCATTGCAAAAGATTGCACCAGAGTTTTTGGGGATGGTAATATTGATTTCATCCCAGGACTGTGGGAATGCCACACGGATCTTTGATTCTCTCTTGGCTTCATCTGTAGGTGGAGAAGAGTTGCTCCTTAACCTAAAGGCCCTTAGAGGGCTTCTACCAGAATTGATAGAAGGGCTACGAGAGCCGCCTCGGTCAGAGTCAGTGTCAGTGGTAAGCGCTGGTAAGCGGATGGAGCTAGTATCTTGGAAATCTTTCATGTATCTGGAGCCGGGTGAATCCTAACCCGGCTTTTCTCTTGGATAGATAGCTACGGTATAATAAGACTATGGATTTTCAGAAAAATGAAATCAAGTGGGTAGCTCAGTTGGCCAAGTTAGAATTAGACCCAAAGGAAGTGAAGGAATACACCGATCAGCTGTCGGCGATTTTGGGATATGTAGCTGAGTTGCAGCAGGTTGATGTTGGTAAGGTGGAAGCTGTCGGGCAGATTACTGGCTTAACCAATCAGTTAGCCAAGGATGAAATTAGGACATGCGATCTTCCCCGAGAAAAGTTGTTAGTTAACGCGCCAGCCCAAGAAAAGGGCTACATTAAGGTAAAAAGTATTTTTGGCCGGGCGACTTAACGCCTTGCGGCGTAATGTCCAATGTCACCAATCTTCACCAATGCCACCAATTGTATCATTCTGGGCCACCCTTATTTGTCATGCTGAATTTACATCAGTCCTCCGTAGTTCGGAGAACGAAGGATGGATTTCAGCATCTCCAGCATAGAGATCCTAAAGCGAGTTCAGGATGACGGAAAGAGAAGCCAGAATGACGGAGTAAAACTTAAATGTTCATATGAATATTACCGAAGCGAAAAAAATTAATTTGGTGAAATGTTTGGCAGATATTCAAACAGCGCAAAGACAGCTGAATATTGTATTATCTATAGCTGATCAGCCCGGTAAGCTCAGCAAAGGCAGTTTGGCCGTGCCGTGTTTAGTGAAAGACAATATTGTAACGCTGGATTTCCCCACTACTTGCGCTTCTAAGATTCTTCAAGATTTCCAGTCGCCTTACGATGCCACTGTCGTCACTAAATTGAAAGAGGCAGGAGCTTGGATTGCCGGGAAGGCGAATTTAGATGAATTTGCCATGGGCTCGTCCACTGAACATTCTGCTTTCGGCCCCACTAAGAATCCGGTAGATCTAACTAGGGTACCGGGGGGCAGCTCGGGAGGCTCAGTCGCCGCTGTGGCGGCGGGAGTAGTGCCTTTCGCGTTAGGTAGCGATACCGGTGGTTCCGTGCGCCAGCCAGCGGCCTTCTGCGGAGTGGTAGGTCTCAAGCCCACTTATGGTCGAGTTAGTCGGTATGGCTTGGTGGCGATGGCGAGTTCATTAGATCAGATTAGCCCAGTAGCTAACACAGTAGAGGACTGCGCCCTAGTTTTACAGACAATTGCCGGCAAGGATGAAAGGGATGCCACCTCTTTAGATGCTCCCGTACCGGATTATGTGTTAGAAATTAGAAAAGATATTAAAGGAATTAAGATCGGTCTCCCCCAAGAGTACTTCGGCGAAGGAGTGGATAGAGAAGTAGCCGACTTGACCCGCTCAGCTGTTGATCAATTAAAAAATCTGGGAGCGGAGGTGATAAATATACAGTTGCCGTATACGCAATACTCCCTGCCTACTTATTACATTATTCAACCCGCTGAAGTATCGGCTAATTTGGCTCGCTATGATGGAGTAAAGTACGGATTTTCTACTGGTGGTGATGATAAAATTGAGACCATCATCGAAATGTACAAGCAGACCCGAAGTTTAGGATTTGGCCCAGAAGTAAAGCGGAGAATTATGTTAGGAACCTATGTAACCTCTGCCGGATTCCGCGATGCTTACTATGATCGGGCTCGCAAAGTTGCCCAGCTCATTAAACAGGATTTTGATAAAGCATTTGAGCAAGTTGATATCATAATTGCTCCTACTGCGCCGACGACCGCTTTTAAGTTGGGCGAAAAGGTTAATGACCCATTGGCTATGTATATGTCAGATTTATTAACTGTTCCCGCTAACATCACCGGAATTCCGGCGATCTCGATTCCCTGCGGCATGCTCCAAGGCCTCCCGGTAGGATTGCAAATCATGGGTAAGCAGCTAGATGAGGCTACGGTGATGCGGGTAGCTTACGCTTTTGAACAAGCAACTCTTATGTCCGACTGGCGGAAGGAATTAATAAATAAACAACAAAGCTGGCGATGACCCTCTGGTATTTGTTAATTATTTTGTTGGTTGGCTTAGCGCTGTTATGGTTTGTCAACAAGAGCGCGCGTCGGCGCCGATTAATCACCGAAAAAGATCGAGCTTTAATCGTTGCTAAATGGCAGGAAGTAGAGAGGCTTATGGATCAGAGCCGTTCGAAAGAAGCTATCTTTGAAGCCGATAAATTATTAGATTTTGTCTTTCGTAAAATCAATTTGCGCGGGGAGACCTTTGCTGACCGGCTCGAAACTGCCGAAAAAATCCTGACGAACT
This sequence comes from uncultured Candidatus Saccharibacteria bacterium, assembly GCA_964354145.1. Lineage (GTDB taxonomy): Bacteria > Patescibacteriota > Kazan-3B-28 > Kazan-3B-28 > UBA10110 > UBA10110. The sequence goes on from CAYGXX010000001.1 coordinate 12,269, forward strand.
ATCAGGACCTCTGGACCGCTCATAAACTGCGCAATAAATTAGCTCATGAGCTGGACTTCCAACCATCATTTCGCGAGGCGCAACGGGCAATTGATACTTTTGATCAGGCAATTAGACGATTAAGTAATCTTTAATGACTAAGTTGGTTTCCACTATTGGTTTAGAAATTCACGTGCAGCTAGCGACTAAAAGCAAGATGTTTTGCCGCTGTGATAATAATGCCGAGGGTAAAGAGCCCAATACGGTGGTGTGCCCGGTGTGTATGGGGTTTCCGGGAATATTGCCGGTCACGAATGCGACTGCCATAGAGTGGGGGACAAAAGCCGCCCTTGCCCTGGGCTGTAAAATTAATTTATTTCAGCGTTTCGATCGGAAGAACTATTTTTATCCCGATTTGCCTAAAGGATATCAAATTTCACAGTTTTTCTTTCCGGTAGGCGAGCACGGGGAAATCACCATTGATTATTTGCCAGAAACAGGCAAAGAGCGGGCTGAATTTACAGCGCGGATTAAACGAGTACATTTAGAAGAAGACGCTGGGAAATTAGTGCATGTTCAAGATGGCACCTTGGTTGATTTTAATCGCTGCGGCACCCCCCTGCTGGAAGTCGTGACTGAGCCCGATATCCATAGCCCCAGGGAGGCTCGGGCATTTATGCAAGAGCTTCAGAGAATTGTGCGGGTTTTAGGGATATCGATGGCAGATATGGAAAAAGGGCATTTGCGAGTTGATGCCAACATCTCGATGGCTCCCGCCGATAGTAAAGAGCTGGGCACTTTGGTGGAGTTAAAAAATATGAATTCATTTCGGTTTGTAGAAAAAGCTTTAGAATATGAAACAGAGCGGCAAACTGAGGTTATTCAAGGCGGGGGGGAGATCATCAAAGAGACCCGCGGTTGGGATGAAAAAAGCGGCACTACTTTATCTCAGCGCAGCAAGGAAGAGTTCAATGATTATCGTTATTTTCCTGAACCAGATTTACCGCCGATTGTACTAACCGATGCCGAGATCAAACAGTGGAGATCGGAGTTAGCTCAACTGCCAGCCGAGCTGCGCCGAGTTGCTTTAGCCAAAGGATTACCATATGGCCGGGTTGTTGAACTGCAAGAAGCAGGTTACTTGTCGCGCCTAATTGAGGCGCTGGAGGTTGGTAGTGAGAATGTTTTATTGGCTGCAAATTGGATAGCCAAAAAATGGGAAAATAGTGATCAGTTTGTTAATTTCTTGCAGACTATCAGACAGCATAAATTATCTACTAGCGAAGCCGCCCAGTTGTATAATCTAGTTGGTAAAGAAAAGAAACGGCCAGATGAGTTGGTAGACAGAATTGAAAAAGTGGACACAGCGGCTATAGAAAAAGCTATTGCCATCGTCTTAACGGCCCACCCTGATGCAATCTCCCAATACAAGGCAGGCGAGGCAAAGATAGTGGGATTCCTTATAGGGCAAGTAATGAGTGAATTACAAGGAAAAGGTGACGCCCAGACTATAAAATCCCTTCTAGAGCCTAAATTGACAGAATAAATGATTTGTGGTATAATTAAATTAGTGTCAAAAGGAGGGAACTTTATTGGTTAATTTAGAGAAAATGGCTCCTGGTAGTGAAAATCCCTCCTTGTCTCAAAGTCCCCTTGAAAGAGAGAGAGAAGAGGGAAGCGAATTAGGTGGTATACCCGAGTCGGAGGTAATTGAATCCGGCGTTGTAACTAACGCTGCTGGCGAAACGCCATTTCCAGAAGGTACAGTAATTGAGGAATGGTCGCGGTCGGGTGATATAGAGGGACAGAGATCAGCCCAAGCATTATCTTCTGCTCAGCCGCAGACTGATTTTATTAGTCGGTTAGATTTAGAAACAGAATGTTTATTGTTGATGGATCAAGCGGGTAAGATTAAGCTTACGCCGCAAGAGGTGACAGAGACGTTGAGAAAACTTAAAGAGGAGAAGGAAAGTCTGATAAACTAGAGGCAGATAATAATTAAAATAAAAATGCTCTGGGAAGCCGTACTCACAATCCTGATTTTAGTTGGACTCGCAGCGGGCGGGTATTTTTTGTTGAAAGGTCGTAAGCAGGGTTTTGTCCGCCGACAGGCAGCGGCTGCTCTGAAGAGAAAGCTATTTTGTATTACCGTGCCCAAGGGTGATCCGGAAGCCGATAAGACCAAAGAGCTCAAAGACCTCATCGCTCCCGTAGAGGTTTTACTGCGCAATTTGCATGCTATGCAGGAAACCTTGAAGGGGGAGTACCTCTCGCTGGAGATCCTGTCCACCAAGGGATTGATTTCTTTTTATGCCAGCGTGCCAGGTTCGCTAGGGTCTTTATTAGAGAAACAAATTACAGCTCAGTACCCCGAAGCCACGGTGGAAGAAGCGGATGATCCCAATATTTTCCCCAAGCAGTGTGCTACCGCTGCTGTGCAGTTAACCTTAAAAAAAGATTTCGTTTTTCCTATTCGGACCTATAAAACATTTGAGAGCGACACCCTCAACGCCTTGACCAATGCCTTAAGCAAACTGAACGAGGCTGCGGAAGGGGCAGGAGTACAGATAATGGTCCGTCCGATAAATGATAAATGGCAGAAGAAAGGACAGTATATAGCCGGGCAGATGAAGGCAGGCAAGTTTTCTGAGGAATCATTAACCAAGGGAGTGTTGAAGGGTATCGGTGGGTTGCTTGTTTCCGGCTCTGCGGGATCAAGTGACAAACAAAAACCAGAGGAGCCTAAACCCTTGACCACCGCTCAAGAAAAAATCATCCAAGCGATCAGTGAAAAAGCTTCCCAGCCCGGTTTTGAAGTAGTGATTCGTCTAGTGACCGCTGCAGTGACAATCGAGGAAGCCAAGATTAATTTAAACAACCTCTTGAGTAGTTTCAGCCAATATACTTCGGATACTAATCGATTTACCATTGCTAAATTACCAGAAGCGAAGATCATCACCCAATTTATTTTTCGATTGTTTAGCTTAGGCAAGCCCGACGTTTTGAATACTGAGGAGATTGCCTCCCTGTGGCATCTGCCAACCTCTCGACTGGAAACCCCTAACATCAAATGGATGCGCGCCAAGAAACTCCCGCCCCCTAGTAATTTACCTAAAGAGGGGATTACCCTTGGGAAAAGCGTGTACCGGGGCATAGAAACTATTATAAAAATGAAAGACGATGATCGTCGGCGTCACGTCTATTGCATTGGTAAAACTGGCACCGGCAAAACTACTTGGATGCAGAATTTGGCTTATCAAGATATCCTAGCAGGTAAGGGTGTCTGCGTGGTGGACCCTCACGGTGACATGATAGATTGGCTGTTGGCCCGAGTGCCCAAGGAGAGGGTAGATGATGTGATTCTATTTTACCCACCCGACTTAGATCGTCCCATGGGATTGAATATGTTAGAAGCCAAAACTCCCGCTCAGAAGCAAGAGGTAGTGGCACAGATGATCGCTATCTTTTATAAGTTGTTTGATCCCACCGGCACTAATCAAATTATTGGCCCGATGTTCGAACATTATATGCGTAACGCTATGCTCGCCTTGCTGGCGGATGATGAGTCGGGAGCTACTTTGGTAGAGATCTCGCGTATGTTTACCGATGCCAAGTTTCGTGAGCAAAAACTGGCTAAAGTAACTGATCCCGTGGTCCGGCAGTTCTGGCTTCAGGAATATGCTCAGTCCCAACGGGGTCAGCAGTCTGCTGACATGTTAAGCTATGTCATCAGTAAGATCGGGCGGTTTATCAGCAATGATATGATGCGTAATATTGTGGGGCAGGCTCATTCTGCCTTTGATCTCCGGGATGTAATGGATAATAAAAAGATTCTCCTGATTAATTTAGCTAAAGGCCTCACTGGGGATATCAACAGTAATCTTTTAGGATTTATTCTGGTTTCTAAGATTCAGATGGCAGCCTTATCTAGAGTGGAGGTGCCGGAGAGTGAGCGCCAGGATTTCTATTTGTATATTGATGAGTTTCAAAATGTGACTACCGATTCCATTTCTATTATTCTATCCGAAGCGCGCAAGTATCATTTGAATTTAATTGTCGCTCATCAGTTTGTGGCGCAATTAGATGAGAAGATCCGAGAAGCTGTTTTGGGGAATGTGGGGACTATGATAAGCTTTACTATCGGCGCCACTGATGTGGAGGTGGTCGGCAAGCAATTTGCTCCTGAGGTCAGCGCCAACGACTTAATTAATATTGAGAATCGTAACGCGTATATTAAATTGTTGGTTGACGGAGCGGTCAGTAAGCCATTTAATTTAACTGCCTTACCGCCGATGGGGGAGGCGAGACCAAGGGTTGCCCAAGCGCTCAAGAATCTGTCGCGGCTGAAGTACGGTCGCGATAAGCGAGTGGTCGAGGCAGAGATCGCTAAAAGGAACCAGTTATTTAAAAAGAACAATGATCTGCCCGAGATGGGCGTTCAACCCGAAAGTTCCTTGTAAAAAGGGGACTCTTGCCAAAAATTACTGAGTTTTGTATAATTTTTATAGTCTAGGAGCGTAAAAATAAAGATTTTAAGGAGATGACACCAAATAAACAACTCGAAAAGCTGAGGGGACTCATTGAGACTGCTTCGGCAAATATAGCAGCGGCAAAACAGATTTTGGCAGATTTGCTAGGAACTTCGGTTTCTGAGTTAGATTATCAAGGCAAGGCTGGCGGCTTACCTGCCGATGGCAAAATAATTGAGGGGGTCTTTGACGGCCAATATATGATCGATAAAGATGGCAAGAGGTATCCGGTGCCAGCTAACTATGCCAGTAAGTCTAAATTAGTAGCCGGGGACGTGCTGAAGCTAACCATTATGGATGATGGCTCATTCATTTATAAACAGATCGGCCCCATTGCCCGGAAGAAGATCATTGGTACGCTCGTGCATGAAAATGATGAATATAAGGTTGTGGCGGGAGGTAAGTCATATAAAGTGCTGTTAGCTTCGGTAACCTACTTTAAATTAAGTCCCGGCGATGAATTGACTATTTTAGTGCCGGAAAAAGAAGATACAGAATGGGCAGCGATCGAAAGCGCCATCATCGAGCCTACTAAAAAGGTTTAATCCGATAATAGGGTTAGCTAGAGGTAATGTCGCACAAGATACATTGTGCGACTATTGATGATTAACCTCTCGCCCTATTGACTCCCCCGCTGTAGTATGGATATAATGTTTGACGGTTGGAGTTTTGTACATTTGGCGATTAGCGATTCCCATTATTGGGTCCCGGCCTCCTGTAGTATCTCCTCCTGCTACAGTGCCGGGTTTTTCTTATGCCCTCCCCGATACTTATGTGTTATATTATCAAAGATACCTACCATGCCCCGCCGGAATGCGTAACCCGGCGGGGTGTTTTTTGGATAGATCTATTTTATCAGAATTTGGTGGGCCCCAGCATCTGTGGGCAGGTGTATAATTAAATATCTTGTACTTTTACAGTAGCTAAGGCTAAGGGGTATTGTTTATGACCACCAAATCTATAAGAGGCGCTTTGGAAGAATTGGGGATAGTTATTCCCCCACACTGGCCACAGTCGGTCGCACCAGAATCAGGCAGATTAATAGTTTATCCTCTTGACGAACAACAGTTTGCTACCCTGCTGGCTATTCTGGTAAGGGCTGGCGAATCAAAAGTTCGACTGGAGAACAACACCTTATCTGTCAGAATGCCACTTGGACAGGGACGGGGACGGCTGGAGTTGCTAGTCTATATGCAAATGCTGCCTGGTGGCAGTTTCCAAGCAATCTTCAACCTCCTTGAATAAACTCGTATCAGCAATGGTGCGAGTTTTTCTATCCATTTATTTCCATCTATTTTATTTGGTTAGATTACGTTTCTGACAAAGGTGATAATTACGTAAAATGACGCGATCGCGTGAATTCACGTAAATTTCTGAATATAAGTAATATTAATCTCTTCCGAACAGCGGGGATACTCATTGCAAAAACCCGCCATTCTGTTAGCGGGTTTTTCTTTATTACTGAAGTGAAAAGGTGCATGGTGGTAAGTATTACACCACTGCTTGTTTTTCGCCGCCGTGGCGAGCTGATTCGATCATTGCCAGAGCGACTTTTACTGCGTTCCGCGATTCTTCAGGAGAAATTATCATGGGTGCCGACTCAAGATGCACGCAGTCGCAGAAGTTGATCAGCTCATCAACTAGCGCGCGATCGTAGCTCCCGGGCGTGGGATGGATAATGGTGCGGTTGCTCTCGTGGATAAAGCGGGTGCCCCCGGAGATGAGGTAAAACTCATCATCCATGCTCGCATGATCTGATAACGGTTGAGGAACGGTGCTTTCCAAGAGCCAGTTGGTCTCCAGTCGGCCAACGGCGCCGTTGTGGAAGTGCAATTCTCCCCAAAAAGCATCGGCCTCATGTGTGCCAGTCATAAACTTGTATTGCCCGCCGGCTACATACTCTATCTCGCTTCTGTATTCCTCGCGGGGACTGTGCACAAACCACTGCATCAGATCAATGTCATGGATAGCAGTAACGAGAGCGATGTGACAGCGGCTGGCATAACGACCGAGCTGATTTGTGGGTCGGTTGCGTCTGGCAGACATATAGAGGGGCGGACCCAGTGCCCCCTCATACAATCGGCCCTGTAAGGCCGAGTAGTCGGTATGAAAGCGCAGGATATGTCCAGGCATAAGTATTCGCCCGGTTGCTTCAGCTGCTGCGATCATTGTTTCGCAGTCGGTTATGGTTGTGGCCAGTGGTTTTTCCACGAACACATGTTTACCAGCCCCGAGAGCTTTGACGACCGGCTCAACATGCGAATCTTCGGGGGTGACCACATCGATGGCATCTAGGTCTGTTGCGCACAGTTCTTCCAGTGAGCCGCAGACTTTTTTGATGCCGAAAGTTTCAGCTCGTTTCTTAGCGCGTGCTGTATCAGGATCGTAGAGAGCGACAATCTCGGCGCAAGTTGTTTTACGGAATGCTCGTAAGTGTTCCGCTCCGAACAAACCGCACCCAGCCAAACCGATACGGACGGTTTCCACGGTTGATCTCCTTTCTGTCCTGTCAAAGGACAATTTGTTTTTTATATTTATCTACCAGTTGAAATCTGGTTGAGTAAGCGGATTTTGGTTCTCGGTATAAAATTGATTGGCTTCCGCAGAAGGAATAACTACCCTACCCCAATCAGTAGCTATCAGGGGGGTGGGATTTACCGCTATACGAGTGGATTTTTTGATGTAATCCACCTCAAAATGCAGATGGGGATTGGTTGTTCCGGTATGGCCTAAATGACCGATCAAATCCCCCACTTGGACCTTTTGGCCTTTCTTTACAGAAATGTCTTGCAAGTGGGCATAAGTGATTTGATAACCGTCACCGGCATTAACAATTACAGTGTTGCCGATTTTTTTACCAACAAAGGTTACTTTTCCGTCTGAGGCAGAAACGATATCAATCCCCTCTTTGCCAGCAAAATCTATACCATTGTGCCGGTCGCCCCATTCTGGATATTTTATGTTGTAAGGCTGTTTGATAGCCGAGAGGGCTCCGAACCAGCCATAAACGAACCAAGTATCATCTTCGCTAGCAGGAACGAACTTTCCGTCAGCGATTGCAAATTTAATTTCACTTTCTCCTGTTTGCCAATAGATTCCTGGCGTATCTTCTGCAGCGCTATCCCAATGCGATTCGGTATCAAAAGGCAAGGCGAGTTCCAAAATAGGCAACTCCCCTATTAGATTGGTCTGGGCTTGAACTGGACTGGCGAAATTGGGGTAGATTGCTATACCCAAAGCCAGCCAAATTGTGATTATCAGCCGTTTATTCATAAGGGCTTACCGTATCAGAGAATCCTTTCCTAGTCAAGAAAATCGCTGGCCCCATTATTCCCGATCAAGCGGGCGATCTCCCGTTTCTCTTAGGCATGATAATCCTTCTTGCAGGCTGTTTTATTTTAATAACTGGATGAGTTTTTTGAGGCGAGGGAGCCAAGGGTCGCCCAACTCCGACAAAGGGATTTTAATGGTTTTTTCAGTGATTTTACCGTTCAAATTATTAATCGCATTCAAAATATTATTATCTTTAACCACGGTATTCAGAATAATACTGATCACTTGGGTAGGTGTTTGTCTAAGCCCGGCTTCATTGCGCGCGAGGATAGATAAAATCTTTTGGGTTTCCAGAGCAGTGATCTTGAGATCAATCAAGGCAAAAAGATTAATCACCTCTTTGGGTAACTTGCCGAATTTGGATTCTAGTTCTGCCGCCGTGTCTTTTAGTTCATTTTCCGTTTCCACTAACGCCAACTGCTGATAAGTTTTAATGCGCTGAGCTTCATTATCAATATAGGCGGCTGGCAAGTAGGCAGAGATAGGCAAATCCACGGTGATGGTATCCACACGGGGTCGATAGCCGGTCCGGAGTTCCTCAATGGCTCGGTTGAGTAATTTGGTATACATCGTGAGTCCGATAGCACTGATGTGCCCATGTTGCTTCTTGGAGAGAACGCCCCCCGCTCCCCTGATCTGGAGGTCTCGCAGGGCAATCTGATAGCCGCTGCCTAGTTCGGTATGCCCAGCGATGGTTCTGAGGCGTTCCAGGGCCTTTCCAGCCAGCTTCCCTAAGCTGTAGTAGAAAAAAGCATAAGCTTGGACCTTGCCCCGCCCAATCCGGCCTCGGAGCTGGTGCAGTTGGGACAAGCCGAAGTGACTAGAATTATCCACGATCAAGGTATTTACATTGGGATTATCCAATCCATTTTCAATAATCGTGCTAGCGACCAGGCAATCGTATTTGCCCGCCCGGAACTCTTCCATAATTTTAGCGAGTAGCCGTTCTGGCATTTGCCCGTGGGCATAAATGAATCTTACTTCCGGCAAAACCTCCTCTAACTTGTTAGTCATAGAAGCGATAGTGACTACTCGGTTATGCACGAAGTAGACCTGTCCGCCGCGTTTAACTTCCTGCAGGATAGCGTCTTTCACGGCATCCATATCAAACGGCGCCACCGTAGTTTGGATGGGCAAACGGTTCACAGGCGGAGTTTCAATAGTGCTGATGTCTCGAATGCCGGAGAGAGCTAGGTTTAGTGTTCGAGGGATGGGGGTAGCGGTCATGCTCAAAACGTCTACTTCTGCCCGCATCATCTTTAATTTCTCTTTGTGGCGAACACCAAATCTTTGTTCTTCATCTACAATAATTAATCCGAGATTCGCGAATTTAACATCTTTAGAGAGTAGCCGGTGAGTTCCAATAACAATATCAATTTCGCGGGTGCGAAGACCGGCCAGCACTCTTTTTTGTTCCGTTTGAGAGCGGAAACGGCTTAAGGCGGCGATGTTCACGCCAAACGGGGCTAATCTTTCGGTAAAGGTTTTCAGATGTTGTTCCACTAGGATGGTGGTAGGTGCCAAAAAGGCTACTTGGAATCCGGAGGTCACCGCCTTAAAAGCGGCTCGGATGGCGACCTCGGTTTTGCCAAATCCCACGTCTGCTACCAATAATCGATCCATCGGCTTAGGTTGTTCCATATCATCTAAGATTTCTTGGATGACTTGCTCTTGATCGGGGGTCTCCTGGTAGCTGAATGACTCCGCCAAGGCTTTTTCCCAGAACTCCGGGCTGTCAAAAGCAATCCCCTCCTTGAGGGCGCGCTTGGCATACAAATCCAGTAGTTCCTTGGCAAATTCTTGGGATTCTTTTCTAATCTGCCCGACTAAACGCTTCCAGCTTTGCGAATTTAGTTTGGAGAGAGTGGGCTTTTCTCCCGCCGGCGAGATATATTTGCTGATTTTATCGATCTGATCTACCGGCGCGTAGATTTTGTCTGCCCCGGCATATTTGATGATTAAATATTCCCGGCTGATCCCGCTTACGGTCATAGTAGAGATATCAATTAGTTTCCCGATGCCATAATCGACGTGCACAATGTAATCGCCCTTCTCAATTTGGGCAAGGAAAGCGAGTTGGCGTTTTTTAGGAGTAGGTTTGGCGGCAACAGATTTTTCCACGATGGGAGAGAAGATCTCTTTGTCTGTGAGCAGGATGATTTTCAGAGAAGGACTCATAAAGCCATCTATATGCAGAGGATGAGTTACTATTACAGGTGTGCTATCTAATTCCCGGTCAAATCCAATATTATGATCGGTTAAAATCGGGATTAATTGAGCATCTTTCTCGGTGGCAATGATAATTTGCCAACCCTTCATAGTATATTTAATAATCTCGTTAGCCAGTCGGCTTAAGTCATTAGCAAATAAAGGAGCCTCTACTAAGTCAAAACGGATGAGATTGGCTTCATCACTTGCAATACTTACGAAGTGCCAAGCGGCTAATCGGTCTAATTGTTTACTAATGGTGGTAAGGATACCATTGTCGTGTTGATTGTTGCTTTGGTACAACTCATATAATAATTGGAATAGTTCATCGGCTTGATCGAAAATTAAGACATAATCTGCCGGGTGGCCCTCTACCACATCCAATAAATAATTGCTCATTTTTTCATTCTTCAATGATTGGAGAGTAACCTCTTTGCAGGTTTTTAAAATCTTGTTATTAACTGGATTGAACTCAGTGATGCTGGTAATGGTGTTGCCAACGAATTCCAACCTCAAGGGGTATGCCGAGTTGACGGGATATATATCCAAAATGCCGCCCCGCATGGCGAGCTCGCCTACTTGAAAAACTTTCTGTTGACGTTCGTAGCCGGCTGCGATTAGGGCAGCCAAAATCTCTTCAGGATTTTTGTTTTGGTTTGTCTGCAGAGTAAGCACATCGGCAGGATTGGTCAGTGGTTCGATTAGTGCCTGGACAGGGAAGATAAATATGCCGGGATCGCCATTTTTGAAGGCTCGAGTAGTGGTGGTTCGGCTTTGGAAGTTTTGGATATATTGTTGGCGATTGATCTGTTCGGATTTGAGATCAGGGTAGTTGTAAACCGGCTGGTCGGTGAGTTGTTTTAACCCCCGCTCGATCACTCCCTGGTCACTCTCATTCTTAACGATATAGATGATCTTTTTGCGGCAGTCAGTTATGGCACAGGACAATAAAAGCGCCTTGCCCAAGTTATTTAAGCCGGTGATATAGATTTTGTCCTTGCGCGAGAGTTTTATTAAAGATTTATACGCATCCAGACTGCTAAATCTTTTGCCAATGGCAGAGAGAATCGAGTCCACTTAACTCTTGACCTTTATATTATTATATGGTATAATTAAATGATAGTTCTTTGAATTTTTGATATGGTATAATTATCTGTTTGTCCCTTGGCGGACAGAGAATAGTGGAAGTTGGTAGAATCTTGCTTGCGACAATTTTCTCACCCTACCCTCCTTGGGTGGATAGTCGCAGGCAGGATTCTCCCGGCTTCTTTCGCGATGTTCCAACCCAAATACTTCGCCCTCTTAGCTTAGGCTAAAAACTTTTTGTTAATCATATTGATTGCTTCTGGGATAGCAATTTTTATTTTCTTTGACTGCTCGGTGGTAAATTTTCCCAACACATGTGCGCTGGTTAAACTTTTCTCCATACTAGCCGCACGCGCGGCATAATTAGCCCCTGCTACTACCATAGCCTTTATCGGAAATCCAATGCCAATCTTAACCCTTTTGATTGCCTCAGTATTTAGATAATTAATGAGAGATTGCATTCCACGATGCCCTCCGCTGCTTCCGTCATCCCGGTAGCGGATTTTGCCAGTTGCCATATCTAAATCATCAAACACCACTAGAATATCGTTTAGTTTGATGCCCATTTTTTTAATGGTTGCCCGCACTGCCAAACCGGAGTTGTTCATAAATGTTTGGGGCTTCAGCAGTATAATGCCGTCGCCCTTAGAAGTTTCCGCGTGTA
>CAYGXX010000001.1:24077-39413 GCA_964354145.1 uncultured Candidatus Saccharibacteria bacterium
CCACTCTAATTTTAACTCTTTAGCCAATGCATCTACCACCATAAATCCAATATTATGGCGACTTTTGGCATATTTGTTTCCTGGATTACCTAATCCGACTATCAGTTTCACTTTTCGTCTGATTGTGCTTTTTTCAACTCTTGATATGCTTGACTGATTTCCAAGGTGTCGCGGGCATCTTGTTGCCTTTGTTCGCGGTAGCCACTGGCGTCAGATTGATCATGTTCGTCCTGGGGTTTGCGAACAGCATTGCTTCTAGCAACGCGTTCTACTTTTCTTTCAGGCGGAATATGCGAAATACCCCCCTCAGTATAGATTTCCATAAGTGAACTGGGAAAAATTAGGCTTTGTAAACTTCGGTGCCTTCCTTAAGCGGTTGGTCAACCTTGATTCCTACGATAGCACCTTTGCTAGCCGAGTCAACCTGAGCCTTTTCGATCTGGATAGAGTTAATGGTTTGTTCGGTCTTTTCGTCTCCCTTCACAAACTTGACGGCATCGCCGGTTTTCAGGGTATCCTTTAGTTCGATAATCGCTACTCCGATCTTATCGTAGTAGTGAGTGATCTTACCAATTAATTGGTTAGCCATTTTGCCTCCTCCCATGGGTTAGGATATGACAAGGACATTATAACATACAAGCAAAATAGTTGACTTTTAAGGAGATCCTTCGTATAGTCTCTTTTGTATCTAAGCATGTTCCTTACGGGGTGATAATATGCCTAAAGGCGGTCCAGTAATAGATGGTTTGGTTCCTATGATGGGGCTAAAAGAGATTGAGAAAGCCCTCTCGACTAAGGAACTAATCCTGAATTATGATGCTAAGCTGGTTCGTGAATCCGGCTTAGTCCCATTCTTATCGCGGGGATTCGCCCCAGGGGCGGGGCCTTACCAAGTCTTGGACAAGTCCGGCAAAATAGTAGCATCCTTCCAAACTATCGCCGGACTTAGTTTCTGGCTGAGCAGCCCTCAGTGAAACGGAACCATGTTGTTTACTTGACCCCTCCCGTCGCCGCGCTCACTCGAGCGCGGCTTTTTTATAGTTATCCTACTTCTCAGAAGATGACTTGACGATATGCCAGCTAATAGGAGCGCCGGTGAGCGGATACTTCTGGCGGAGTTGTTTTTCTAAATAACGCATATAAGAAAAATGTAGCTCTTCGGGATAATTTACTTTCAATTTAATAGTGGGTGGGTTGACATTAATTTGGCTGGCAAAATAGATTTTAGGCGATTTGCGCCGGCCCTTAGGTGGGTTAGATGCATAAGCATCACCAATTAAATTATTTAAAGTTTTGCTGGGGATTTTAGTATTGAGAGCTTCCCAAACTTTTAATATCTCGTCTATAATTTTGTCGGTGCGCTGGCCGGTCAGGGCGGAGATATATACTCGCGGCATCCAGGGCAGAAAAACAAATTTATGATCCAGATATTTGTCAAACTCAGAGGTCACGCTGGGATTTTTTTCAATGATATCCCATTTATTGATGACCAAAATAGCGCCTTTCCTTTCCTCTTCAATGATCTGGGCTACATGCAGATCTTGGGCTAATACCCCCTCAGCGGCATCAATAACCAGTAACGCAATATCTGCTTCTTTAACTGCCTTAATCACTAATAAAGAGCTGAACTTTTCAATTCCCTGATCGATTTTCCCTCGCCGCCGAAGCCCTGCAGTATCGGTTAATTCAATTTGTATATTTTTAATTGGTATTACGGTACGTACCGTATCCCGGGTGGTGCCGGGGAGAGCGCTCACTAAGGATAATTTCTTTTTGGCTAGCTGGTTGATAAGAGTGGATTTCCCCGTATTGGGTCGGCCAATAATCGCCACTTTTGTAATTTTTTTGTCATCCTGAGTTCGTTTTAAGATCTTTTTGGGTTGTTGCTTAAGTTGTTGCACTATGTTGTCCAGCATGTCCCCAATCCCCCGCCCGGAAACCGCAGAGATCAAAATCGGTTCGCCCAACCCCAGTTTGTAGAATTCATGGGCAGAGATATCATATTGTTTGCCCTCAGCCTTGTTAATTGCCAAAGTCACTGGTTTGTTGAGTTTTCGGATTAATTCCGCCGCTTTCAGATCTTCCACTTGTTGGCCTTGCCTTGCATCCACCATAAAAATAATTAAATCCGCTGCTTCTAGGGCGACTTTGACTTGTAGTAGAATATCTTTTTCTAGTTCTGATTGGGTGTCTAGTTCAATACCGGCAGTATCAGCCACAGTAAAGTCTAAGCCATTCCAGATAACATTTTCATACAAAATGTCGCGGGTGGTGCCGGGAATATGGCTTAAAATCGCCCGGTTTTTCCCGATGATTTTATTAAACAAGGTGGACTTGCCCACATTGGGCCGTCCCACAATCGCCACTATATATCCCGGTGAAGTAGTTTTTTCTGTCATAGTCTTATTTTACGTCATCCTGCCTGCCCACCATAGCCTTGGCGACGGTGGGAATTTATTTCAGGATCCTGCTTTAATAAAGGGAACCCTCACTTACATGAGGGTTTAAAGGAGAGATGGAGTGCACACACACCCAGGCCCAAACAGATCCCGGTGAGCGCACTCAGAACATATTTCACCGTTTCTGGGGTCAAGGAGAGCCAAATAGAATACAAGAGAATCCCGACGCCTAGGATAGTAAATACTATTCCATAGGAGCGCAACGGTATCATTGTAACCTCCAAGGTTCAGGATAGGGTAAGCATACCAAAAGACCTGCTCCTGTAAAGAGTTTTCCTAATGTCATTCCCGCGAAGGCGGGAATCCAGACAGAAACAGAAAAAGGAAAATGTTTTTGTTTATTTTTTTGTCTAGATTCCGGGTCCCGCCAGGGCCAGAGCCCTCTGGGCGGAGGCAAGCCCGGAATGACGAAAGGAGAGGGGGCTACAGGGGTTCGATCCAGTTGTAGGCGTTGAGTGCCCAATCTAAGAGGGTTTTGCCTTCAGCAAATCGGTCAGGGCTGTTAAGCAACACGGCGATCACGGTTTGGTTGCTTTCCCCTTTGGCGGCGACCACCAGAGACTCCCCCGCATTGTCAGTGGTGCCAGTTTTAACGCCGATGATGTTTAGATATTGCCCCACCAGTTTATTGGTGTTTGTTAAATTATGTTGCAGTTTTCCATACACATCCATTACAGTGGTTTTTTTAATGGAAACAATATCGCGAAAGACTTCATTTTGCAGGGCGATACTCGTCAATTTAGCTAGGTCCTGGGCGCAAGAATAGTGACCCTTTTCATCAGCTCCCCAGGCATTGGTGAAGTGGCTGCAGTCTAATCCCAAGGAAATGGCATAGGCATTCATTGCCGCCACAAACTGTTCTTCGCTGCCCAGCGTGCCTTCTGCCAGAGCATAAGCTGCATCATTAGCAGATTCAATCAAAGCTCCGCGAAGAAGGTTATCAATCGTCATTTTTTCGCCGACCGCTAAATACATCCGGGAGCCGCTGACTGTAGTGGCGGCTTCTGACACGGTATAAACCTCATCAAGATCAGATTTGTTGTTCAGCACAACTAGCGAGGTCATAATCTTAGTAATGCTGGCGATAGCCATTTGCTTATCAGGTTCTTTAGCAAATAGAACTTTCCCGGTATCTAGATCGGTTACGATAGCGGAGGTAGAGTTGATGACGGGGTCAGAATAGAGAATATCTCGGATGGGTTCGGGGCGCAGGAATTGTGCGGCCAAAGTATGCAGAGAGTAGGCCTCCGGATCGATTAAAATCCCCCACAGATTGTCTTTCATCACGGCTGTTGAGCCCGTGAGGTAGTTGAGAATAACTAAAAGGATAGCAATGGTTTTCATTTTATGGTAGTCCCTCGACTCCGTCCCGCGAATGCAGGGACTTCGCTCGGGAAATAACAGTTAATCTCTGAGCAAAGTCGAAGAGTTACATTATTATTTAATGATTTTTAATCCTAATTCTTTAAGAGTGGCGGCGTCCACTTCGCGAGGAGCGTTCATCATAGGATCGCGGGCTTTATCCGTTTTCGGGAAGGCAATTACCTCGCGGATGTTTGGTTCGTTGGCTAGAATCATTACGAAACGGTCAATACCCGGAGCGATCCCTCCATGCGGCGGGACGCCATATTTAAATGCTTCTAACATATGGCCAAATTTGGACTGAATCTCTTCGTCTTTCAGGCCTAAAATAGAAAAAATCTTGGCAAGAGTTTTGGGATCGTGGATTCTAATGCTCCCGGAAGCAATCTCAAAACCGTTCAAAACTAAATCATAAGAACTGCTGGTAACGTTCAAGGGATCAGTATCTAACTTGTCCTCTTGGTCTGGCTTAAAAGCAGTGAAGGGGTGATGGGATGATTCAACGGCCCCTGTTTTGGCGTTCTTTTCAAATAGCGGGAAATCCACAATCCAAGCAAAGGCTAATTCATCGGAGTCATCCTTGTCTTTGCGCAAGTCGGGCTTATCAGTTTTATATTTTTTGATTGCATCGGCATAGGTTAAGCGCGGCCAAGGCGTTTTGGTGATTTCTTTTTCCGGTATGATTTTTTCTATCAAGCCGGTAAATAATTCTTCGGTTAACTTCAGAATATCCTCTTCTTCCACGAATGACATTTCTAAATCCAACTGGGTGAATTCCGGTTGGCGGTCTCCCCGGTTATCCTCATCCCGCATGCACTTGGCGATTTGGTAGTACTTGTCCAGCCCGGCGACCATCAGGAGCTGCTTATACTGCTGGGGGCTCTGGGGGAGGGCGTAGAACTTGCCAGGATAGATCCTAGAGGGCACGAGGTAGTCCCGAGCGCCTTCGGGGGTAGCTGAGGTGATGATAGGGGTTTCTACTTCAATGAACCCCTTTTCGTTCAGGAAGTTGCGGATGTAGGTGATAACTTTGTGTCTCAAAATAATGTTGTTTTTCATCCGTTCGTGCCGGAGGTCCAAGTAGCGATATTTTAGACGAGTCTCCTCGTCGGTCACTTTTTCTTGATCAATTTCAAAAGGAAGCGCTTTTGCGGTGTTGATAATCTGTAGCTCTTCTGCTTTCACTTCGATATCGCCGGTTTCCAGTTTGGGGTTGCGGTATTGCTCCCCTCTTTTGACTGCTTTGCCAGTTACAGCCACCACAAATTCTGACTTAATATCTTTAATTAAGTCGGATTTGGTGTCATCAAAGACTATTTGGATGAGCCCGGATACATCCCGAAGATCCATAAATACAATCTGGCCCATATTGCGGATGCTATGGACCCAGCCCTTAAGCGTGATGATTTCTCCGGTATGTTTTAACGCTTCCTTAGCTAAAACTCGCTCCATATCACTCATTTTTACTTTTTTATCATACCATAACCACTGATAACACTGATTACGGACAGATTTCACTGATAACTACCGATTGTCATCCCGACCGTAGTGGAGGGATCTAACTATGCTACAATGTAAAACTATTGCCCGATAAGGGTATCTTTGAAAAAAAGGAGGTGATAGTGGATGAGTGCGAAAACGCCTCGTCTGCATGCGCTCGATGTCAAACTAATTGATCTCGAGGAAATCGAACGGTTAGCCGAGGCTTGGGAAGAGGAGCCTCACGTGTATCTGGACTACTCTTGTGGCAGGCTAACTGTGACGATAAAATGTCATTGGGCGGATGCATTGAAACCGGAACTGAACCACGTTGCGGGCATTGATTTCCCCACAGTAAGGTATGATGGTAAAAATTGGTTAGTCTATCGAGGGAAGAGGCCTGGGCGTGTCAGCCACATTCTCACTAACCGTAAAGGGAATATATTCCTTCCTCAAGATAAACGGTTACCCAAACCGTTTCGCGACTTCCTAGCTGTCATACGAAATGCGGCTCTCCAGCCACCGCAGAAATGAAAGTAAGGTTGCTTTCCTTGCTCTTTGCTCCGCCTAACGCGCGGGGCTTTTTATTTGCCGACAAACATCCGGGCGAGAGAATTGAAGATGTTTTGGAGAACTGGCAGTACGCCCGGAAAGACCACGACTAATAAGATTAACCAGAGCCAGTTGCGCCTGATTAGATTCCACATAAATCCCGCCACTGCCAGAAAAATGATAGCGGAAACCACCCACTGATACTGCACAGGAAAAACCGAAATAAATTGGTTGTAAATAGTAAAAATCCGTTCAAAAATTCCTTTAGTGGCCTCCTCAGTCACTTTGTTGGCGATTGCATTTACAATTTCGTTTTCCATATTTTTGTTTAATTAGCAGTAACGACTTTATTTAACCAGAAAATACTGTTTATTCCAACAAAAAACCCCGCCGTTGCAGGGTTGGTTGGAAAGGTGCGGTAGCTCTTACTGCCTTACGATCCTACTTTGGGGCTAAGGGACACTTGCTCTGGCCTCCCTTGTAGGGAGATGTGATCTTCTTCAAGAGTCGGATGTATCGATCGATTAGCTTCGGACTGATCTTGCGACCTCTTTTCTTGCGACCTCTTTTCTGGGAGAGCAAAGCCAGTATTTCCTGTTTTGGAACCGACTGGAGTGAGTGAATGCGTAAAAGAGCAAATAATAACCGGTCGCACATGCAGTTGGGTCTCTCGCTTCGGCCCCTGAACCCAGCCAGATTCTCTAGGGCATGTTCGCACCTGGATGCCGGCCGGTAGCCACAGAAATCGAAATCAAGAGAGAAATCAAGAGACTCTGTCTGTTCCCCTGGGATATTGAAGATTTGCTGCAGTACTTGCAGTAGCGCATCGCCGTGAGGGCAAATGCCAACTTCCGATAGTGTTTTGAGGATCTCGGGATATTTCCTAGGCAGATTGACAGTTCTCGAACATGATGAGGTGAGATTCTGCATTATCTCTGCCAGGATTTCCTCGGGTTTTGATAGTGGTATCCCTTCGAGGAGCTCTTCGATATCATCGGGTATACCCATTTGGTATCACCTCCTTTGTCAATGTGGTTTTTGGGATGCACTACCCCGTGCCGTAAGTTTTGCGGGTTATGCGGGAACGGCTACAGCAGCTCCCATTTCTTTGAGGATCGTTTGCGGATTAGCTTTTGACTCACTGAAGTGCTGTTTCCTGTTGGGAGGCCCCCAGATCATAATGCTGGACACTCCAGCCTGCACCAAGGCTTGGAGAAATTCTATGGCTTGCTCCCGATTCCCGTTGATGCCGAAGTGGGCTCTAATTTCCCAACTGCCGTCCGTTCCGATCTTGAGCCAGAACTGTTGAGGGCAACCCCCCTTGTGCCCTATCTCTCCGTAGCAGGCCTCTTTCCATTGGCTGCCTTTCTCGGTGAGCTCAGTGCCCGGGATGCAGGCCCAGATGTCGCAGACCCTTGCGATAAAGGTGACGATCGGATCCGAGTTGATAGCCTGGTCGCCTTTCCCTTTGGCCACTATTCCCGATACACACTCGATCATAATGTACTCCTCCTTTTGAGGTGATTTTTGGTGACTTCAGATTATCAAAAAACGCTCCCAGCGTCAATTTCTGCTAACCCCGTAGCCCCGCAAAAAAATAGCACTTTATTGTTCGAACCTGCCTTGCCGGTACCTGTCTGCTCCTCGAGTCTGAGCCTCGGAGTCGAAGACCGATAGGTAGAGGCAGGCGGAGTGAGAACTGCCAAAAGCGATAGTTCTCGCCCCGACGAGCGTCGCGGCTCGGACAGTAATAGTTTTAGATTACTTTGGTTTATCAAGCAGCCCGTAGATTACCCAGTAGGTCAACATAATGGAAGCAATGACCTTAGTGAGCTGATTAGAGCCCGGCAACTCTAAGACGTAGGATTTTAACTTAATGACTGCGAGTTTTTCTTGCAGTTTTTCTATGCTGTACTGAACCGGCTCTGCTGTGGTAGGGTCCCGTAAAATCAAAGCAAAATATTTAGCAAATCCCTTGTGCTGGAAGCTATGAATTTCTGATCCCAGTGCCCCGGTGATTGAATTATGAAAACAGGGCATCTGAGCTAATATATTGACCAAGTTCTTAATCAAACTGGCCAATCCGAGATATTGCTCGGAGCTATAAATTAATAGGTTAGTATCAGCCGCTAGACCCGCAATCTTGGCTCCTAATTTAGGCAAGTACATATTTTCAATTTCTGTCACCGATTCTAAAATACGTTGGCGGGCTTTTATATTAAGTGCTCCGGCGTTGATGAGGACTTGGGTAAGGATGGCGAACATTAAACCAGCTCCCAGAGGCATCATTAAGCCGGAGCCTTTAGTAAGTTGTAGTTCAGGTGAATTTTTATCAATTAAGATTAGCGGCAAGTTTCGTTCCCGGGCGAATATCTCTAGCTCTCCCCCGGTAGTTACAGCAACTACTTTTGCGCCGGCCTCATGGGCCATCTTGGCATTCCAGAGCACCTCGGGACGCTTGCCACAAATAGAAATGGCCACCACCAGGGTTTTAGGCGTCATTTTGGCTGGCAAATCATATCCCTGATGAACGCGGATAGGCACGGATATTTCTGGCTCAAAGAGATTCTTTATTATCTCAGCGGTGGCAGCATTGTAGCTGACCGCTGAGATAATAACTTGATCAATATCCTTGGATAGCGGCACTGACTCAGCCAAGCGAAAGCCCCGTGCAAATTGCCCGGGATATTTTTTAATGAGATTGTAGGTATCGGATTGATCCCAGATTTTCATCCCGTTAGAAATAGAGGAACGCATTATTATTTGGCTAGAGCGCGGAGTAATCTAATATTTTGGATGTCGATTTTAGGATTCCCCGTGTGTGGAGTTTCCAGGATTAGCGGCCGTCTGCGAATGACTGAATTGGCTAGCATGTTTTTGAATCCCTGTTCGCCGATCTTGCCTTTACCGATATTCTCATGCCGGTCTTTTTTGGACCCTTTGTCGTATTTTGCATCGTTCATGTGGATAAACTCCAAATGCTCAAGACCTATCAGTTTATCAAATTTCTTAAGGAGATGGGAAATGCCGGTTTTGGTGCGCAGCTCTGTCCCAGAAACAAAGAGATGGCAAGTGTCCAAGCAAAAGCCGAATCTTTTTTTATTTTTAAGGCCCTTCCAAATAGCGCCCAATTCTTCTACGGTATCTCCTATTTTATTGCCAGCACCAGCATCACTCTCAATAATAAGCTTAACTGGCCACTGCTCGTTAGTTAGCTCGGCTAACCTATTAAGAGTGGCGATAGCGTTTTTGATGCCCTCTCTGTTGCTGTTTTGATTGCTGCCACAGTGGAAATTATAACCATCGGCGCCAATCCGGTAAGCAATTACTGCCTCTTCTTTTAATTTTTTTAAACTAAAATTACGCAGAGAGGCCCGGTGGCTGGACGGGTTGGGTAGATAGGCTGAGTGTACCAGCACCTGAGAGATTTTGGATTTCTTGCGAGCTGCTTTGAATGCAACTACCTCTTCATCAGGGATTACCGGGGTATTCCACATCTGAGGAGAACTTACAAACAGCTGGATGACATCACATTCCAATCTCTCAGCGTTTTTAAAAGCGGTCGAGAGACCACCTACGATTGATACATGGTAACCGACCCGAATCTTTGGTTTAGTCATTCCCACTCCTCCAGGGGGTTAGGCAATTTTTCTTCTTTTTTAGGGTCAATCCATACTGGTATTTTCCAAACATCATCCGGATCAGGTAAAATCTTTTTTTCCTTAGTTATGTCTGGTGGTGTCTTGGGGTCTGGCTGCTTTTCCGGGTGTAAGTTAGGTTCATCTCCGGGCTGCTCAGGCTGGCTAGGTGGGGAAAACTCAAATCTCATGACTTAAGTTTACCAGAAAGCTTGTAGTGAATATTGTATGATATAAACGAATCTTTGGCCCCCATCGTCTAGTGGTCTAGGACGCCAGGTTCTCAGCCTGGTAACACCGGTTCGAATCCGATTGGGGGTGCCAGTCTTCACCATGATTATTGCATCTAATTAATCAAAACCGCCCCGATTGACCGGGGCGGTTTTATATCTTATGGGAATCAGATTTACCTTTTCTTCAGGATAGGCAGACCAGTGCGGGCACTCTCTATTACTTTATAGCCAGCGGGAATTTCATTTTGAGCACCCATGCCAGCAACTTTGGCAAAGTAATAAATCATTTGCTTGCGTCCACCCTTAAGGGTAACGTTCTTGCTGTGCAAGAAGTAGGTTCTGCCCTTACTGTTGCGATAGCTAAAAGCCATACGACCTCCTGATTAACAAATATATCAATGCTTAGATTGTAACACCTTTATTCTCCTATGTATAGGAGGGAGTTTTCCCCATAGTCAAATGGGGCTATAAGGTAGCCTCGCCGGGCTGCCAATTAGCCGGGCACATCTTACCTGTCTGGAGGGCTGCCAAGATCCGTAGTAGTTCGTCGGTGCTACGGCCAACGTTCTCGCTGATCGTTGAGTTATACCTTATATTTCCCTCGGGATCAATAATAAAGGTACCTCGGAGAGCGGTTCCCTCATCTTCTAGAAGCAGGTTATAGTCGCGGCTCGTGCGCTTGTGGAAATCGCTCAAGAGAACGATGTCCAGTCCGCCTAACTCTTCCGCCCATTTCTGGTGGGCATACACGCTGTCTACGCTGATGCCCAGGACCACGCTATTAATCTTTTTGAAGTCATCGGCCCGGCTGCTTAAGCTAGCAATCTCAGTCGGGCAGACATAGGTGAAATCGGCCGGATAGAAGAATAAGACTATCCATTTGCCTTTGAACTCTTTCAGGTTATAGTCTTTGACTTTGTTTTTGAAGTATCCCTTGAGGATAAAATCTGGCGCCTTATCTCCAATCTGTAACATGTTTCACCTCCGCACCTTTGGGTGCGCTCCGATCGTCAGCATCGGAGCTACTTAGTGATATCTGACCTTCTATCATAATATCAGGTTAATTTTTGTCAAAAATCTTTCTGTTACTTTCCCGAGGAAAGTAACCAAAGTCCTCCGGCAGTCGCCCTCGCTCTGGATAAAGTAAAATTATCTTTCTATTTCGCCAAACTCGGCCGATAAAACATCAGCCTCAAACAGTTGGCTTTATAAGTGATAATTTTACTAATCTAGTACACTCGGGCTCCAATGCCGGTGGGAACAAGGGATCAAAACTCCAATGGCGGGAGAGAACAAAACCATATCCAAGACACTTAATTGCGGGGTAAGATGATTTTGCTGATTTTGACTTTGGTGGGGAGAGCGGAATCACGGTTGAATTTTAGGATTTTGTCCCCGGTGAGCGGCATAGAAACTAAGCCGGTGCCAGGGTGGACGGAGTAGGGGCTGCGGATCATGCCGTTTTTGTGGATGATTTGTTCATCAACCAGAATGGATTTGGCAAGGCGCCTGTCGGTAGAGCTGGTTGCAATGATAGGGTTTTTCCGAGGGATAAGCCGGTAGAATTTATCGGTATATTTTTTTTGCAGGATGGTTTCCAACTCTCCGGCCAGCTCCCGGATCTGTCTACGGAATTTCATCCACTGCGGCCTTACATCTCCCATACTCCACATAAAATGAAATCCCCTATTTCCAGAAAATTTCACCAAATATTTAATCTTCTTCTTATCTAAAAGCTTAGCCATCTCCGAGGCTGCTAGTTTAGTGAGGTCAAACATCTTGTTTGTTCGGGCGTCCATATCCATTACGAACCAAATATCCTTGTCCCCTTTTAAGTGGGAGTGAAAAGAATAGGTATGTAGCCGAGCCCATTCTAGGAGCTCTGATTTGGTATTGAGGGTAATCCAACCGCTTTTGTCTGGCAAGCCCTTGGCGCCATGCCGGCGATAGAGGATGTTTTTATCAAAAACTTGTTGGATGGCGACTTTCCGACCCCGCAAAAAGGGCAACACCGCAGGCGCTGCTTTCTTCCAATACTTTATTAACCATTGAATTGGCATAAACTAAAGATTTAAAGTATCTATTGTCTTCACCATCTCCTGTTGTCATTCCCGACTTGATCGGGAATCCAGAAAAGAAAACAAACAGAAGGATTTTCTTTTTATTTTTATGTCTGGATCCCCGATGTCGGATGGCTATACCTCCGACTCGAGGATGACAAGCTCTGCAGGCTTGTCAATTTTCTTTAATAACGGATTTGGCGGGCTTATCAATCCGGAGTCCCATATAAACTGGTTGGCGGAGAATGTTATCTTTAGTCCACTCGCCGAAGGCAAACTCCCCTACTAAGCGAGGCTTAAGCCAGGTGATTTCCCTCTCTGTGATAGGGGTAGAAAAAGGTGATTTAGTAGTTCTGATAGGGCTAAATCTTTTTTTTAGATCCTTTCTCTCGTCTTCGGTAAAACCGGTACCAACTTTCCCGGCATAGATCAACTTTCCCGATTTGTAGTACCCAACTAAGATAGCGCCAAAGGTATCTTTGGTTTTGCCCTGTCCTAAGGTGTAAGCGCCAATCACCAACTCTTGCTGGTTATGGGTTTTTATCTTCACCCAGTTATTCCCCCGTTTGCCCTCCAGGTATTTACTGTCTTTCTTTTTCCCGATAATCCCCTCCCAGTGTTTCTGCTTAGCTTTTTTAAATAGAGCCGCGCCATCACTAGAAATGTGATTTAAATAAACAATAGTTTTCTGCCACAATCCCCTCCCAATCCTCCCCTTACCAAGGGGAGGTGTAGGTGGGGATGACGTGAATCCCTGAATTATAACCTGAAGCTTCTTCTTGCGCTCAATTAATGGTTTGGCTTCCCAATCTCTATTCTCTAAATTGAGCAAATCAAATACCAGATACTGCACGGGGCTGGTTTTTATCAATTTTTTGATCTCGGCTGTATCGGTCTGTCCGACTCGTGGCTGGATAGCCTGAAAACTGCTAACACCTTTACGGAAAGCGGCAATCTCCCCATCTAACACCACTTGTCTTGGTTTGAGTTTTTGAATAGCCTGAGCAATCTCTGGAAACTGTTGACTCTTATCTTTATTATTTCGAGTTAGCAGCCGTACTTGCTGACCGTTCTTAACCGCAATAATTCTTACCCCATCAATCTTTTGCTCAAAAATCCACCCTGTATCTTTGAAGGGACGCTCTATCAACTTACATAGCATTGGTGAATATTTCATCAGCAAATCACTTGCTTACCAGGCAATAAACGCTGTAATTCTCGGCAGTTAGCTGAACTCAAGGCGTTAGTGGCAGTTATCTTCTTCAACGATTCTATATTGCGCAAAATCGTTATATTACTAGCAAACACATCTAGCGTAAAGGCGGTTTTTAAGCCAGATATGTTCAGTTCAGAAAGTTTATTTAACTTACTAAGCACCGTGAAGTGTTTGATACGTGTGTTAGCAATATTGAGATAGGTCAGCTTAGATAGATTTGTTATCTGCGCAATCGCATCAATTGTAGTATCCGAGACATCTAATCCGCGCAGCTCTTTCAAATTTTGGATGCCGTCCAGAGTTTGGGTGTAAGTTTTAGCTACTGAAAGATAGCGTAAATCCAAAAGGCTGTTCAAAAAAGTCAGATTACCGGCTTCCGATTCTGAAAGATCCAAGATCTTAAGTTTTTTCAAGGATGACAAGTAATGGGTAAGTTGGGAGTTAGGCGAATCCTCAAGTAAATCAAATTGGCTGACCTTTCTAGTTTTAGTCCCCCGCATGTATAGATATTCTAAGTTAGATAATTTACTAATCGGTTGTAAGTCAGGAATATATATCTGGCTGATGTCGAGACTAATCAAGTTTTTCAATTGGTTCAAGCTTCCTAAATCAAAGGTTATATTATATGAGTAAACGGGCCTTGAGTAAGGAAAAACTATGGCCGGAAAAACTGAATTTATCGCGCTGGAGATACTGAGCGATTCCAAACAAGTAAGCCCTTCTAAAGTAGATATAGCAGAGTAGGTTTTAGTTTTAACATTACCGGGGACATCCGGATCTTGATACAAAAAAGCATAAGTAACATTATTTAAATTCGGGGAATCATAAGCTGTCCATAAGGTGCATAGTGGATGATTTATGTTTGAAAGGAGGTGGTAATTGACTTTTGGATCATCAATTGCGGCATCACTGAAAAATCTATCTGCATTACAATTTTCCCAAGCAATGGCCCGGCCTAATTTAACATAACTACTATGGTTTAATTGAGTAATTTGCATATTTTTGAAATCGCTCCGCTCCTCTGGGTCTAAAAGATTAGGATTAGATTCTATCCAGTTTGCAAAGCTTCCTTGGTACAATTTGACGAGTTCTGTTTGATAATCCTCAGTCGAGCACAATTCCTTTTTGTCGGCTGTGCTGTTATTAAAAATGTCCACCCCATTTAATAGGTTGTTTAAATTAGGCTGTTCCTGAGCGGGCATATTCAGTAGGGCGGCAACTGCCCAGCTAATCCCGCCGACAGCCAAAATAGCCAGTAGCCAATTAATCCATTTAGGGAATCCAGTCATATAATCTTTTATGACTTTATTATACTATTTGGCTATCATTGGAGCGAACCCGGTTACCCAAAGAGAGAAACGGCTCGGAATGCTTTCCAGAGTCTATTTAATAGGACGGGCAGGCTTCGCAGCAATCGGGGATCATGGCTTCCGGGAAGCCCTCTTGGCGCATTTGAGAGCACGGGATGGTGCCGTTGCCATCCAAGACGATTCTCCAGCTATTAACTTCTTTCACTGCGAACCAATACCCGCCTCCGGAGCCATTTTCATCTTGGTACATCACTCCCCCTCGAGCGTGGTCACCGGTATTTTGCAGCACAGTGATTGTGGTTTGGTCAGCAGGCCACTTGGTCTTGGTGGCCAGAGCTTGTTTGATGGCTCCCAAATCAGTTTGACTAATAGTGTTGTCAATACCATTGATGGGCTGACCATTCGGCTTAGCAGCACAACCCACTAGGGTCAGCAAGCCCATACCCGCGATCAACACAAGCAAGACATATTTATTCATAGTTACTCTTGATAACCAGCCCTCAAAATATTAGTAGTTTCCATTTTAGCAGCTTTTGCCGTGATATGGTATACTACTAATCCACAATTATGTTCTTTCCCAAGGAGCAACCGATATGTTACCAAAGGTCACCAACGAAGCACTCGGGCGCACTCAGGAAACATTAACCAATGCTAAGTACGATCTCAACGCGCTCCTCGATACTATCAGGGAGGAAAACCCGAAAGTCGCAGAGTATATAAGATTCCAGGCTGACAAATCTCGTAAGCCCCTGGAAGTTATGGGGGCTGGGATCGTGGTTTACCTGCTCCTAAAGTATTAATCAGAGATTGATCAAAGCATCAAGGATGTGAACTTGGATTTGGAAAAATTCCAAGCCTTCCTAGACCGTCCTGGCGACTTAGACAAGATCCCGATTAACTAGAGCTCCTAAGCGTTCAACCGCACGTATGCCCGCATCCAGCGGGCTTTTTGGCTCCGGGAGTAGGGGTCGATCCTACGTTACCTGGGCCAGAACCAGGCGTTCTACCACTAAACTATCCCGGATTA
>CAYGXX010000002.1:0-33934 GCA_964354145.1 uncultured Candidatus Saccharibacteria bacterium
GGGAAAGGTCCAATCCAGAATTTATGCCACGGAACTTGATGGGCAAAAAACTGGCTTGTCCAGAATCTTACAGATTGATATTTTATACGATTCTGGGGTGCGCTCCGCTTACCAGAATGACGATAGTGGAGAAAATAGCCAGGGAGGGAAAAGTTTTATACAATAGAGGAAGTTAATCAAGAGATATGGCTAAACAAACTAGACAACACAAAACAGATAAACACAGTAAATTGGCTACATTGCGCCACTCCGCTTCCCACATCCTGGCTGCGGCAGTAGTGGAGATGTTCCCGGAAGCTAGACTCGGGATTGGCCCTGCCACCGAAGACGGATTTTACTATGATTTTGAACTGCCTCGTCCGCTGATACCGGAAGATCTACCCCTTATTGAAACCAAAATGAAAGAACTAATTGCCAAAGATCTGCCATTCGAAAAAACCACCCTGGCTATTGATGACGCTATCAACAAATCACAAGCCACTCCCCAAATTTATAAAACCGAACTGATGCAAGATTTGAAAAAAGCGGGGGAGACTCAAATTACTTTTTACCAAAGCGGCGAATTCATAGACCTCTGCGAAGGACCGCATGTGAAATCAACCAAAGAAATCGGGGCAGTTAAGTTGCTGTCTATCGCCGGCGCTTATTGGCGCGGGGATGAACACAATCCGCAGCTCACACGTATTTATGGCACCGCTTTCCCCACTCAAAAAGAACTGGATGAATATCTCGTTATGTTAGAAGAGGCTAAAAAAAGAGACCACCGCAAATTAGGCAAAGATTTAGAGATATTTACTTTTGATGATGATATCGGTCCCGGATTGCCGCTGTGGCTGCCTAATGGAGCCATTATTATCGAACTATTAGAAAAACTAGCCAAAAAGACCGAAGCGGAATCTGGTTATGTCCAAGTGCGTACCCCCCATATTGCCAAGGAGTCCCTGTACCGTACTTCTGGGCATCTTCCCTATTACGAAGATAGCATGTTCCCACCAATGGAGCTGGAGGGAATCAAATACTACCTCAAGGCGATGAACTGCCCGCACCACCACAAAATCTTTGCCGCTATCCCCCGCAGCTACCGCGATCTTCCTCTGCGCCTGGCTGAATACGGCACCTGTTACCGCTACGAAAAATCCGGCGAACTATTTGGCTTAATGCGCGTTAGAATGCTCTCGATGAATGACGCTCACATTTATTGCACTCCGGAACAATTCGCTGAGGAATTTCAGGCTGTCAACCAAATGTATATTAAATATTTTAAACTTTTTGGCATTAAAAAATATGTGATGCGCTTTTCCACTCACGCGCCGGAGGGCTTAGGTAAAAAATACGTCAACGAACCCGAGCTCTGGCAAAAGACTGAAACAATGGTAAGACAAGTACTTAAGGATGCTAAGATCCCCTTTGTGGAAGCTGCGGACGAAGCTGCATTTTACGGCCCCAAAATTGACGTACAGGTTTGGAGTGCTATCGGTCGGGAATTCTCCCTGGCTACCAACCAAGTGGATTTTGCCGTGCCAAAACGCTTCGGGCTAACCTATGTGGAGGCTAACGGCCAAGCCGCCACTCCTTTATGTATCCACCGGGCTCCCTTGGGGACCCACGAAAGACTCGTTGGGTTCCTCTTAGAGCACTACGCAGGTCTCCTGCCCTTCTGGTTGGCTCCTGTGCAAGCCATCATCCTGCCAATTAGCGATCAATTCAACGACTACGCTCAAACCGTAGCCAAGCAATTAATTAAGAAAGGTTATCGGGTTAGTTTAGATAGCCGCAACGAATCATTAGGCCGCAAGATCCGCGATGCCGAGCTCAAAAAAATCCCCTTTATGTTGGTAGTGGGAGAGAAAGAAATGGCGACCGCTAGTGTGGCTATTCGACAATTGCAATCCGAGGAACAATTAGTTAAGACTATTCCTGAGACTGTCAAACTATTTCGCAAACAACGCTCACCCCTAAGGCGATGAGGAAGAAGACCAAAGATACGAATGAGCTTGATATCCATGCCGAAAAGCGAGACAAGAAGCTGCGCAAAGAACACCACCTGACCGATAATCGTAAAAGCATACAACTTATTACCCGATTATCTTCTACTCCTAGACATAGGAAAAAATCCTCGCCCCGTTAGAAATTTAACCCCTCCTTGCCTCCCCTTATCTTAAGGGAAGGGGAAAATAATAATCCCCCTCTTAAGATAAGAGGGGTTAAGGGAGTTATGAGAGAATATAAGACTAAACAGCTAATTATTTTATTTACTGAACAAAAATATTAATTGATGGGAATTTCTAAGCGGGGTAAAGCCGTTGTGATTGTGGGGCCTACCTCCTCGGGCAAAACCGAGCTGTCTTTGCGTTTAGCAAAAAAATTCCACGGGATAGTTATTTCGGCTGATTCGCGGCAGATTTATAAGGAAATGGACATCGCCACCGCCAAAACGACCCGCGCCCAGCAACGGGGCATTCCACATTATATGATTGATGTTCTAAGCCCGGATGAAGAGTTTAGCCTGGCTAACTATCAAAACACCGTTAATAACCTTCTGTGCTCCATCGCCAAGGACAACCTAAGGCGCAGCCGGCCGATTATCCCATTCATTGTCGGCGGGACTGGTTTGTACATCAAATCGGTTATTGACGGGTACCGGCTTCCCTTGATCCCTCCCAACCCTGCTCTGCGCGCCCAGTTAGACCAGCTTCCTATCTCCGATTTGGCCTCTAGGCTCAAAGAGCTTGATCCTACAGCTAAGGTCGATATCCATAACAAAAGACGTCTTATCCGCGCCTTAGAAATCCTGCAGAGTCGGCCAGGGAGAGTTCTCTCCTCCTCTCAGCCACCCGACTATGAGTTCTTACAGATCGGCATCTCCCGCCCGCGCCCAGAGATTAAACAGCGAATCGCAGAAAAAATAGCCGAGATGTATAAAAATGGGTTGGTCAAGGAAACCAAAAAACTACTGGCTAAGGGATACGATTTCACCAAGCCGGCTTTCTCGGCTCATGGTTATAAGCATATCCGCGATTACCTGCAGCATAAAATTACTCTGCATGAGGCACTGGACCGGATGCGGCAAGACACCCAAAGATACGCCAAGCGCCAAATGACCTGGTTTAAAGCCGATCCGCGCATCCACTGGGTCACCGACTACCAAGAGGCCGAAAGCCTCATTCAAAGCTTTTTACGGTAAGACCCCCGAAGAAGGTTCCATTTAACCTTCAATAGGTCACGCAACGTTCGGAGGGCATCCCGGCCGGCCCGCACTTTGCTGGCGCTATCGTTGTACCAATCGATACCCACTTCTTTAAAGGGATACCCAAGGTAGCGGGCAATAGCCAGTGCTTCAAAATCAAAACCAAACCGACTAATTGTTACTCGGCTAAAAATTTCCTGCGCCGGCAAGCGCTGAAATAATTTAAACCCACATTGGGTATCGTAAACTCCCGGCACCGCTAACCATCTAATTAATAAATTGCTGAGGCGACTCAAAATCGCTCTGTGTCTGGCTTGCGGGATATGAATCTTAGCCCCCGGACAATGCCGGGAGCCAATCACTACCGGATACTGTTCAATATAAGGCAGCAGTTTGGCAATCTGTTCAATCGGGGTGGCATTATCAGCATCGGCGAATAAAATATGTTGCCCTCGAGCGGAGAGCACCCCCTCTCGCACCACCGCCCCCTTGCCTCGGTTTACTGAATTGGAAAGTAGCTTTAGTTGCGGCCAGTCTCGAGCAATAGTATCAACTATTTTGTTAGTGATATCAGTGCTTCCATCATCAACCACTAAAACCTCATAGGAGAAAGTTTGTCTATCTAAAAACTTTCGCAGTTCAGCCAAAGTTTTGCCGATCCGCCGCTCCTCATTATAGGTAGGGATTATTACTGATATATAGATACTCTCGTTCATCACTGTTTCATTATCGCAAAGGATCACCTTTTCATAACCCCCCTCCCTGTCTCATAACTCCCCTTCCCCTCTTATCTTAAGAGGGGCTACTATTCTTCTCCTCCCCTTAAAATAAGGGGAGGAAGGGAGGGGTTAGGTTATTTAGGGGCGACAAAGAAAATATTAGTAATAGTGGGGTAAATCTTTATTTTACTGAATTTCGTGTTCAATAAGTCTTTTAGTTCGCCAACAGACATCTCATTGTGGAAAGGCTCTCTAATTTTATAGTTTCTGGTGTTGGAATGATAAGTAATGCTTAGGAAACGAAGCTTCCAGAACAATGATTTCCGAGGGACTGAACCAACAAATACCCCTCCATTTTTAAGCACTCGATAGATTTCGCCCACTACCTTTTCTGGATAAATCAAGTGTTCCAATACTTCGGCGGCTACCACTAAATCAAAGGTGCCATCGGGGTAAGGGATGCCTTCCTCCACATCACATAACTGGCCTTTTGCCCCCGGCACGTATTTCTTCAAGCGCTCTAAATTGCGCGGATTTAGATCCAAGCCCACCGAGCCAGCCGGTAAATGCCGTAAAATCAAACCTGTCCCACAACCTACCTCCAGAGCCACCGGGTTATTTTTGAGATAAGGACATAATAATTTCAGCAACCACCATTCCCGGTATTTATGCAAAAAACTTTCTGGTCCCCGCAAGTTGTCAGCCGTATCGGTCCAATCGTAGGTTTCCACTTCCTGATAGTACCGATTGGTCAGCGCCTTGTAATCTGACCAGCTTAACTCTGGGGGTTTGCTTTTCAGTATCTCCCGTTTATATGATGGATGGTTTACGTTGTCCAAAGATAATAAATTTATAGGTTAAGAAATTCCAGGTCCAGACAACAAAAACTGATACAACCTTAACTATATTATAGCGCCAGCCAAACGCCAATCCTGCCCAGTAAGTTTCCGAGGCGGGCAGACCATACTTAATGATCAGGGTGGAAATGCCCAAGCCGAGCAGATTAACTGCCATGAACAAGCCGAACTGCTGCAAACTCTTTGCTCTCTTATCCTGAAAAGTCCAATATTTAGTAAAAAAATAGCTGTTAGTGACTGCCAGCGAAAAAGAAACCACATTCGCCGGCAAGACCGCCCAATGTAATACCTGCACCAGCAAATTCAACACCCCAAAATCTATTGCGGTATTGCCTAGCCCAACGATGGCGAATTTAATAACTTGATAACTAATTTTAAAATAATGTAACCCCTCGATGCGTTTCCAGAAAGGAAACTTACTCAGGGAATAAGAATGATGATAATGCCTCAACTCCGCTCGGCAAATATTATTCCCCGAGCTTGTCGAGGGGTTACCATTATCTTTTCGCGCTAATACCACAATACTGCTACCGAAAGGAAATTTAGCAACTCTTAACCAGCCGGCTTCAGCTTTTCCTAGCCCAATCAAAATATTATTTACCCACTGAGGTACCGGGATATACTGCTGGGCATCCTGATGGGAATATCTAGCCAACCAGCGTTGAATGAAAAACAAAGGGAAAGTCCCACAAAAAATATAGGACGCAAAGATCGGTTGGAAACCATATTGTTTTAATAATTTTATTAATTCGGGCAGCGAATATCTTCGATAATGTCCCAATGCCCTATCATGGGGGCCAAATAACCACTGACAGGCTGGTACTGATATAAATAATAAGCCACGGGAGCACAAAACTCTCCCCCACTCCCCTAATGCGCGCTCTTCCTCTGATAAATGTTCTAAAACATCAAAGGCAGCAACTAAATCAAACACCTGATCTTCAAACGGCAAATCCTCTGCCCTCCCCAACACAGCAGTTCCTTTTTGGCTGGCCAATTCAACCGCCAACTCGCTGGTATCCACTCCCGCCACTTTGCCAAATTTGCCCAGCCACTGGAAATTCTCCCCCGTCCCGCACCCCACATCTAAAATACGCCTCCCGTCATGCTGAACTTGTTTCAGCATCTCTAAACCAATATTTTTGGATGTCAGTGATGGAGATCCTGAAATAAATTCAGGATGACGGATAGCAGGCAAAAATCGGTTTAGAATGGATTCCAAAATCATCCGGCGGGCAATATGCCACCAGTAGGTTTGTTCTTCCTCTCGCAATCGCTGAATTTCCTGGTTATCCATACCTGACAATTATATCAGGTTAGGGGCAACCACAAAGTAATCAATATAGGTACTCGTATAGTTATTTCACGTTAGAGTAATAGTGATGCTGCCTGCATAATCACCAACATTTTTGGCATTATAAATCCGTATAGTCGGCAGCTGAGTAAATCCTCCTAAGCCATCCTTGCCACTGCCAGCCACCGAGGCAGCGGTCACCGCCGCATCCATATAATCCCCCGATTGAGTAGCAATATTGGTGATCGGCGCGGCATACAGCCCGGTGATGCTATCGCTAATCCAATACATATTATCTTTGGTGATAGTTGAATCGCCATCATACAATTCCGTAGTAACCGCGGCTGTGCAGGACCAACCCGCACTATTACCGCCCGTTACCCCTCGATTATCCCTAATAGTAATCTCTTCGCCAAGATCAAATGTATATGAATGGTAGGGACTGCTGCCAATCTGCCAACTGCCTAAATACACCGCGGAGGGGGCGCTAACGGTCAAATCATAAGACGCGGCGGTCCTAAGAGAAGGATAGCTTTTGCCGCTACCTAAAGGAATATCTGCTACCAAAATCTCATCGCGGATATTGAAGTAGTAGATGGTATTGGCATCAGCACTATAATTTTCAATACAATATTCAAATTCCGTGGTCGTGCTAGCCCGGTGATCAGAGAAGCTGGGGCCGTTTGAATTGCTTTCATTGTGAATCCCCCGATAGTCGGGGTCAGAACCATTCAGAAGCGCTGAAGGCAGAGTAACATTATCGTCGCCACCCCCGCCACTATAATAACGGAATGGGAAAAGAGTATCTGAAGTTGATCCCACGTTGGTCCAATTTACTTGGTCGGTACCAA
This sequence comes from uncultured Candidatus Saccharibacteria bacterium, assembly GCA_964354145.1. Classification (GTDB taxonomy): domain Bacteria; phylum Patescibacteriota; class Kazan-3B-28; order Kazan-3B-28; family UBA10110; genus UBA10110. Next base: position 6,909 of record CAYGXX010000002.1, read on the forward strand.
ACTGCAAAACCTTGCGGCTGTCGTTTTCGCCTACCCCTGCTGTTTCGGTCAGGTTAATCCGGAGTTTAAGTGGAATGGATTTGCCCATTTCTATTTGGGGAGGGGCGGTGTTTTCAGCGGCATATGCCGTCAAAGGGGTGGCGTTAATTTCATCGGCGTACCACTGCCAGTTATTGATTTTAGGGGTATACCCATTTATCGTCACTGCTGCTTGAGTAACGGGGTAGGTATCAAAGGCGCTGCCATTATCATTAGCGCGGATATCATATTTCTTGGTGGCGCCGGAACCTATAAGCGACCATTCGTATTCAGTAAAATTCCATCTTATCATGGTCGTGTCGCCGGCTGGACTGCCAGTTTCTTCCATCTCTCCCGCCGTAAAATCATAGCCAGTTTGATCAGTTAATTGCCTGGTGGTAACAGTGGCATCAGCAAATTGATCTGATGCCCGGATTTTAATAGGGGCGGCAGAAGTAGTAATTTCTATCCAAGACCCGGGCGGTGAATTAACTCGATATTCTAATTTAGGTTGTAGGGTATCTGATTCTGTCCCGTTGTTGCGGATCTGAATGCGCAAGCGAAAATTAACAGTAGTGCTCGCATCATAGGTAGCCGCAGTATCTATAGCGATGGCGCCATTTTTATCCGTCCAAGCATCGTGGGTTTCATCATCATTATCCTCGTCAAACCAATAACTGGTCTGCTCATAAATCGCCGCCCGCCAAGAAAGTGCCGCCGGGCTAGAGGCATAATTCATCGGCGGCATCACGCAACTATCATAAAGAGTGGCGGAGGGAGTGGCGGGGTTGTCGCCAAAACGGTGGGCGACCCCAGCCGTATTAGCACCCGGGTTAATGGTTACAAAATTCCACTCCGCTACTAATCGCTCGCCGGCAGAAATGGTTGCCGCCGATCCAGACCAAGTCATCTCTATTTGGCTATTATTAACACCCGATATCCAATTGGTTCCGCTGTTGGCTACGGCGATAATCGTATCCCCGATCGTGTCATCGGCATCCCAAGTGTAGATCATCCCCCGCAATTGGGCATTAACCGCTGCATTATCAGTGGTGCCATGGACATGGATGAGCCAAACACCCGCGGGAATGGTTTGGGCCGCCAAAGGCGGCGAAATAAAGGTATTCATCCTATAATTGTAACTGCCACTGCCAGTAGTGGTAGTAGTGTGGATATTAGCTTCCACTCCGCTACCCGGAACTGTGCTCATCCTGCGCGCATCCAAAGTACTGGTTTCAAAACTATCGCCAGTTTGCGAAGCATTCGGTCCTGGTTCAGGAGGAACCGAGGTATTAGTAAAATAGATGGGGTCAGAAGTATCCACCGTGGTCCCGCCAATAGTAAGATAACTGGCTGGATTGAGATTGGCAGTATCCTCCGCTACTACTACATTCCCGCCCCAGCGCACAGTACAACTACGAGAAGTGGCGTTGGAATCGTTCAACAACCAAACCTCCACTGCCAAAAAATCATTATTATCGCTAGTGTAGGTAGTAGAGGCGCCTATCGTATTAGTAACTGTCGTGATTCTCCCTTGATCCGTAGCCCCTGCTTCAACTCCGCTGGTAGGACCAGCCAACATATCCTCCATATGATTGTCAACGGAGTCATAAACATACACATAATATCGCGGGAGCATATTAGCGGCGGGATTGCTTTCATCAAAGGACATTCCGACCTTAAAAGTGGTACTGTCACCGTTAAATACTGTGTTGATAGCCAGCGGCATAATAAACGTTCGTACCCACATATAATGGGCAGTGTCGTTAACAGCTTCAGTAACAACTATATTATCTGATGTGTCTGAAACAGCATTAGTAACAGGCCCCGCCACCGGCGCCATTGTATAAGCCGTGGTGCTACCACTAACGGCTTCTTCACTGGTGTCCGAACTGAATTCCGCCGTCGGACCTGTCACGCCAAAGGCGCCAGTGGCAGTCCGGATATCGCTTTTAAAATAAAAAGTAGTCTGGCTGGCAGACTGGGCTTCAGTCTTTTTGGGATTCAGCACCGTCACGCTCAAGTCACTGATATCCCAACGCAGCAGAGAAATGCTGGTCGTAAAGACCAACAGCCAACTAATACCAGCAAGAATAGGTTTGTAGCGGCGACGCATAAATTACTTTACTTTAAGATGGTTTACGGCGCCGGGGCTTGCTCCGGCGAGGCGGGCGAGGAGAAGAGGGTCCTTTACTGGACTTAATCTTAATATTAACGGGCCCCGGCAACAGGGGCACCAGGAGTTCTTGCCCGGCAGAGAGCCGATAAGGCCACTTTAAGTGATTGAGGGCAATAATGTCTCTCTCGCTTACTCCAACAAACTCCGCCACAGTTTTGACACTATCCCCCGCTTCGGCGATCACTGGCTCTAAGCCGCTTTCTGTCATTCCGACCAACCCTTTTGTCATTATAGGAAAGCTAACCCCTCCTCTCCTCCCCTTATATAAGGGGAGGTTGGGTGGGGTTACGGATTTTCCGCGGCGTTCTTCTTTGGTTAATTGCCCTTGCGGGATTAAGAGAATATCTCCCGCCATTAAGTCATAGGGCCACTTCAATAAATTAAATTTGGCGATCTTTTTAGGATTCACCTCATAAATACTGGCGATCATAGTCAGGGTTTCGCCCTTTTTCACCCGGTGCTCTAAAGTTTTAGTATTCAGGCGCTGGCGAATCATAATCCATAGCCAGAACTTACGCACTAGCAACAAGAGAGCCAATCCTATCAACCACCAGAGGATAGTCATCCAAGGAATCAGCCAGAAAACATAGCGCACATCCTGATATTCGTCTTTGATATAATTGCCCTGGAAGTCTTCTTCACCATAATGAATCCTGAAATCAACTACAAACCGCCCGAATTTCGGTGGCTTTTTTTGCCAAGGGATTCTAGCATTGATTTGCCCCCCTCGAAGGATCATCCCAAATTGAGATTTTTTCTGCTCTCCCGCGGAGCCAAAAATCCCCCGTAATTTGACATCCGCTTTCGGAGTTAGCTGGACATTGCCGTCATTGTGCATCGTCATCTGAAAGTACAGCACACCTTTATAAATAGTGTGAGTAACATTCTCAACCCGGAGTGCTCTTATAATATCCCCCGGCACTGTTAAATACAGCCGGGCGGCGACGCGGGTGACCACCGTCAATTGCCCGGCGCTTTTCTTTGTATCAGCAGTAGCTGTTGTGTCTTCCCAAATTACTACTCCCCCCGGGTGGCTCCCCACATCGGCATTAGCCGGAACTTTCACGGTCAAATCTATGGTTTGCTGGGTCTTGGGCGGCAAAGTAACACTGGTGCGGCTTAAAGTAGCCCAGGTCCCCACATCCTTATTAGCTTCCACATCTCTCACCAAAGTATAGCCGCCATCTTTAGTCACTGCCCCATCCAGCACAGCAACTTTTAAGGCAACTGTGCTATTGCTATGATTCTTAATTAATACCTTATCTCTAATCTCCGTTCCGGGATCAGCCTCGTAAACAAACCAAGACCGCAAAACAGGATACTCTTTGGTGGTAGCCGGAAACACGCTAACGCCGTACCCCTCCATAGCAAAAACCCGCACCGGCGCGAAACTGAGTATAACAAAAGCCAGGATAACCAGCCCCAGTCGGTGGATTGTTGATTGATGCCCCTCCATATTTACCAGTATATCATCTGATAATTCTAATTAGTAAAATTTTGGTGAAGAATTATAATTCTCCTCTCCTCTCATAAAAGGTAACCCTTCGACAAGCTCAGGGATTATTGTCTGAGTGGAGCCTCGCCCAGGGCGGGCGGAGTCGAAGACATACTTTAATTTTTTAATTAGCTATATTGGGAGGGTTATGAGGTCGGAGCGCTGAAAAATCATCGCTATCTTGTCGCTGTAGAGCAGTTTCCACTCCTCCGGATGCGCCATAAAGTAATCTCGGGATGTCCGGTTAGAAAACACCAGTGCTAACCCCGCATCATAACGACTCAATACATCAGGGGTGGCTTCCTGATTTTTACCGACGGTTAAATAATCCGCAAAAATATCTTGAGTAGGGGTTTGCCAAACCGCCATCCGCCCGTCAATAAACACCTGCTTTTCGGGTAATTGCCAGATCAAATATCCTCCCCAGTTATACTCATTAAATAACTTGCCGGCGGGCTGCTTCTCTTTAATATATTGCGCCGCTTGATAAGGATAGCCGGCAATTCTCCCCCAGGCAGAGGGGTCATAAGTATAGGGCAAGATCTCATAATACCGCAAATAACCTATATATATAATGATGGGCACCAGCCCCACGACCAGCCAGCGGTTGCGCAGATAATAATAGATGCCCTTAGGAAAAAGCTGGTCAATCATATCTCCCAGCAAGGGCAGGGCGATCAAAGGGAAAAACGGCAAATTGCGCCAGCTAGTAAGAGATATAACGAAGAAAATTACCGCTAAACCTAACTTGACGACATCCAACCGGCGCCAAGTCCACGGAAGAAGCAGCAACAACCAAACGGTATAAATAATCAAATTCTGGCTTTGCGGGTTGGCCCATTGGACGGGATTCCATTCTGAAATTCCAGCGTACACTGCTGGGTTAAATACGGTGCGGATAATTTCGTCATATACTCGCCAAGTATAGGGATTGATAAAAGTAACCCCCACCATCAAGGCAATTACTATGGCTAATTCTATTAACTGGCGCACGGTCAGTACTGGCCCGATGAGTTTCTTCTTAGAATAATACTGCCAAATGGTTTTGCCGGTTGCCAGAGCCAAAAATACTCCGGCTAGCAACAGACCAGCGACAAATCCCCCATGCAAATTGACCCAAATTAGCATCAAAGGCACTAGCCAATAGATCCGATGAAAGGCAACCCCTCCTCTCCTCCCCTTAGCAAGGGGAGGTTGGGGTGGGGTCTTGGTAGATTGATAATACCAAGCGAATAAGAGATAAAGAGTAGCAGCCAATCCCACCAAAGTAATGACTTGGGCCCGGATGCCGACAATCGGTAGAGCGACCAGCGCCGCCACGAAGGTAATCAGCACCACTACTTCCCATCGGGCTTTAGATACCGCCGCCGACAATAAATAAGCTGCGACCACCAGTCCAGCAAATAGAGCCGACAAAAACCAAAACCCCAAGTAGTGGCTGCTTAAATACAATCCCACATCCGTTAGCCATTCATGGGAAACCCAAGGGTAACCGAACATAGTATAAGAATAAAGATCGCCTCGCGGCACCCCGAAGCGCAAAATATCGGCGCCGTTACGGAGGTGCCAACCTAAATCCGGGTCAGTCGGTGGGCGCATCAGTATAATCAAAGCTAATACTAAAACCAGACCGCTAAACCACCAGATAATTCTGTCCGGCGCACCTAAGTGGGTTAACTTATTCGTTTTCTGCGGCGGGCGCAAGGCCCTTAACCTGGACATCTGGCAATTTACTTAATAATTCGCGGACGCTCGGGATAGTTAAATCATAATAAGCTAAATAACCCACACCTCCCCTTAAAGTTAATTTAGAGTATGGCTCAGTGGGGACCCCCCCTTTATTGCGAATGATTATCATATAGGAATCGCTCGGCAGTATCTCCAGCTCATCTAATAAAGATAGTTGGTGTTGGTAAGCCAGCATCCATTTTTTATTATCCGGATTATATATCCCCCAAGTAGTATGAATATATACTGGATACTCGGGCAGGTAATACTCAAACTGAGGAAACCCCCAATTGATAAACGGATCGTCTATGCCAATAAGGGAATTTTGGGGATTAAAATTGCTGCGAATATCCGGAATAATGTTACGCCACAGCACATTACTCCACCCAATCGCAGAATGAGTACCTTTTTGCATATTAATGTTAGTATCCGGCTTAACATAAGTGAAGACATTGAATCCGGCTATGCCCATAGCTATCACTACTATCAATTTAGTTATTAATAACGACTTATTGCCTTGAACGTGATAGGCAGCTAACAGCGCCTCAATCAAACCAATAACTGACACCGCGACCAAAATAGTCAGGGCTGGCAGCACCAGAAGAAGATACCCCGGGATAGTAAATACCACTATTAGATAGAACAGCATAGCTGGTATAACCCAGAGGACCCAAAACCAAAGATTAAGCAGATTCAACTTACGCTCGCCAGCTTGCGGAGCCAGCCAAGAAGCCAAGTAAGCTATTGTAGCAATGGCGGCTAACCCGAAGTTAAGCAGTAAGTTGTTCCAAATTAACTTGCTATACAAAACTAACTTAGCCAGTCCCTTGTCAAATATTGAGAAGCTGTAGAGCCCGGATTTGCCCAAAAGTATGCTGCTGAGGGCATGCCAGAACTTGAGCAGTCCGCCGCTTAGCCACATTGCCGGGAGTAGCCAAGCTAAAGTCCCTCCCAGAATAATCAATATACTAATAAGTAGCCCCCGGGAGCTGCGCTGGCGCCATATCACCCATAACCACAGCGGCGTCATAAATATCACCAAGGTGGGGCGGAAACCTCCGCCAATAGCCAAGATCAAACTTGCCCAAAAAAGCGCTTTGTGATCCTTAGTATCAGTGGCGGCGCGATACAAATAGATCCCTGCCCAAGCGGCGAAGAAAGCATCGCAGGCATAATTGAGAGCGACTTGCCCGTAAAACCAAAGCAAGGGGCCGGTAACCAATAGAATTATGCTTAACCAAGCTACCCTTTTCCCATAAACCAACTTCGCCAAATGAAATACCGCATAAAGAGCCAAGACCGAAAAGATAATACTGACTATTACTAATGCTAAATTGGCATCGTGAGTTAGAAAGTAAAAACCTTTAGTAAACAATATATATAAAGCGTAGCCCGGTGGATGCGGCTGGTGCAAACTGATATCATAATGGTCCAGGGCCAAGGCATACAGTGCCGAATCAGTGGAATATAAATATTCCGATTTGCCAATCCATCGACTAATGATTATCCCCAGCGCCATCACCCCTAACCAATAATTATCTGACCGCACCACGATTGAATTAAATAAGCTCTGCGGTTTAATCTTCCGCAGACGGGCACGCAACCTTTTGATTTTAGCGATGAGTTTTTTCATCCTTTATTTTGCACTCCTCCTACCCCTCCCCTTACTTTTCCCTGTCATTCCCGCGAAGGCGGGAATCCAGAAAAGAAAATAAACAAAAACTTTTTCTTTTTTCTGTCTGGATCCTCGGGTCCCTGGCCGGGCAGGCAAGCCCGAGGATGACGAAGTAAGTAATGCTTCGTCAGTTCAGAATGACAGTAACACAAGGAAATAGCAAAGTGAGATTAATCATATCTAATGCTATTGTAATGAATTTACGGATATTAAAAAAGCGCCCACCCTAGGACGCCTTAGACGATTGAAATTAACCCTACTAAATATTATGACAGCGTGAAGGTCAGAACAGCGGTATAATCACCAGTGACTTCCGTTCCGTCGACGGTCAGGTTAATGAATCCATCATCGTACTGGAATACCCCGGAGGCATCATTAGAACCATTAAATACAACGATTCCTGTATCGTTGAGAGTGCCATTGGTGCCGTTAGCTACTTGAGTAACGTCAGCATTTGCCACATTAGTGATATTACCCGCTTCTGCATAACAATTAAGTCTATCAGAATTGATGATGTTGCCAGAAGCATTAAAATTAGTGGCGGTGGCAACTACTCCCCAAGTTGTTGAGGTCCCTCGATAGTCCGTAACTGTCAAGCCGTTAATATATTCGTTACCAGTAATGTTATTAGGTGTGCCAAAAGGTTGGGCAGCAAATGCCATTGATGCGGGAGCATTCACGATCGTAAAGGCACCCGATGTAACATTGAAAGTCAGAGCAGTGTTGTTAACAGTACCGGCATATAATCCGCCGAATGTGGTTATAACCATTAGCCCAGCGACCGCCAAAAGGATACCGCCAAACAGCTGTTGCCGAACTTGGTTTTCTGCTTTATATAAGATTGTTTGCTTGGAAGCCATTTGTTTAGGTATTTTTAAGCTCTTATGAGCTATTTTTACATTATTATCTTATTATACCACTATTTTTCACCTTTGTAAAGGATTTTTCACTCTCTCGCCCTAAGGATAGGAAAGAGGGATTTTTGCCCTTTTTTAAGCCCTCTATCGTACCTTTGCTAGCCCACCCCGGAATTGCAGAGGTCAAGAGCCCCATTGGTATGAGGTTCTGGTAAAAAATTATGCTTGTCCTCCGGGCATCCAGGACATACTATTTAGTAAAGCTTTTTCGCCAAATAAATTAATAATTGCAACAACTTTAATATATAAGCAACGTAAAATATATGCAACTATTTTATCCCCATTTGTCAACTTTTATTTTAGGCATCTCCTTTCCTGTCATTCTGGCTTGTCCCTGCCCGTCATCCTGAACTCGTTTCAGGATCTCTATAATAGAGGTATGAGGAAAAGTTATGTCTATATTCTCACCAACAAACCAAGGGGTGTGCTTTATGTTGGTGTTACCAGTAGTCTTATCCAACGATTAGATCAACATAATTCATCTGACATTGAATCGTTTACCAAGAAGTATTGGCTTAGACGGTTAGTATATTTGGAAGAGTTTAATTCCGTAATAGATGCCATTGCCAGAGAGAAGCAATTGAAGAAATGGCACCGTCAATGGAAAATCAATCAGATTGAGAGTGTCAATCCTAAGTGGAAAGATTTACTAAGAGATGCTGAAACAAGTTCAGCATGACGGAGAGAGGTGTTTAGTGGTCGGGGTGAGAGGACTTGCACCTCCGATCTCCGCGTCCCAAACGCGGCGCCTTAGCTACTGGGCTACACCCCGTTAACCATTCTCATTTTCCCATCATTCTGGCTTTCCGCCAACCGGCAAATATCAGCAAATTAACCGCACTAGCTCATATGATATGATAAAAACATGAGATACTCGCAAAGTTTTATCAAAACCAGCAAGGAGGCGCCGAAAGAAGCAGAGACGATTTCGCATCAATTATTACTCCGAGGCGGATTCATTCACCCCCTGGGCGCTGGATTTTATTCGTTGCTTCCGCTGGGCTTTCGGGTATACCGCAAGATCTACAACATCATCACTGAGGAACTAAATAAAATTGGGGTGGAGGATATGATTATGCCCGTCGTGCATCCCGCCAGGGTGTGGAAAGAGACCGGAAGATTTAGTGAAGTTGGACCGGAACTCTGGAAGATCAAAAATCGCTCAGATGAAGATTTTTGTTTAGCGATGACTCACGAAGAAGTTATTACTGATGCCGCTAAAGCGATTATTTCTTCATATAAAGATTTACCTAAATTAGTGGGGCAAATTCAAACTAAAGTACGCGATGAAGTGAGAGCCAGGGGCGGCTTAATTCGCACCAAAGAATTCACCATGCAAGATGCTTATTCATTTGACCGCGATGAAGCTGGGCTGGATTTGACTTACCAAAAATTCATTGAAGCTTATAAAAATATCTTTAACCGGATGGGTATAGAAACTGTGATGATCGAATCTTCTACCGGTGCAATGGGAGGTTCCGGCGCTCATGAATTTATGATGATCACTCCTAGTGGCGAGGATAAAATAGTTACCTGCCGAGAGTGTGGATGCGCTGTTAACGCAGAGGTCTTGGGGATTATGAAAGAAGGGGCAGATGAACCGGTAGCGAGTTGTAAAAAATGTGGGAGCTCAAACTGCGAGTTTAAACGTGGCATTGAAGTTGGAAATATTTTCAAGCTAGGCACTAAGTACAGCGTGCCGATGAAGTTACTGTATACCGACGAAAATAATCAGCAAAAACCCGTGGTCATGGGAAGTTATGGGATTGGCTTGGAGCGACTGATAGCTTCTGTTGTGGAAGCTAGCCACAATGAAGCGGGCATCGTTTGGCCTATGAATATCGCTCCTTATCAAATCCACTTAATTAGTCTTGATAAGAATAAGAAAACCGATTCCATTTATGAAAAATTAACCGCCAAAGGAATCGAAGTTTTTTATGACGACCGCGAGGACATTTCGGCGGGTGAAAAGTTTGCCGATGCTGATTTAATCGGCATCCCCTACCGCGCCACTGTCAGCCGCAAAACCAAGGGCAAAATTGAATTAAAGAAGCGCAATGAAACCAACACTCAATTAGTTACTCTAACTGAACTCATCAAACTATCCAAACAATTTCTGTAACCCTGGACCTGTCTCTGTCATCCCGAGCCATCCCTCCATCATCCTGAACTATTCCTCTGTCATCCTGAATTCATTAGTCATTTTCCGCCCTTACCTGTCATTCCCGCGCAGGCGGGAATCCAGACAGCAAAACAAACAGAAAACTAAAAATCTTTGGATAGATCTCGCCAATCTGGGTTATCTTGTTCAATCAATCTGATTTTCCATTGACGATGCCATTTTTTGAGCTGTTTTTCTCTGGTAATAGCGCTCTCTGGATTATCAACTATTTCGAAATAAACCAACTTATTTACTTGATATTTGGATGTAAACCCAGGTAATTGCTTGTGTTTATGTTTATATATTCTTTCGACTAAATCTGACGTTGTGCCAATATAAAGCGTCCCGTTTTTGTTGCTGGCAAGAATATACACATAATACTGTTTGCCCATAATCGTATTCTACTGCTTTTGTTTATTTCTGGATTCCCGCCTACGCGGGAATGACAAAAGAGATGCGGAAATAATTAGAACACAAGCATGACGAATAGAGGCACAGAAATGACATAAGAAAGGGATGACAGTACAATAAGGCTATGACTCTGACAGAAACATTACAGGCAGCAATTTCGGAGGCAACCACCCAATTATGGCCGGAAGTTGCCATCCCTCCTTTTGATGTGGTAGCGCCTCCTTCTCCTGAGTTTGGGGACCTCTCCACTGCCCTGCCATTAACTCTGGCAAAGTTAGTCTTGGAATCCCCCCTGATGATAGCGCAAAAAATCCAGGCCCAGCTACAAGCCCGATCATTAGAGTTTATCAAAGAGGTTACCATCACCAGCCCAGGCTATGTGAATTTTTTGGTTGACTTTACTGCCCTAAGCCACCATCTGCTACCAAAAATCCTCACCCAAAAACATGATTACGGCGCCAGCAAAGAGGACAGGGGTAAAATCCTGGTTGAGCATACCGCAGTAAATCCCAACAAAGCAGCTCACATCGGACACCTGCGCAATGCTTGCCTGGGCGATAGCGTTGCTAATATTCTTAAAGTTACTGGCTGGCAGGTGGAGGTGCAGAATTACATTGATGATACCGGGGTGCAGGTGGCTGATGTCTTAGTGGCCTTGGAAAATCTGCCTGACAAACAAGGCAATGAGCCGTTTGATTATTTCTGCTGGAACATCTACACCAAGATCCAAAAAATGTACGAGGTAGATACTGGCCTAATCGCCCGACGGAAAGAGATCTTAAAACTTTTAGAAGAAGGCAATAACCCAACCGCGCAAAAAGGACTAGAGATAGCCAATCAAATCGTCAACCGGCACTTGCAGACTTTCGCCCGGCTAAATATTGCTTACAACCTGCTGGTTTGGGAAAGGGATATTATCGATTTAGGACTGTGGCCAACCGTATTTGAGCAACTCAAAAAAAAGAGGCTCATCAAACAACCTTGGCGTGGTGTTAACAAAGGGGCTTGGATTGTAGAGTTCGGCAAGACTGAACGGGAGCACAAGATCCTAGTTAGAAGTAACGGAGCAGCTACTTATACCGCTAAGGATCTAGCCTACCAGCTATGGAAATTTGGCCTCTTGCCAATTGATTTTGAATATTTTGTGAGGAGTCGGCAGTGGAACAATGAGCCGCTTCTAACCACGGCGGGGGGAACTCTGGGACTAATCTCCTTGGAACCTGCTGAACGACACTTCCAGGAACCAGATAAAGTTATTAATGTAATTGATGTCCGACAAAGCTACCCTCAAGAAGTGATCAAAGAAACTTTGGCCAAACTGGGTTACCCGGAAGCGGCCACCAACTCCATCCACCTTGACTATAATGTGGTCAAACTTTCTTTAGGAGCGGTAAAAGAATTAGGCATTCATCCCGAAACCGACAAAACCGAATATGCAATGTCAGGGCGGGAAGGTATCGGTGTAAAGATCGATGATCTTATGGATAAAATTGAAGAGAAGATTTCGGCGATTAATCCTCATCTGCTATCCACGGATGTGCAAAACCTAGCCGCCTCAACTTTGCGCTACTATATACTGCGCAACCGCCCCCATAAAGAAATTATCTTCGATTTTGACGAAGCGCTCAAAACTGATGGTAATACGGGTGTCTATCTACAATATGCGTATGCCCGAAGTTGTAATATTTTAAATAAAGTGGAGCACTGGCAACCCTTATCCAATAAGCTAGTCGTGCCAGCTGACTTTACTGAAGAAGCTAAGCAACTAGTACAAATACTGGAAAGTTATTCGGGGATTTTGCGGAAAGCCGAGGCTGAACTGGACCCTTCCCTCCTAACGGATTATGCTTTCCAGTTGGCGAGCCAATTTGCTAAATTCTATGAAAAAAATCCGGTGCTTTCAGCCGATCCGGAGACTAAAAACTTCCGACTGCATTTGGTCGCCAGTGTCAAACAAGTGCTAGAGAATCTATTGAGAGTCTTGGGCATCACTCCTCTCTCCAAAATTTGACCGTAAATATAGGGAATATTAATTAAAGTCTGCAATGAAACATTTGCAAGTTGTTTCAAGTATCACTAATATAGTAGTTGTTATGTTTGTTGAATTGTCCGCGCAGAATTATGAATGATGGGAAAACAAAGGATGCGAGAGTTAAGCAAGACTGCATGAATAAGAGACCGCTTTCGCCAAGAAAGAGAAATGGGCTTGACTAAATTATGGAATGGTGGTATAATAAATTAATAAGGTGATTTTAAACCATATAAAACTAAAAATGAAAACTAAGATTGCTAAATTTTTGCAGGACCAAGCGGAGGTAAACCGACAGATGTTGATATTGGGAGCGGTACTTTTTTTCGCCGGGAGTATGGCAATCGGCACGATTGAGTTGGCACAGGCGGGACTGACCGGGGACACTAATATAGCCCAGAACGTCAGTGCAGGTAGTTTAGCGCTGACCGTCTCCAACGCCCAGTTAAATTTTAATGCTGGTGGTGTCGGTGATACTACCACTGCCAATACTGGGAGTGGAGCGGGCAATGCCATAATTGTCCAGGATACCACTGGTAGCGGAACGGGTTGGGATGTCACGGGTTATTTCAATACTAATTTTGTTAAAACTGGCGATACTAATATCCAGATGGCCATCACTGCAATGTCTTGGTATCCTGGCGCAATGACAATATCTAATAACACAGGCAACAACGCTGATGTAGATGCAGGCACTAACGGTGCTTTTGCTGGTAATGGTGATGGTAATCCTAAAACCCTGGCCAATTCTGATAATGCTCCGGGCAAATTTGATCTCTATAACCTCAAATTTAATTACACAATTCCAATAGAGGCAGAAGCGACTGATTACACGACAAATCTAAGGTTGACTATCGCTTAAGATAATCACAGCTCTAGTTTAATTCCTGTGCGATCAAGCACAGGTTTTTTGTTAGATTAATCTTTGATAGTATGGGTCTGTGACTATCATAAGTAAAAATAGAAAAATGAAAAATGCAGAAAAACCCGGGCGGCGGATGGGTTGGTTGAGTTCACTGACCATATTGGAAAAATTGGGGTTGTTGCTTTTAGTGGGACTAGGACTGCGACCAATTTTAGACCCCGATTTTGGTTGGCATCTGCGGGCGGGCACCGATTTAGTGGCTAATTATTTTCATCCCCCCAAATTTGACGTTTATTCTTATACTATGTCTGATTGGTCATGGGTGGACCACGAGTGGCTAACAAATGGTATTGCCGCTCTAATCCATAACGGGCTAGGGCCGCTGGTGTTAATTATATTGTTCGCTTTGCTGATAGCAGGCACTTTTCTTTTAGCAGCATCAATCGAACGAATAGAGCTACCTTACAAAATATTAGCAGCTGTGATCGGTTTGCTAGCCGCTCTGCCTATCACTGGTGTCAGGATGCAAATGATTACCCTGCTGGGGATGGCTTGGCTCCTGTGGACTCTCTACCGCTTCCGCCGAGGTGAGTCACGACATCTTTGGTATGTACCTTTAGTATTTGTAGCTTGGGCGAATTTACATGGTGGATTTTTGATCGGGTTGGTGATACTGGCAGTGTTCTGGATATGTGAAGCTATCAAGTATGCTATTTCGCACTGGTGTCCCGTCTGGTACAAAAAGTTACATGTTACTGAAATAACATTAAACTGCCGACAGTTGCACCACTTGGGAGTAATTGGGTTGCTAGCAGGGGCGGCTACTCTAATTAATCCCTACAGCTGGGGACTCTACTATGATTTCTACAAATTATTTACCAACCCCTTTGCAATTAAAAATATTGCCGAGTGGCAACCAGTGTCACTAGCATTCAATCACCCCATGGCCCTTGATTTCACATTGTATTTAATTCTGTTCGCGCTGGTACTGATTCTGACCTATCGTAAGATAGAGCCAACCCGGTGGATACTTAGTGGTTTGTTTCTCTGCCTCTCATTTCTCTATTGGCGCAATTTGCCATTTTTTATGATTATGAGCGTAGGATTTTTGGCAGAGATCATGCAAGAGCATACCAGTTTAGTATTCAAAACACTTAGTCAAAATAAATGGGTATTAGTGGTGGCTACCTTGATAGTAGGAATAATTATTGGCCAGCGAATTATTGATGTAGGTAGTAAGATAACTGACCCCCTAAAAAATTTCCGGGCGGGAGGTTACCCCATCGATGCTATCCGCTGGGCTAAGAATAATCCTGACAAACTAGGGAACCGGATGTTCAATGAATATGACTGGGGCGGTTTTCTGATTTGGCAATTCCCAGAACAAAAAGTATTTGTGGATGGTAGGATGCCTTTTTGGAAAATTGGCGATCGGTTTCCTTTCTTTGATGAACAATACTCGATTGGAGCAGAACCAGGTTCCATTGAAATGCTAAAGAACAAATATAATGTGGATTGGATGTTAATCCGCCCGCAGCGCCCCCTAGCTATTGCCCTAACTGGACAAGATGATTGGATACAAATTTATCGTGATAACTCTGCAGTAATCTACCGCAAAATTACCAATACAGATAAGAGCACACAACAATAGAATATAATATAAATATAAAAGATAATAAAAATCATTGGCGAAGAAAATTAAATCTTTATCTTGTTTGTTGGTCTTGCTAGTAGGCGTTATGTTACCAGCGTCAGCTTTTGGGCTGGCCGCTAGTGGTATGAGTATTGCGCCAGAGGTAAATGCTAAGTTTCCCGACCGCAAGGGTTGGTTTATTTACGAAGAAGTGGAACCCGGCGCAGTCATTGAGGATGCAGCCAGGGTAATAAACTTAGGCGACAAGCCCAACACTATCACTATCGAAGCTGTGGATGCACTTATGACTCCCGATGGCGGTTTTGCTCTAATAGGAGAACCAAAGAACAATACAGACATTGGCAACTGGATAGAACTCACTAAAACCGAAGTAACCTTAGCCCCCAATAAAGAACAAATTATCCCCTTCAAAATTAAAGTGCCCGAAGACGCAGAGGTGGGAGACCATATTGGCGCATTAGCGGTGTACCGGAGTAACCAAGAAACAGAAGGAACCATTAAAGCTGGGGGCGCCCAAGTAAGTATCAGCACCCGAGTGGGCGCCCGGATATATCTGACCGTTAAAGGAAATATTACCCGCCAACTAACACTGCTTAAGCGAGCGATGTATGGTCGTGGTCAAAAACTGATCTTCTATTTCAAAATGGAGAACTTGGGTAATATTCGAGCTGAAGTAGCAATGACGACCAAGATTTATAGTATTTGGGGACTCTACGACAGCAAAGAAAATATTTCCATCGGGCAAATCTTTCCTAAGCAAACTACTACGATTGAAACAACCTGGCCAGGCAAAGGGAGACCGATTTTTGGTCCTTACTTAGCTCTCATTACTCTTGAGGATACCTTCCAAGGGCTAAACCCAGCTCAAAGCACCATGCCGCCGCCTGCTCCACCGATTCATACCTGGGCACTCTTCTTCTTTATCCCCTACACTCAAATGGCGGTTCTACTTATTCTGCTTTTCCTCATTTGGTTTATTATTCAAGCGAGACGTTGGAGGCAGATGGCCCGGTTGGCACAAATGCGAGTAGTAGCCCACAGGGTCAAGCGAGGTGATCATTTAGTAGATATTGCTGCTCACTACGGAATAAGTTGGAAGCTATTGGCCCAGTTGAATGAAATCAAACCGCCATATGACTTCAAAGAAACCAAAACCATCTATGTGCCTGATAGGCAAGGTCAATGCAGATATCTGCCAGTTCCTAACATATTGGCTTATTTGTTTGCCCAAATTCTTCATCCTGGTTTCTTCTTCCGTCATCCTGAACTCGATTCAGGATCTCCAGGATCTAGATTCCGGCTCGGAGGCCGGAATGACAAGGCAGAGCCCGGAATGACAAGAGGAAGATCGGACAGAATGACAAAAGGGGTTGTCATCAAGCCGACTAGTTACACCATCATTATTCAGCCAGGCGATACCCGGAAGGATGTGGAACAATTCACAGGATTAGCTTGGAAAAAGATAGTCAAATTTAATCGCCTGAAGCCCAAGTTTCGGCTAAAAGCCGGACTTGAATTGGAGGTACCAGAACAGGATGATGAAAAATAAATGTCATTATCTAAAAATTAAACACCCGCCCTATCTACTCAAGCCTTACAAACTAACTCGGTTTCAATGGTTAGTTTGGTTGGTTGGTATCAGTCTGATCTTCAATATCTTCGCTCTTATCCCTCTATCTTATGCCGCCACTACCGACGCCATGATCGTCTATGATGATCGGACTGTCGGCAACTCCACCCCCAAATACAAGCAGTGGAACGGATCTTCTTGGGGCAGTGCGAGTTCCGCCACTGTGGTGACCGGAGATATCTTGTATATGGAATTAAAGTTCTCACCCGTTGCCGACAAAGCATTATTACTAGTTCAGGGCAGCTCGGGAGTATTGTCTGCTCAAACGTGGACCGGAGGTGCCACTAACAGCTGGGGCTCGGTCACTACAATTGGAACATTAGGGCAAGGCACTCTGGAAGACGCCGGGACTAGTGATGCTGACTACTACCGGTCTTGGGATTTTGAATTTGAACAAACCTCCGGAGATGCCGTAGTGGTCTACAATGACGGCACCGCCGATCCGGACTATAAGGTCTGGAGCAACTCTTCCGGTAACTGGGACGGTTCGGGTACTAACATTAACGTCCTGACCGCTGGTTCCCCTAACTGGATTGAGTTGGCTTCTCACCCAGGCAGTGATCGGCTCGCCATGATCTTGGTGGATAGTGCCGTGGACATCTACGGGATGAGGTGGGATGGTAGCGCCTGGGATGACATGAACTCTGGCGGAGACGAAGCGGTCTGGGATGCTAGTGCCGCCATCGCTACTCGCAAGTGCATGGATGTGGCCTTTGAGACCACAACCGGTGACATTATTTTTATTTGGGGAGACACCACTGCCACCGACCAGTATTACCGCGAATATTCCGAAAGCGGAGTAACCTTAGGAGCCGCTACCTTGTTGGATATCTCCACTGCCAATACTACTAACTGGGTCCGTCTGGCTGCCGATCCAACCGCCTCCTCTGACCAGATCCTGTTAGGCGTGCAGGACGGATCACTCGACTTGAACACCCGAGAGTGGAGCGGGACGGGATGGGATGCCGCGCACTCTGAACATGACAGCGCAGTGGAAAACATCAGAAGCATGAACTTCGACATCATCTGGGAGACTCATTCCAGTAATCCCGGTGAGGCCTGGCTAGTCTACGGGGATGATGCCGGGACATCTTCTCGCCATTGGACCGGTTCGGCCTGGGACAGTATCGTCGCTCTGACCAGTGATGATGATGCTGCGGTAGTTCGGTTGGCAGCCAACCCTTATGATGGTGCTCTGTTAGCAGCCGTCTATGAAGATAATTCTTCTAATTCCGATAATTTAGAAGAATCTCACATCACCGGCGGAGGCAGTGCTTGGTCTGCTCAGGGCGAGATTTGGACTGGACCGGTATATAGCAACACCGCCACGGAGTTTGGAGGGTCGGGCTTTCGCACAGCCATCGCCGCGGAGATGTATGGTTCTTCTACCGACGCCATGATCGTCTATGATGATCGGACTGTCGGCAACTCCACCCCCAAATACAAGCAGTGGAACGGATCTTCTTGGGGCAGTGCGAGTTCCGCCACTGTGGTGACCGGAGATATCTTGTATATGGAATTAAAGTTCTCACCCGTTGCCGACAAAGCATTATTACTAGTTCAGGGCAGCTCGGGAGTATTGTCTGCTCAAACGTGGACCGGAGGTGCCACTAACAGCTGGGGCTCGGTCACTACAATTGGAACATTAGGGCAAGGCACTCTGGAAGACGCCGGGACTAGTGATGCTGACTACTACCGGTCTTGGGATTTTGAATTTGAACAAACCTCCGGAGATGCCGTAGTGGTCTACAATGACGGCACCGCCGATCCGGACTATAAGGTCTGGAGCAACTCTTCCGGTAACTGGGACGGTTCGGGTACTAACATTAACGTCCTGACCGCTGGTTCCCCTAACTGGATTGAGTTGGCTTCTCACCCAGGCAGTGATCGGCTCGCCATGATCTTGGTGGATAGTGCCGTGGACATCTACGGGATGAGGTGGGATGGTAGCGCCTGGGATGACATGAACTCTGGCGGAGACGAAGCGGTCTGGGATGCTAGTGCCGCCATCGCTACTCGCAAGTGCATGGATGTGGCCTTTGAGACCACAACCGGTGACATTATTTTTATTTGGTCTGATACTACCTCAACCGACCAGTATTACCGCGAGTACTCCCAAAGTGGCGTAACCTTAGGGGCTGCTACCTTATTGGATGTTTCAGTGGCAGGAGGCATAGGCCACTGGTTAAGGTTGGCCGCCGATCCCACCGCCTCCTCCGATCAAATCCTATTTGGGATGCAAGACGCCGGACTCGACTTGAACACCCGAGAGTGGAGCGGAACGGGATGGGATTCCGAGCACGCTGAACATGACGCAGGACTTGAGGTCTTAAAATGTATGAACTTCGACATCATCTGGGAAACTTATTCTGGCAACCCCAACGAGGCCTGGCTAGTCTATGGGGATGATGCCGGGACATCCTCCCGCCATTGGACTGGTTCGGCCTGGGACGGTATCGTCGCTCTGACCAGTGATGATGACACTAGCCTAGTGCGATTGGCGGCCCTCCCCGACAGTGGGGATTTACTCGCTGCCTCGTATGAAAGCAATGCTGCCGCTACCGATAATTTAGAAGAATCTCACATCACTGGCGGAGGCAGTGCTTGGTCTGCTCAGGGCGAGATTTGGACTGGGCCGGTTGAAAGTAGTACTGCCACGGAGATGGCCGGACCGGGATTTAAAGTAGCGATAGCCGGGGAGATAGCAGAAGGCGCAACATTAGGGATCACCGCTCCGGCTGATGTTACTCTAACTACGGGCAATCCAGGCGACATTAAAGAAACTACTTGGAGCGCAGGTGAGAAGGTAGTGGTAACTGACGGCGGGTCAGGTTGGAGCTTGACGGTAATTATGCAGACCACTTTGACCGCGGAAGGGTCATATACCATCCCTGATGCGAATATAAAAATTCGCAAAGATGGCACAGTAGGCGGAGGGGGCGATGCTTATACGATCTGGTCAGGAACTTATACTAACATTACCGAGACCAACGCCACCGAATCATTAGATACATCGCGCACAGTAGGAGTACGAAGCAGCGGTACGGGCGGTGATACATCGGAAGTGCGCCCAACCATTCAAGTGGTAATTCCGGTTGGGCAACATCCAGCCGATTACACTGGAGCTATGAGATTCACCGTGGCCTAAAAGATTCACTTCTTCACTCCTTGTCATCCCTCGACTGCGGTCGGGATGACAGGAAGAGAATGGTCGGGATAGGGAGACAGAGACAAAAATCCAAGGGCTGGATTAAGAAATCCTTCTATTGACGAAGTAGACATTTTATGATATAATGAAAAGAATATCTCTTTATTATAACTATGCTAAAACAAATACAAAAAACAATCCTAACAGTTTTGAAAGAGGAGTTAATTACATTCCTGGCTCTTCTGATAGCGGCTACCGGAATATTTTTTGCCAAAGCCGAATCTGATATTTCTTTCCATCTGACTGTCTACCCCGCTGGTGGATCCATCACAGTAACTGCCCCGAACGGAGGGGAAACCTGGACAGTTAATACAAGCGCGGCTATCACGTGGACTACACTGGGTCCTATTGATTATGTAAAAATCGAACTACAGAGAACATCTGGAGGTAGCTGGGAAACTATCACCGAATCCACCACCAATGACGGGAGTTATTCTTGGCCAGTAACTGCACCTACTACTATCCAAGCTTTGATTAGGATCTCTAAAGTAGGCGATGACACTTTTAATGATACAAGTAATGCTGTTCTCACCATCCAAAGCAGCGGGGGCGGGGGTGGTGGAGGTGGCTACTCTTATATTCCTACTCAACCAATTCTCCCTAAGGAAACACCAGCAAAAAAAACCATAGACCTAAAATCGGCTCTTACCATAGTGGATTATTCGCCCAAAATTATTGTCCATGATCGGCCCAATAAACTGTTTGTTTATGCGAAGAAAAAGGTAGATTTACCAGAAGATTTACTAAAAGATGTGGTGGTGGAGTTAGCAGCTCCGTCAGCGGTCTACGTCGCTACTGTTGCCCGCATAGCTCCAGCCCCTAACGATCCCACGCTAATCATCTTAGAATATTTAATTCCGTCTTTTACTCCACCTAAAGGCTTGATAGATCTGAAAGTTGTAGTTCAATCGGAAAAAATAATACTAGCTGATAATTTCAAGATTTTTGTGATCGATGCGTTGCCTCCACAAGAATTAAAAGTTAAAGTACCTGTACTAGATACCCGTACGATAGAAATACTTTCCCAAGCAGAGAGCAAGATTAGCCTAAGATTTACTAACACCGGGAATCTGGACTGGGATAACCTCTTGCAACCGATCCACATTGGGACCAGCCGACCGCGCGACCGTAAATCCAAATTCATCCACTTCAGTTGGCCTTACTCTAATCGGGCGGTTCGGGTAGTGTTGCCCGGCATAATCAAACCGGGAGAAAGTTTTGATACCGAATTCACAGTCCAAGCTCCGATGGTAAAACGTCCTACCAGATTCACTGAATATTTTGCACTGGTAGCTGACGGTTTGGCTTGGGTGGAAGATTCAGAATTTAAAGTCAATATTCTAGTTAAACCTTCGCCTCAATCAAAATCTACCACTGTGACAAAGCCTGTTCCGAAACCCTCTACTGGCGGGATAACTCAACCTCAAGAGTCAAAGACCCCATCACCCTACCAACAAACTAAAACCCCGCCTTCCGCTATAACAAAAATTGCAGGACAGTTAGTCGGGCTGTTAAATAATCTCTTCCAGAAAATAAAACCATTCTTCAAGTTCTAACCAAATAATATACTGAAATAACCCGCCAGCCGATCAGAGGCGGACGGAATGGCGAGAAAATAAATAATGGACGCCCCACGGGGGGTTTTGGTGAGAATTATTATACAATGGGTTCATGCAAGTACAAGACAAAATCTATATCGGCATAGGAGGGTTATTTATTTTATATGCGCTGGCCAACTATACCTATGGCCAACCACCCACAACCACTAATAATGAATCAGCAGAAGTTTCGCTGAAACCCGTAAAAATTATCGCGGTTGGAGATATTAATTTGGGGCGTCAAACCGGGCAAAAGATTTTAGCTGGAGAAATCAACTATCCTTTCGCCAATATTTCCGATTATTTAAAATCAGCTGATATTACTTTTGGCAATTTGGAAAGCCAATTAGCCGACCTCGGGGGCGAAACCCAATCCCCGACCAACGAGTATAGGTTTGCGGGGCCTCCCACCGGGGCGGATAGCTTGGCTGCTGCTGGTTTTGATATCATATCCCTTGCAAACAATCATATGTGGGATTATGGCAAGGATCATTTATTGGAAACAATTGATAATTTGGAAAGATTAGGAATCAAGTATACTGGTGCCAGCAAAACTACCGAAAATTTATATCAGCCAGTGGTTATGGAAATAAACGGCCAAAAGATTGCCTGGTTCGCTGTGACCGCTATTCTAAATGGTTACGAAAATGCGGGGGCCAAAGATTATGTGGCTTGGGCTGATGATGATCGTTTGATTGCTGCCATCCAACAATTAAGAAATCCTCCTCCAGAATCATCTATAGGAGTAAACTGGATAATCGTTTCGATGCACCGCGGCGTAGAGTATGCCGCCACACCTTCAACGCCCCAGATAAAATTCGCCCATAAAGTAATTGATGCCGGAGCCAATGTTGTGATCGGACATCATCCCCATGTACCAGAGGGCATTGAAAGTTATAACAATGGCATAATTTTTTACTCGCTCGGTAATTTTGCTTTTTGGCAGCCCTTTGACTATTGGACCCAGCATAGTTTTGTCGTGGAACTCACGTTGCATCCGGATGGTAAATTCGATCACCTGATAGTCCCCATCAATGCTGGCTGGCAGCCGGAGCTAAGCAATGAAACCGACCAAACTAAAATTAAAGAATATCTCCTCAAATTGTCGGATAAACTAAATGGCACTAGCGAAAATCAATAGCGCAGCAATTGTTGGACTAGATGCCACATTGGTTGACGTAGAAGTGGATATTAGCCAGGGTCTGCCGGGGTTTTTGATTGTCGGACTACCCGATAAAGCAGTGGAAGAAGCCAAAGAGCGCGTAAAATCCGCTATCCGGAATAGCAATGTGCAGTTTCCTAATAAGAAGATTACGGTTAATTTAGCGCCGGCTGATTTGCGCAAAGAAGGACCGGCGTATGATCTACCGATCGCGGTAGGGATTATGTTAGCCTCCGAACAAATCTATAAACCAGACAGCGCGGTATTTTTTGGCGAATTAGCCCTGGATGGAAACATCCGCCCAATTAATGGAGCCATTTTATTTGCCTCTATGGCTAAAGATTTGCATATAAAAAATATTTACCTGCCAGCTGAAAATGCCTTGGAGGCTTCTTTAATAGATGAAATAGAAATTATTCCGGTTAAGAATTTGAAACAACTAGTCGCCCACCTGCGCAAAGAAATTAATATTTCTCCTCATCCACAAACTACTGTGGATCCATCACTGCTGGAGCAGAGTTTCGCGACCGACATGAAGGATATTTCCGGGCAAGAACAGGCTAAAAGAGCTTTAGAGATTGCGGCAGCTGGTCGGCACAATATTCTAATGTCCGGCCCGCCAGGATCGGGCAAAACTATGCTGGCGAAAGCCCTGACTACTATTCTCCCGCCCCTGACTGTCCCGGAGATGCTGGATGTCACCAAAATCTATAGTGTGACTGGCTATTTGGCCAATAATAATTCCCTGATATTACAGCGACCTTTCCGCAGTCCTCACCACACCGCTTCCGCGGTCGCCATCACCGGCGGAGGCAATTGGCCTAAGCCTGGGGAAATCTCTCTGGCCCACAAAGGGGTATTGTTTTTGGATGAATTACCAGAGTTTACTCGCCAAGTTTTGGATGTGTTGCGCCAACCAATGGAAGACAAAGTTGTGCACGTTTCCCGCGCGGCGATGAGCACCTCTTTCCCTGCCAACTTTATGTTAGTCGCCGCTCAAAATCCCTGCCCCTGCGGTTATTTCGGTGATCCTCAAAAATCCTGCACTTGTAGCGCCGGCCAGATTCATAATTATCAAAAGAAGATTTCCGGGCCGATGTTAGACCGAATTGATTTGCATATCCAAGTCCCCCGCTTAAGTTATGACAAACTCACAACCAACCCTAATGCCGAAAGCTCGTTAGTTATTCGGGGTCGAATAATTCTGGCCCAAAAAATCCAATATGATAGATTCGCTGATTCTGCAACCTCCAATAATTCTGAGATGAATACCGAGGAGTTAAAACAATTCTGTATATTGGATGAAACCGGTCATGAACTCCTCCGCCATGCGGTAGATAAAATGAATTTATCCGGCCGGGCTTATAGCCGCACCCTCAAAGTTTCCCGCACAATTGCCGATTTAGAGAATGAAGGGAACATAAAACCCCAGCATATCGCCGAGGCTCTAAGTTACCGCTTAACCGACAATGAATTTTAGATGAATTTGGCAATGGCTTGATGAAGCCAAGTGCCAACGGCAGTATTATCGACTAGATAATTGAGGGCGAACAGAGCCACCAGCATAATTACGGCTACAATTAACAAAGTAATGAGGTCGTGCCGGATAATGGCATGTTTTTGGGCATGAGCCGCCGCTAATGTACCTATTTGAACATCCCCGGCCATCTCTTGGGCGGTAGGAGTTTGGAGCACCCCAATCGGTTGGCTAGTTTGCTGGTACAGACTACTTAACCTTTGTAACTCTTTAGCTGCTTTTTTGAATTTCTTCGCCATAGGACTACATATTAATTAGTAAATATATTGTATCATAAACAAAAGAAAAGCCCCTTAAAGGGGCTCAGGAGGTTGGCCTCCAACCAAACCTTGTTCGAACAGATCCCTGAGAGGAAAGTTGTACTTGAGCGCAAGACGCCTATATACAACTAACCAATTAGGATCAAATTCATTGAGGTGCACTCTGATCAGCTTTCCAAGCTTTTGTGCATGGCACAGTTCTTGCAAGGTACCATCAGAAATACCAAATAACCAGAACTCATCGCAGATTCCAACAGCCCGAAGACAAAATTCCATTGATTTGTCTCTTCCAATAGGACCATCTTCAAACCTGTCTAGTTCAAATGCTTGGAAAGGGTGAAAAGGACCGTGCCCTCTAAATGTCACAAAATCCATGATCTCCTTCGTTTTACTTGCTAATCGTGCCGGCGTGGCGCAATAGACTAGCAGTTTCTTCTTAGGCATATTGGTTAACCTCTCAAAGGACTTGTTGATAAATTATTGTACCACAAAAGAAAACTCCCCTATGGGAGCTATCTTTTAACCAATTCACTGTCCTGGCACCGACCTACTTTTGCGACCCCGAAGGGTAACTATCATCGGCGCTGAGATGCTTAACGGCCGTGTTCGGGATGGGAACGGGTGTTGCCACCTCGCTTCGGGCACCAGGACAGTAAACTCGTTACTTCTTGTCTAAAAGTTCGCGCAGTTTACGCGTATTGTATTCAATAGAAAGAAAAACCTGCAAAACTTCTGCTAGAGCAAAGAAAATCATGGTATAAACCACAGTAGCGATTAACATAACCAGAGCCAATAACCACGGTGATTGGCTTAAAGAGGATAGCCCAAGCTTATCAATCACTTGCGGCACCGCCAGTATCTCGATAGCTGCTGCCACTCCTGCCGCTAACGATATCCAGCCTAATATTTTTAACAAAACGATGATGGTTTTGAGCATTTTGAATCGCTCGGATTTGTCTTTTTTCATCCCCAATCAGTTTAGAATTACTTCATCATCATCTTACCACAAATTATTTTCTGCCCTTAGTTTACTCTAACCACCGATTAAGAGAAAACTCTAGAAAAGTCAAGTGATCGGACTATTAGTACAACTTGGCTTAATCCATTGCTGGACTTACACCTGTTGCCTATCAACCAAGTAGTCTACTTGGGTCCTTATTTCTTGCGAAAAGGAAATCTATTTTGGGGGAGGCTTCGCACTTAGATGCTTTCAGCGCTTATCCTTTCCGGACGTAGCTACCCAGCGGTGCTTTTGGTAAAACAACTGGTACACCAGCGGTCCGTTCCTTTAGGTCCTCTCGTACTGTAAAGGACTCCCCTCAAATTTCCTACATGCACAGCAGATAGAGACCGACATTCTGTTACTTTGCAAAACCACTTCCAATTATTCCGATGCTCTGTGGCGTCCTATTGTTTCTAATAGGTTCTGCATATCGCTATGCAGTTCGGACTGTATCTTTCCGTTTCTTTAAACGGGCCTGGCGTACAGTCTCTGAGGACTCTCCGTCATTAGACGGGTTGCCTGCTGGTTGTCTGCACCCATCCATTTTCACTTTAATAATTTAATTCTATTATATAGAGACTAAATTATCAATAGTAGAATGGGATACCCAGAGTTTCCAGCATACAGCCAAGTTTATCTTGTTATTTTGACAAGAGTAGCTAGACAAAGCTACTTAGACAGCATGGTCAATTGCTTACTGTCTCACGCATGTTATTCCATTATTACTAATGGCATAGACTATATCTTCATCCTCTGCAATACAACTATTGCAGGAGGAGGTGGCGTGTAATGGCTATGGAGCCATTTCATCTTATTGCTCTTGCTGTAGCAATTTGAATCAGTCGTTACGGGGAATGAGATTATTTTGTCTAAGAAAAACTTTAACGCTTTCCCGAGTTGTTGTACGTTTCTTTGAATAATTGTATATGGCAGTTTCATCCACCAACCGAGCTCTTCTTAAGAACTCTCTAGTGGAAATAGATTTCTTGTCGGTAAGGTTGATCCGGCAAATGTTTAAAACCTTTTTTGCTAATTCACGTTTTAATCGTAAATACGGCAACAGTTTATTAAGCACTTGCTGAACTGACTCTGGACTAACAATAGTATATTCTGTCATTCCGTCATTCCGATCCCTGATATAACCTGCTTTCAGCTTGCTTTTGAGCCAAATCAGAAAATCTTTGTGATTAGTTTTCTGATAGAACACAATGCTTACTCTGATTTGAAAGCCATAAATATATCCGGGGCGTTTGACTAATTGAGCCATAATACAACCATCCCCATCCAAGAAACCTGCAATATACGCAAGAAGTTTTTCTGACATAACCTCAATCTTCCCTCGGTATTACCCTCTTCCCGTTCGGTTGGGAAGTTCGGGTTTCACCGATATAAGCCACATTTATTATACGGTATTTCTACCGTAGAACGCAATGTAATTTACGTTCTGAACCCAGCTCGCGTGCCGCTTTAATTGGCGAACAGCCAAACCCTTGGGA
>CAYGXX010000003.1:0-31969 GCA_964354145.1 uncultured Candidatus Saccharibacteria bacterium
ATTTGGATTGAGGTTAGAGATGACAGGAGTTACAACCGGAGGCACATAATCCGTGATGGTAATAGTAGTTGGATTAGCCTGACCTGTGGCACCATTCCAAATATCAGAATCCAGTGGATTACTAATATGAGCAACCACATTGGTATCATTCCCGGTATAACCTAATGAAGTAAATTTGAAACTAAAAGCGGCTGATGTCACACCGGAATGCGCAGTAAAGATTAGATGAGCTACTGTTCCGGACCCATTCGCCCAGGGACCTACAGCGGGAGTAGTAGTACTAAACCAAATTCTGCCGTCAGTCCCCAGCTTGGGCGTACCGGCACCGCTAGCGTCCTGCGAATAAAAACCGCCTAGCCAAGCATTGCTGGTCGGTGCAATAAAATCTAATTTAGTAGCATCATAATTTACGACCCCGTCTACACCAATAGTATCCTGCCCAGCAGTGTTCACGCTGACATCAACAGTGATCCTATTACTAACATCACGGCTTACACTGGCTGGACCAAAGGTCAAAGTAGCAGTCTTAGGAGGAGCCGTTTGGGCAATAACCATCCCGCCCCAGGTGGGCGCCAATAAGAGCAACAGGCTGACTAAAATAGTTAGGAACGGTTTTTTCATTTTTGTGTTAATTAGAGCTTCCTTATCCTATTACTTTATTATACTATACTTTGTTAAATCTGTCAAGACCTTTATTGAGAGAACTGACTGAATAATATGAGTAAGTCTACGCTATTGACAGCCCCATCGCCGTTAAGGTCGCCCGAGAGCCCACTGGTGGACCCCGCCTCAAACGATCCAGCATTGACCACTATATTGGAATCATTGTCAATCACGAAAGGCACTACTTTACTTTTAATGCCAGCGGCTGAAACCTGTAAAGCATAGGCTCCGGCAACCAAGCTTGTATCTATAGATAAACTGTTCCGCTGGGACAAATTAACACCTTCTGCTAAGTACGCTATCGGGTCACTCAAGTCGGCTGAAATGATAGTGACAGTAGCTGCAGTTGGAGCATTGACCTCACTATATTGCAAAGAAATATTTTTTTGAGTTAAGTCGCTGCCACTAGGGGTTATCGTTCCGCCACCACCGCCCAGATTACCACTGCCAGCCTCTGCACTATCTTGATATTGCACAGTCAAAGCATAAACCGCCGGGCGCACATCCGAAGACAAGCTACCACCAAAGGCAAGCTTAATCTGGAGATAACGCTCTATCATCTGACTCATCACCGCACTTTTAGTATTAACTTTCATGCTAGTTGTACTGGTAGGATTTAACTCTAAAGGTAAAAATTCCTGATTGCTTAAATCGTCTGCATTAGCGGTAGAGCGGTAAGCATAACTAATTTCCGTGGTCTCGGGCACAAAATCTGTCGCTGCTATTGATGTAACTAATGGCGCAGTCACGCTGAGATCTAAAACCGGTGAGATATATACAGAGGAGGGCGCACCTGCTTCAGGATTATCAGCCGCTGAATTATTAAAAATAACAGTAACTAAACCCATCTCTTCGGGGGTAGAATCGGGATCCGTTGGAAGCCCTGGAAAATCTGTGAATACTCCCGTGCTTTGCATGCTTGCACCACCCATAATATAATCTCGTCCGCTCGTACCTAGCCAATCGCCAGCACCGGTAAAGGTGACTTCGAAATTATTGCTAGCTCC
The DNA here is from genome assembly GCA_964354145.1 of uncultured Candidatus Saccharibacteria bacterium. Classification (GTDB taxonomy): domain Bacteria; phylum Patescibacteriota; class Kazan-3B-28; order Kazan-3B-28; family UBA10110; genus UBA10110. The sequence goes on from CAYGXX010000003.1 coordinate 1,671, forward strand.
TGCCCCCAAAAACTTCAGGGCGGCACTAAAACCACCTGAATAGACCAAGGCTAAGATTGCCAAAACTAAACCAACGGCAGCCACAATAAACGGCCAGAGATAATTCTTCCGGCGGACTGGCAGAGCAGAAACGGTCCAGGGATTGTAATTATTGTTTATCATTTTGAGTTTTATATTTGTTGTGTATTTGATTGTTAACTAATTAATCAAGGAAGGAATCGCCAGCCAGATTCCAGTTCTTGAATGCGAAATTAAGATCCACTACGTTAATAAAGTTATCATTAGTAAAGTCGCCGATTAGATTAACGCCTTCTCCCCAGTTCGTGAATAAAACACCGATATCAACCACGTTAATAAAGTTGTCAGCCACCACATCTCCCACTAACAGAGGGTTAATAAATCCTAGTGCATACGATGCCGAAGTTGACGGATCAATTGTAATCTTGTCATCTGTCAATCCAGCCACCTGATCCACCTTAGTCCAGAAGTGGCGAGTAGATCTGACATAAGCTTTGTAATCACTAACTCCAGCTGGAAAGTCAGTTTTTAGCACAGGCACATCCACAATTATCACACTAGTAGCTGTGTCTTGGCTGGTAGGAGCTGCGCTCACTGAAGCAATGCGATCATCTTTAGTTAAGCCAGTGGTGTCATAAGGATAGATATTCAGTGTGAAAACCGATGGCAGAGCTTCAGAAGGAATATCTTCCACTGGGATGATCAAGTGGAACATAATGGAATTGCTGGGAGTAATATCCAAAATAGTGAGGTCAGTAGTGGCGGTCGGCGACGGCGTAATCCCAGTAGCATCGGCGGTAATTATAAAGGTAATGGCATAAGGGAAGGGACCCGCTGGTTTGGTGGTATCACTCCATGTCTTAACGGTGACGGTAAGATTGGTAGTAACGGCTGCTCCGTCAGGTTTGTTGATGGGATTAGTTGCGAATGCAGCCGAATCTAAGTATTCAGGATTGTCAGTTACCACTGGCGTGGACAGATTAATATCTCCAGTATAGGTACCGGATAATTTCAATTCATAAATTACATTACCACCAGTTTGTGTCTCTCCATTATTGCTTTTATTGGTTACTTCTAAGATAAGGGTTGGGGTTTCTCCGGTTTCAGTGGAGTAAGTTAAGGTAATGCTCTGCGCCCAAGGACCGCTCTTGGTCAAAATATTATCATCGGACATAGTTATTCTAAATCTGATTCCGCGAACGTCAGCCAGACTAATTTGGCTGATAACACTAGCGTACCAATCAGTAAAGTTATCAGCAGGATTGAAAACAAACCACGGCGCTAGCCCCTGATCATTGAGATCATAGAAGCCAACTTCTATCGTGGTCACCTCGCCAGGATCGGCTACATCTAAGCCATAACCGCTCGCCACCACCGTTAAAGCATCCAACGACTGGATGGTGCCCGCTGTAGCAAACGCCGGCGAACGATACCTAGCCGTAAAACTTGTTGTGACAGGAAAATCATATGTAAAGCCATTTGACTTAACAGCATTCGCATAACCTGTAGTGGTGACTTTAACCTCTACTGGGCCAGGGGCATGAGGAGGAGCTATAACCTCAATCTGGGCTTTACTGGCACTGGGGCCTGTTTTAGTAGCTAAAATGCCATCAAAGTATACCTGAGAGCTACTGTCTAAATCCATGTTAGCCACAGTGATTGTGACCGTGTCACCAGCAAACCCATGATCTGGGACTACCGAAACAATAGTGGGCAAGGTTGATTCTACATATTCAAAATTGGTTTCCGCAAATTGATCATCTAAATTAGTCACCCGCACCACCACCCCACCCGCTGCATGGGGCGGATTAATACAGGTGATGGTATTGGCGCTTTGCACTACGACACTGGTCGCAGCTATTCCATCAAAGATAACTGTAGCCCCCGGCTCAAAATTAATGCCGGTAATAGTGATGGGCTCATTTCCCGCGATGCCCCCGCTTAGCGGATCAATACTAGCAATTTTGGGTTGGTCACCATATATACGAATAGTATCCCGAGTTAATAGTACCCGTGGGAAAACCCCAGGAGCATAAATCGCCAATTCTTGATACCCCACGGTAGAGATGGCGCATTCCGCCCACTTCATAATGCCATTCTCCCAAATGCCATGAATACCATCGCCAACTGTAAAATTAGCTGGTGGACCAGGAGTAACTTCAATAGTCAAACCATGAATACCATCCCAATTAGTCATTACCACCCCCAGCCGATAAGCCGTCACATATACAACAAAGTTAGCACCTTTATAGGCCTCGAGAGGGATATCAATAACATAATCGTCAGGCTCTGGTTCAATAATTCCAGTGACTTCGATACCAGTTTGTCCTTGCGCAGAACCAAACTGCACGATGATGGTATGTGTCCCTATGCTCGATATCTTGAAATGATCCGAAGTGGCTACTCCGTTATTCCAACTTCCCCCCTCCACAGTACCGTCACCAATTAAATTAGGGGTAATATATGTATCTCCCAGCTCAGTAGTAACCGGAGTGGGCATATTATAAGCTACTACCACTTCATCAGCAGCATTTTTCGCTGTCACTGTTAAAATAAATTCCTGATTGACTGGCACCTGTACCGGAGCCACTACCTCAAAGTGATCTACCTCCAAAGCACCAATAATAAATTCCCCACTCTCTCCTGAAGTAATTAAACTGTCATCGGTAGCATACAACTCCGCCTTGACCTTAAAATGAGTATTTCCGGGATTCGCCACGGTTGGAACTAACCACTCATAAACCTGAGTAGATATGCTTTCTCCGGTATCCTGATAGTCGTAATTGCTTTGAATTACTTGCCAGGAAACCGTATCCCAATAAAATAGCTTTAGATAATCCGCAGCTTCCCCGCCAGTATTAATTATCATAGTGATCGGAGTTTTGGTCCCGGTATAAACAATGCTCCCAGCTGATGGCGTGGTTACCTCAATAGAGGGCGTCTCTTCATATCCTAGAATGACCGTATCTAGATTAGTGGAGCCTTCGGCAGTGTTGAAAATCGCCTCAAAATAAAATGCTTTAGGCGGAGTGATATCATCAGCCAAAGTCGTAAGGTGACTATTAATCTCAGTAGCGGTGTTAGTTTGGGTCATATCTAATATATCGGTGACCGATACCCAATCTAACGCTCCTTGACTCCAGTAATACCAGTCGCTGCCGCTCGGAATTCCCCCGGTGCCAGGACCATTAAGATAGCTAACGCGGTAACGCATATTGGCTGTACCCGCCGGAGCTATCTCTTCGCTAAAGGAAACTAATTTATTAAAAGGTATACCAGCCAGATTAATCAGTCCTTGCTGTAAGGCATGGTTAGCCGTGACCACCAGACTATTGGAAGTAGCCTGTAAATTAACTGCTAGCACATACTGATTAACCCCAACTGAAAGCATCACTGGGATAGCGATAGTCCCCCCCGGGACAACCACCTTGGTATTGCTAGCAAAAAAGTCCGTAGCGCCAGTGTTAGAAGTATAATCAACTGCGCGATACATCGTGCCATCAGAAGAGGGAAGAAAAACTTCATTGAGACTATTAATATAAATATCTCCAGCGCTATCTAGTCCTGCCACGTCAATCCGCTCAAAAACATTACCTGCTGCGGTGGTGGTTTTAAAAATATAGGACGAAGAGGTGGCTACATACACATAACCTGCCTGGTCTCGCGCCAGCGACAATAGCGAAGGCCCTAAACCAAAGGAAGGCAAACTCACCAAATGCCAATTAGCTCCGTTATTATCCGAGTAATAGACAGCTCCTCCTCCCCCTGTCATAGTTGTTTCAGAAGCAGCATAGATACGAATAGTACCAGTGCCTGGAATAACTGCTGAGGTAAGGTCAATGATTCCAAGAGCTCCATAAAGATCTGCTTGGACCGGAGCTCCGTTGCTGCCGTCATTGGCAAAGGTCACGCCATTGTCCGTAGAGACAAGGATGCCTCGCATAGATGTCCCGGCATATAGCCAGCCTTGATTTTGATAATACAAGATCGACTCAAATGAGAGGTGATCTTCTGCTACGAACGGCATGCTCCAAGTTGCCCCGTCATCATCAGAGTACGCGGCAAGAGCAACGGGAGGGTTAACATCAGACACCCGTTCACCTACTACCACGACTCGGCCAGAAGGTAACTTAGCGAATTTATGCCGCTCAAACCGATCCCCGCCCGGCAACCCGGAAGGGCAATAATGCACGGTCCAAGTCTGTCCTTTATCAATAGACTCGGCACATATATCTGCTTCAGATATCGCTCCCAAAAGGTGGTTATTCAAGGGATCAACCGCCACTATATCGTTGATTGAAATATTATTGACTTCGCCTAAGGTATAAACCAGATCGACCGTGGCATAGCCATCAGCAATAGTGACATTGGATGTAGCTGCAAAATCACCAGCATTGGTAAAATCCCAGGTTTGATTTACAGATGCTTTAGCGCCCCGGAACAAATCTTTGAAATACCCGCCATAATAAACGGCTACTCCAATCAACACAAAAGCCGACAGGATAACAACCGGCACTCCCCAATTACGTTTGGTAGTGGAGCTTTTAACAGCTTGGCTTAACTTGTTGATAATCTCTTCCATTTTATTTTTATTTTGATTTTCTGATTTAATAAACCGAATTACTGCGGATGCAGAATGAGCCGGTTGTTATTATCCACAGTGACGGAGTTTTTATCATCAATCCAAGTATCAGAGCCCGGGTCATATCTTTGGGCGGTATAGTCAGTATTGGCAAAATTATTCTGATCAAAGGTAAGGTCGATGGTTTTGCTTTCCAGGGCAGCTTGGGAAGCTAACCAACTTAAAAGATCCCCGATCTGACGGCTGAATAACACAATCAAAATTACCCCGATAATACCGAGGACCAGCAGATACGCTTTCATGGTCTGGCTCTTGTACCAGGGAATGGGAGCCATAGGCATTGGGGTATTTTTGCCTGGGGTAAAGTTGTTTGCCATAGTAGTTTTGGTTTTAATTTTGAACGTCTACCAAACCTTATTAAATTATTATACTACAAAGCCAGAGAAATGTCAACAATGAACTTCATGGGCAACTAACCCTTACATTATATATATATTTATGGGAAAAACCTTGATGAGAAAGAGATTTTTTGGTTAGATGTAATTGCGGCTAGGAGGCCGCGGATATATTTCCATCGTACATTGAAGGAGCGGGAGGGAAGGAGTTCACGCCCCTCTCACCATCACCTATTTCTGAAGAAGGAGGAGATTCCCCACCATGGGCACATCGCACAGGGGCAAGAGAAAGAATCGGCCAGACCGCGCCAACACAGCGGACTGCCGCTTCGGATTCGAAGCGGACAATGGCCACCCTCTCTTCAAGCGCTGCAACGGCAGTTGCCACGCGGATGAAGATGCCATCGAAGAAGTCACAGAGTACTGCCGAAAGCTTAGCATCCTGTCAGGTGATCAAGCTTGTCTTGATCATTGCCTAATCGTCACACCCGACGAAAAGAAAGCCTATCTGGCAGAAGATGAGAAGGCAGTTCGGCCGCACAGCTATCGGCCAGAACCCACAGCTTTAGAGCTGGCCCGGCTCACCGCTTATGCAACCGCGTCAGCGGGCGAGAGCTAAGTCGAACCCTTTTTGCACGCCCCCCTAAAAAGGGGTGCGCCCCTTCTTTAAGGCCGGCAACCAAGCCGGCCTTCACTTTACCCAGACTCGCCCCCGACTTGACCCTAAACTACTCCAATGCTATTCTGGCAAAGTAACGAAGTATTCTTTACTTCGTTATCCTGGCCTCGCCCAGGATCTAATATTAAAATAGGGTTTCATTACATCGTCATCCTGAGTTTGTCGAAGGATCTCATAATAAATCTGTAAGATTCTGGACCCTCCTACGCTAAAGCTACAGAAGGGCAGGCGCGCTTCGCTTGCCAGAATGACGGTATAATGTAGACAAATATGAAGAAAGACATTCACCCTAAATATTATCCCAAGGCGAAGATCGCCTGCGCTTGCGGTCATGTTATGGAAGTTGGCTCCACGGTAGAGAACATCTCAGTGGAAGTCTGTTCAGCCTGTCATCCTCTCTACACAGGGAAGCAAAAATTCATCGACAAAGCCGGACGAGTAGAAAAATTCCGTGAACGCGCCGCCAAATCGATTGCCAAAAAAACCCCCCGGGCCGGTAGCCCTCAAGGGCCGGAGGCTCCCGATAAGAGCAAGCGACCACCTGCTCGGGGAAGACAATTCCGCTAACATAGATTTTCTTCTACTTCTGGCTATTGGAGTTCGAGCGTTTTTCCGCTATCCAGCCATTGGAGCTCGAGCGTAAAGGTATTCCAAAAATTACCGCTGTGAAGCCCGAAAGCACTCGGGCGAGAGCGGAAAGGTAATTTTTGGATTAATACCGAGCAAGAGCGACTGGCTGGGACTTTGGTGTTACCGATCTTGCAAGGTAACAAAGAAATTTCTAGCAGTATAATTAAACCATGAGCCAACCTATCGAGAAACTACAACAAGAGCTCGACGAGATTATTAACAAGCTCGAGAACATTGCCGAGCTTTCTCCGGATGAATTAAAGATTTTAAGCAAACGCAAAGCTCAGATCGAAAAAATCCTGGATATTCATCAACAACTCCAAGGTATTGAGAAAAAACTGGTAGACAACACGGAAGTAATCAGCGGTGGTGATCTTGAATTAGTTAGATTAGCCCAGGAAGAATCCACCATGTTTATTAAACAAAAAACTACTCTCGCGCAAAAATTAGCAGAGCTAATAAACCCTCAAAACGCAGAACTCCAAAAGGATGTCATTATGGAGATCCGCGCCGGCACGGGAGGCGATGAAGCAGCCATCTTCGCTGGTGATCTACTCAGAATGTACACCCGCTACGCCGGCAAAGAGGGCTGGAAAGTATCCATCCTGGACGAAAGCAAAACCGAAGACGGCAGTGGCTATAAAGAAGTGACCTTAGAGATTGAGGGCTCAGATGTCTTCCGGAAGCTCCGCTGGGAGCGGGGTGTTCATAGGGTCCAGCGGGTGCCGGTCACTGAAGCCAAAGGCCGGATTCATACTTCAGCCGCTACGGTAGCCGTCCTGCCTCTAGCCGAACCGGTGGACATCGTCATCCGCCCCGAAGATTTGCGAGTAGAGGTATTCCGCTCCTCTGGAAAAGGCGGCCAATCAGTGAATACCACTGATTCAGCAGTTCGGATTACTCACCTCCCTACCGGCATAGTGGCTAGCTGCCAAACGGAGAGATCCCAAACTCAAAACAAAGAAAAAGCGCTAGCCGTATTACGGTCGCGCATCTTAGATGCTGAAGAGGAGACCAAATCCAAAGAGCGCACGGAAGAGCGCCGCGCCCAAATTGGAACCGGCGACCGGAGTGAAAAAATCCGCACCTATAATTTCCCTCAAGACAGGATTACCGACCACCGTATTAACCAAAGCTGGCACCATATTGAAACTATTTTGGCAGGCGCCCTCGACCCCATTATTGATGCTCTCGCCTCCGCCGAATCCCAACTATAACCCCAAATAATTCCGGATAATTTTTTTGACTGTCCGAACGGTCTCATCGAGATGACCTTCCCTGTTCACTACGCTATAGGCAAAGGCGTTTTCCTTAGCCAAAGCCTCTTTAGCTAAGCGCAATCTATCAGCGATCTCATCCATCGTGCCGCCTCGCGCTACTAAGCGCTTTTTAAGTACATTCAAAGATTCAGGCTTCAAGAAAATAATCAGCGCATCTGGATTCTGTCTTTGGATGTTCGCTGCCTCATTGGGGTCAACATCCAGAAGCGGTACATACCCCTCCGCTGCCGGCTTCCTCATGTCTTTCCACTGGGTGCCGTAGTAATGACCGCTAAAATAATTATGCTCGATCAGAAGATTCTTTCTAATCATTTCTCGGAACCGGGCTTTAGTCACAAAATGCCGGTGCACCCCCCGCTTCTCGCCCGGACGGGGAGGTCGCGTGCAGGTGGTAATTACCTTCCTCAACGGCAGATATTTCATTACCTCAGCCGCCACGGTATCCTTCCCAACAGCTGATGGCCCAGTAAATACTACTAATTTGTTAGCAAACCTATTCTTCACCCCGTTAGAAATTACTATTTGATTTAACAAGGTTGACTTCTCACTGCGTTCGAAGAATATTACTGTTCGAGCAGAGCGAGAACTAATATACCAATATACCAACTAAATGTAATGTCTACTAATCCCGCTAGTGTTGTCCAATACACTATTTCTAATGGGGCAAATTTTTTAAGAAATCGCTTAATTCTTTGGGCAAGGGGGCACTATATGACCTGGCTTTCCCTTGGGGGTCAACAAACTCAATTTTATGGGCATGGAGGAACTGCCGAGATAGCCCTCGTTCTTCCCTCCCATACATTGTATCCCCGGCTACGGGATGCCGGAGCGATTTAAAGTGTACCCGAATCTGGTGAGTCCGGCCAGTTTCAGGGAAAACTTCCACCAGACTAAACCCCGGCAAATATTCTTTAACTCGGTAAAAACTTTTAGCCGCCCGCCCGCCAGATAAAGCCTCAAACCTACCGGACTTTCCCCGTTTAATCGGCAAATCAAGATAGGCTTCTTGGGGAGTAACCTTGCCTGTTAGTAAAGCCAGATAAGTTTTTTTGATCTTCCGTTCTTCAAATAATCTACTTAACCAATTCTTAGTAGTTTGGTTCAAAGCCACTAACATAACTCCGGAAGTATCCTTATCTAACCGATGGACAAAGTAAAACTTCGCAAATCTGGCTTTGAGGGCATTCGCCAGCGTTCCTTTGGTATAACTTCCGGCTGGATGCACTACTAGACCAGCCGGTTTATTGATCACTAAGAGATTTTTATCTTGATAAATAATATCTAAATCAATTTTCTCGGGAACAATATCCATACTAGGGATGACAAGCTCAACTACAATGTTTTGACCAGGCTGCACGATACTTTTTGGTTGAGCTTTACGGCCACCAATCCAAACTCGGCCCGACTTAATTTGGCTGACTAGAAAACTGCGAGAGTATTGAGGAATTTTTTTGGCTAACCAGGCATCAAGCCGCTCTCCGGCGCCAGATTTAACCGTAAATCTAAATTTTCTGATGTCGCTCGCCATAAATGACTCCTAAAATAATCATTACTACGCCCACAAAAATAAACACATCCGCTAAATTGAACACGGGGAATATCCAAAGGGAAACAAAATCGCGCACAAAACCGAACTTAAGCTTGTCTAACAAATTACTCGCCCCACCCCCGATAGCCAGAAGTAACCCCCACTGGTAACAGGTCATCTGCCCGCGCGAACGCCACCACAACCCGATCAATACCAAAAGTAAGACCACCACTAAACTCACCGCCAACGGGGATGTCAGCGCAATACTAAAAGCAATGCCCGGATTTTCATGCCAAACTAACCTAAGCCAACCCCATTCCCAGGTATGGGTTTTAAAGATGGTGGCGCTGGCTTTCAACCATTGATCCAATCCCGTTAGGAAAACTACCGTTACCAACAAAACGGCTAATTTAGCCCCTAATCTCTGTATTACTTTTTTCTCTATTCGCACTTAACACAAGTTTTGGCAGCGGGATAAATCCTTAAGCGTTCCTCAGAAATATAGTCGCCGCAATTTTCACAGTATCCATATTTACCCGTCTCAATATCCTTTAACGCGCTAACTGTTTCATTGAGAGACTGAAGCAAACTATCCGCCATAGCGGTATTCTCTCCAAAATGCACCGTCTCATCCACTGCCTCTTCCACATCCTCACTTGACCCCTTATTGAACTCTTCGTAACGGGGCACATACCGGCCTTGGCTCTCATCAAAAAAGGCCACGCCACCTAACTCTTTCTCCAGCCGCTCCTTCTCTTTTAAGAGAGCTTCTTTCTGGGCACTGATAAACTCTGGACTGTAGTGCTCATTCATATTTTCCTCTAAATTAATTTATTAATTTATCCTGAGCGATTCGACTGAGCTCATCGTCGAAGTCCTGTCGAAGGACTAATGAATTAATTTTTCCACGGCTTCTAAATTCGAACGGATCCCCATTAAAATCAACCGATCCCCCGTTTGAATGACCGTGTCTCCCAGGGGATTGATCACAGAATGTCCATCTTGCCGGTTAATCACTAGCACTGATACCCCTGATTTCCGGTTGGCTAAATAGGCTTCCAAGGGATGTCCCACTAGCGGGGAGGCAGACCCCACCGTCATATCAGTAATTTGGATTTCGCTGTTCTTAAGATCCAGAACATTATCGACAAAATCAGCTACCCCCGGATGCAAGGCAAAGGTCGCCATCCGGAAAGCACTGATTTGATACGGTGACACTGCCCGATTGGCTCCCACGCGGAGCAACTTATCAACGGCTTCATCATGATTAGCCTTAGCCACGATAAACACGTTGCTATGCAAGGTCCGCGCTGTAATCACCACTAAAATATTATCGCTGTCTTTTCCGAGAGCCGTAATTAAAGCCTTGGCATTCATGAGGCCGGCTTCCAGAAGAGTAGTCTCCGAAGTAGCATCACCCACCACACAGAGGAAGCCTTGGTTGCGGCAAGCCGCCGCGACTTCCGGATCCCCTTCCACGATCACCACGGGAGTATTTTCTTTCGCCAATTCACGGGCGATTTTGCTCCCCACCCGGCCGTAGCCGCAAACAATGTAGTGCCCGATCAAATTTTGAACTTGTGATTTCATTTGCTTAAGTTTATATTGCTCATCAAACCGGCTCATTAAAACATACTCCCCCACCACCCTAACTACATAGTATAGAGTAACTACACCAAAAACAATCAGGAGGATAGTGAAGATCGTCCCGGCGGTGCTTAAGGGATGAACTTCCCGGTAACCCACGGTTGCCAAGGTAATCACCACCATATAAAGGGCCTCCAAAAAAGTCCATTTTTCAATGACCATATAACCCAACACCCCGATAACTATTAGCCCAGCTACCAGCAATATCAGAGTTACAAAATGTCTTTTGTTGATTTCAAAATCCCTATTCATTTGGATTGGCTAATCAGTTCCGGTTCCTCTTCCGGCACGGCAGCAGATTTAAGCTGCGGTTTCTCAGCCTCGGCAAGATAAGTCATTCGCCCCCGCACCTTCCCGACAATTTTTTTATACTCGGAATAGGCGTTACTGATCATCGTATTGCCCCGGGCGATCTGATTTTCCAGCACCGTTTCCATCTCATTGAGCGCCCGATCCAAATCCTCTAGAAAAGCCCGAACTTGTTGCTCATCATAAGTAGCCAAGGTCTTTTTGTGGAGATCCAAAAAGGTCAAAATGTAGGGAATTGCCATACTGAATGGGATCAAGATCACCGACTGGCTGTAAGCTTTGGTGAAAGACTCTTTCAACATGGAATAAATGGCGTCCGGGACCATCATCAACGCCCGGTCCCAAGTTATTGGCGGATGGACATACTCCGCTACTTCTTTGATCTTTTTCATCACCTCCAGCTCAATCTTTCTGATTAATCGCTGGCGGATTTCTTCATTGGTTTCTGTGGTCAATTGGTTCATTTCCTCTACGGCGACGACCTTGGAATCCATCGGCACAATTCGGCCATCGGGGAGCTTGAGACCAAACTCAACAGGACGGCCCTCGACTTTATAATCAAACACAATTAGTTCGGGCGGGAAAACCTTGAAGATCTCTCGCAAAATATTTTCTCCCGCCATCCCTTTTGACTTTGAACCTTTAAATAAGTGTTCAATGCTCTTGATGGAATCTTTGATGGAAGAGGTATATTCTTCTTCTCGGCGGTTCCGCTCTTCCTGGCGAATCTTAAACTGCTGCAAAACATCCGCTACGCTCCGGAGGTCCTTATCAAGATTTTGGCTCGATTCCCGAATCAATTTTTGGTCTACCCGGAGATCTCGCGTGTCCCTAAGGAGAGTATCCAAGGTCTGGTTGACTACCGGACCTTCCCCCTTCTGGGATGTCCGCCATAAAACCCAAACCAAGGCACCGATGGCTGCCAGGCTAATCAGACTAAGAATAACTAGAAGCGTGGTCATACTTTAGATCTACTACTATATTTTAATATTAAACCACTGATTATCCCTAAAAGTATAATGGCGAGGCTTCCCCACTGCGCCACGGTCAGCGCTCCCCACTTATCGCTGTCAACGCGGAAAAATTCAATCCCAAACCGGAGGACCGAATAAGCCATTAAATATATTATGGTGACTGACCCCCTTAGAAGCTTTTTTTGTTGGGCAATTAATAAAATCAGCAGGATGATCAACAGCCCGATACTTTCGTATAAAAAAGTGGGATGAAACCAACTGTAATTGCGGAAAGGGTAGGGTCGGAACTCTGGAGCTACCCACATTTTCCAGGGAAGGCTGGTCGGCCCTCCAAAAGCCTCTTGATTAAAAAAGTTGCCGAATCGCCCGATCATCTGCCCCAAAGCTACCCAGGGTACCACCAGATCAGCGGCTGAGCCAAAGGATAGTTGATTCGCCCGGCAGTATAAAAAAGTGGCTGCCGCTCCGCCAAGCAATGCCCCGTGAATGCTCAAGCCGCCTCCGGGCAAATTCAAGATCTCTACGGGAACCGCTGCAAAATACTGCCATTTCAAAATCACAAATAATAAGCGGGCTCCGATTATACCTCCCAGTACTGCACTAGTAACCAGGCCTAAAATATGCGGTCCCCAAACTGTATTTTTTGCTAACCGGCTGACCCCGCATACCGCCAATAACACCGCCCCTGCCATCAACAAACCATACCAATGAATCGGCCAGGCACCAACAGTAAATATCACCGGCTGAATAACCTTAATTCCTGAAAAATATGGCTGCAGCCACCAGTAAATAACAACGGGGATTATTAGCCCCAGTGCTGCAATTCCCGCCCGCTTGATTTCGTAATGACTCATCTCTCTTTCTAGGATATACTATGGCGTTATACTTCCCAAACTGCGAGAACAGCTTCGGTTGGTAAGTTTCAGGCTTGTAGTCTATAATAACTTTGTTAAACTGAGGTTAATGGTAGACTTCAAGGTTACAGCCACAAGACCAAAATACGCCGTTAGAATTGGTAAGGTTTTATCTAAAAGCCCATCTGCCAGCGGTTTTTCCACTGCCCTGGTTTATCGACCAGATCTACTGGAAGAACAACGGCATGGCAGCCTCTATTTTGTGATTGATATTGGGAGCGCCTCTCCCTTGGCACCAGATATCGCTTATAATCTGATTGATATTCTTAAAGAAGAGTATTACCGGGATCTGTCACTGGACCCCAGCCAAAGCTTTGAAAATGCCCTTAAGGCAGCCAATGAGGAGTTTGCCGCTATTGCTAAAGAAGGCGAAAAGGATTGGATTGGCAAGACTAATGTCACGATTGCGGCAATTGCGGGCGATAAATTATTGGCGGTCCAGCGGGGAACCAATGAGATCCATCTGTGGCGAGCCGGTAAAATGATGCACCTCTCCGCTGATATGTACACCCCGGGAGAGATGCCCCGCCCGGAGGAGACCTTGTCTAATATTATAGAAGGTGATTTGCTGGTCGGCGACAAAATCATCATCAGTACCGCCGAGCTCCTGTACTATTTTTCTATTGATAAGGTTAAACGGATTATCGAGAGCTTAAGTCCGGCAGAGGGAGCCCGTAAACTAGCTGCTCAACTGGAAAAAGAAGGTGATATCAGCAAAACCAATGTGATTATCGCTGAGTTTTCGGTCCCTGAGATGGTCGCCGAAGAGGAGGAGGCTCCGGAAGACAATTGGGTTGGAAGCACCGAGTCAGATTACGGCAGGAAGTTCGTCCCGAGCGCCTCTCCCCCTCCCATCAGCGAGAACCTCTGGGGCAAAACCCCTCAAGCTGGTTTCCATACCCAAGTAGTTCGTGAAACTGATGATAAGGATAGCCTGGAATCCCGAGCTAGTGAAATGGCTCAAGAACTGGATATCACGGATGATATACCCGCCTATGAATCTCCCCTAAAAGCCGAACACCCACCTGCCAAATTAAATATACCTCTACCTAAGATCAGCTACGACCGGCTGGGAGATAGCTTTGCCAACATCGCCAATAGAACCAAGTTAGCCGCTAAAAATCCCAATCTCAAAAAAACGCGTAACGCCATGATGCGCTATCTCAAATATTCCTGGTTAATTTTGGTAGCAGTAGTAGATTTGATTTTCAGCTCAGTGAGCTACTGGGTCAATGAGATTAAAAAACAAAAATATGGCAACCGTATCCTGCTGATTTCCGTGGGGGTGCTGGCAGTGGTGCTAGTAGCTTCTACACTCGCCTTGGCGAACAGCCGCACCGAGAGGGTCAGCAAAAAAACCGCTATCACCTCCTTAGACAGTGCTATCCAGAAGCGGGATGCCGCTAAAGCGGCACTGATTTATGAAGATACGGCTCAAGCTAACTCTTTGCTAGCAGAAGCCTATGCTTTGGCAGAAGCAGCCACCAAACATGACGCTACCAAGCAGGATGCCCTGAGCGTGCTGGCAGACGTCAAAGGTCAATTAGATGAGATTAATAAAGTTACGCGATACGCCAACCCCCGCGTGACGGTAGATTTTGCCGGGGTAGCCAGCCAGCTAGAAACCTCGGGTAGCAAAACTGCTCCTAAGGTTAGTGTGGACAACTTTTTTGCCATTGGCGAGGATATCTACTCCTACGACTTCGACCATAATAAGGTCTACAAATATAACTATGCCCGCAATGAGGTGGGAATTGTTAATTCTCTAGTCAGTAATGAGAAAAAGATTAAATTGGGAGCTGCCACCGATAATGGCTTGGTAATTTATACCACTCCTCCCGGCATCTATGCCTTGGAACTTTCTGATAACCGCATGAGCGCCGTGAATCTAGATAGCGGAACCTGGAACAATGCGGTGGATATTATTGCTTACACCACTAAGCTCTATTTCCTCGATCCGGATAACAATCAGGTATGGAAATATCAAAAAACCGTGGATGGCTACACTAAGATAGCGCCCTTCTTTGAAGATAACTCCACTATCAGCCTAGCCGGAGCCTCTACCTTTGCCATTGATGGCGATATGTACTTACTAATTAACGGCGTGGTAAACAAATATGTTCAGGGAGTAAAAGTGGAATATAGTCTGCAAAATATCCCCGAGCATACAGGCGCTGTTGGCACTATCAAAGACATTTATGCTAGCTGGAATACCAACGGGCTCTATGTGCTCGATGCTACTAACAACCGCGTGATCGCTTTTGATAAGGACGGCAAATATCGCAAACAGTTTATTTTTTCTGGGATCGCTACCCCCAGCAAAATCTTTGCCGATGAAAAATTGGGCTATCTGTGGGTGATGTCCGGCACCCAAGTTTATCAGCTCGACCTATAAAATCGAATTACTGTTCGAACCTGCCTACCGGCAGGCAGGCGCAGTGAGAACTACTCCATATTTCTGTCATTCCGGACTCTCTCTTCTGTCATCCCGGACCGGTTTGCCGTAGGCAAATCAGCCTGCCTGCCGGCAGGCAGGGATCCGGAATCCCCGCCTTACTCGCCTCGCGGCCAGCCTCGACGCCTAGGCGGGCGAAGCGGGCCGGCGAGGCAGGCAGACAAAAACAGAAAAAGAAAATGACAATAAAATCTCTAGGATATTTAAATAGCCGCCGTATAGAGCAGGCGGGTTTTTACTCTGCTATTTTTCATTGCCAATCTAAATAAAAAATAGCCCAGCGCGGTTGCTACAGAGAAACAAAAACAGTAGAGTCCAGTAGGAACGAGCAGTGGCAGGGTTGCTCTCTGTAACAAGGGGAATATCGACCATCCCCCCGCGCTGGGCCGAAGACGACGGCAAAGGAAAGTACAACTACCCCTAAGATAACATTTTCCCATCATTCGGCAATGCCACTGCAACTGAAGTGATCCCTCTATATATAGTTACACTACAAAAAAGGGGGAAGCCGGGGAGGCTTCCCCCAGACCGGAAACGCGTGGCCTCTCGCAAGGGCGAGAGGTAGAGGGCAAAAGTGTGCTTAGATAACTGCCCAGCGCGAGGTTCCCCTACCACAGGCGAGTATCCCCGGGGAGGAGAGGAGGCACTTAAGATACCTCGCGCTGGGGTCACGAGAAGCATAAAGGACATCTGCTTCTAAAATAACAATTTCCTGGTGTTTGGCAAGACCAAAGCAACTATTGCGTGTTTTCTTGTTGGCGCAAGCCAGGCGTACTGTCCATGCGTCGCCCTTTGGGCTATGCAGGACAAGCTTCTTGTCGCGCAAAACAACCATGGTAAGATATTCGAAACGTAGTTGAGAATATTACAGCCAAGCGTAGTTCGAAGAACGAAGCTTGGTGGAGCTGGGGGGATGTGGCATCCGTCGTCGCTCGGATTACCTCACTCCTCCTCGGACCCTTGCGGTTCCGACACCCGCCCAGGGCGGGTTGCCTCCACTGCGGGGAAACTCCCGTTTCCCCGACCCCTTTCCCAGGGTGCGAATCCATCCATAAATCACACCAAAACAAAACAGCCCAAATGGGCTTTTTGTTTTGGTGGAGCTGGGGGGATTCGCACCCCCGTCCAATGAATAATTCCCAAGAGTCGCTACATGCTTAGTTGGTTTATTTGTTTTCATCTACTACTCATAAGCCAACAAAGGCAATAGCAGATTAAGTTACATTAGTCTTAAGTGCTAGCCGTAACCACTAACACAGCAGCTCGAGGACGTCAAACGTCCCAAGAAATATGACACCGACTAACTACCCTTGGAGCACAGTAATTAACGGCGGTATTCGCAATTAGGCAAATACTGGCGCGAACCGAAGTCCGCTAAATGCGTTTTTGGCATTTGTGATTTGCTTAGTTTAACGTTGCCAAGCACTAACGACATGCTACCCCTAGAAATCAAGATTCACTGTCGAAGCTATACAGCCCCAGTAATTTTATAATAATCAATGATACTATATCAAACCAATGATTCGGACTATTAACCTTGCTCTTCCGTAGTGATATCTATATCGCAAGCGGCTGATGACAGATTTGCGATGAGATTGAGCGAAGGAGGGTCAAAGCTATACAGCCCCTGCGAGAAATATAGTAGACCAGAGCAAGAAAAATTGCAAGTTGAATAGCAAAAAAGGTGAACCTTTGCTATATTCAGTTCAATATCTTTTTGCCTGACTTTTCCTTAAAGGAGGTGAAGAGGCAAAATGACGGACATTTATGGCTGTTCGGCTAACCCCGGCGCCGCGCCACTGTACCCAACAGATCGGACCCTCTACCTAGTAGCTCGCAACTCTAACCCGCAAGGAGCTAAACCGGCCGTATCGGTGGACATCGACGCGGCGCACACCGAAATGGTCCTCTTCGACCCCCAAAGGGAGGAAGAGACCGTGTTGTATCGGGGCAAGGACTTCGACCCCAAGGACTTTGACCGCAAGAAGTCATCCCAATGACCTTCACACCGGCAAAACACCGGCGCCGAACGCCGGAGAACATGCAAGGCTGGCTCCCAAAAGGGCACATGGAGCCAGCCCCTTTTTATTACTTACGACGGAGTCCGACTACGCCTTGTGGCTACGCCCGCCTTGGGCGAGGCTACGCCGGATTTTCAATTTGCGCTGGATGTCTCGCGCCATTTCCTTGGCTTTGATTTTGGCGCGCTTATCGTATTTTTTCAAACCTCGCGCCAGAGCAATTTCTAGTTTAGCTACATTATGTTTTATATATAAGGATAGCGGGATCAAGCTCAAACCCTGCTCTTGGAGTTTACCGATTAACCGCTTGAGCTCAGATTTTTTAAGCAATAATTTGCGGGGACGTAAAGGATCATACCCCGTCGGCACTCCCTGGTGATAAGCGGCAATATGTGCCCCCGTCAGCCAGAGTTCACCCCCCGCCACGGCCCGCAACCTGCCATAACTCCCCTTTAAACTCACTTGCCCCGCTCTAATAGATTTGATTTCTGGCCCTGTCAAAACTAATCCTGCCTCGAATTTATCAAGGATGTCATAACTGCTTTTAGCGTATTTATTGGTAGTAATGATTTTCATAATATAACATTAACTTATCTATCCATTATCCCCCGAGTGTAATCGAGGGGTTACTTTAACTTACCATTCTTTCTGCCATTTCCCAGAAATGAGTTTTTCTTTCTTGATTCTACTCCAACTTTTGATCTGAATCTCCCGTTGCCTAGCTTGAGTCAAATCTTCAAATTCTTCCTGATAAGCTAATCTTTTGACCCCATGCTTCTTTGTATATTCTCCCCCTAGTTTTGAAAGATGTTGTTTTAACCTGTTGTTAGGATTCCAAGTGCAACCAGTGTAATAACTACCATCTATACACTCTAAGATATAAATATACCATTTCCAGTTCACAAACTTATTGTAATCCCTCGACAAGCTCGGGAAATAAATAAATGGCTTCATCATAACATTGACCTATGCCGCACAACCCGCTTATACTGGCTTTGGCACAAGCCTAATTGCCACTACGGGAGGCCTCCTATGACAACGAATCTACCGCCATGCTGTGCGGGATGTGGAAGGGAGCTTTCCTCTAGTTGTACCTTGTTTGTTGGCTCGCCGGACAAAAACCTGCTCTGCTCCACTTGCAGAGATGAAAAAACCCAAGACGAAGAGGGCTCAATCCCCCTTTCTGCTGGCGACCACAGCACCCTCCCTTTCCCATTTCAGCCCCCCGGCTGAAAAAGATGCTAGGCCCAAATAAACTACCTAGCCCTTATCCGACTTCCTTCTTAGTGCCCCGGAGCCCCGCCATTCGCCAACTGGCAAAGGCGGACCGGGGCCCTTTTCTATTCAACCACCTGTTTTTTGGCTAAGTAGGTTTTTTCGTAATGCTCCACCGCAGCCAAAGCTATCGCGGAAATGAGCGTCAGGATCATAAAGAGTATCTGGATACCATTCGGGCCGGTGGAAGGCAAAGTCCCCGGTGCGCCATAACTAATCACCCTGGCTACTCTCACAGTGGCATTATCCGCCATAATATTTCCATTGTAATAAGCCACCGCCATGACAGTGTTATAATATACTCCAGGCACGCGGCCAGCCGTGAATTTGCTTGTGTGATTATTGCCTGGCAATCCCGCTTTTAGAATAGTGCCGCCGCCAGCAACCACATACCAACTAAAGACAAGGGTGGTAATCTCTTTGCCCTCTGTATCGTAGCCTGTGGCAGTAAATGTCTTGGTGGCTCCAGGGACTAAAGTCACGTCTTTAGGTGTAACGACAATTCTATCCAATAGCCTCCCGCTTTCATCCTCTACTAGAGTCAGCTCTTCTAACTCACAATCACCTTCCTCACAATCGGTAATGTCCAGGGGCAATATGAGGATGTTTTGCCCTGCGCTTTGGGCAATGCCAGACTGAATAACTACCCCCGCGATACCTAATTCACTGTTGCCGTCCGCCACCATTAAGGTGTATGAACCCGGGGTAGAGTCTTTGTAGTAAATCGTTTCCGTCATCGTGGTAATCCGGATGTAATGACGATAGAAGACTTGCCGACCCTGGTTAGTATTCGCCACATACTCCTCGGTAATAGGGTTTTTATCACTGGTGTAGAAGCGACCGGTCGGAGAGATGCTATGCAACAGGAAGCTTCTCCCCGCCTGCAGTTCCACCGGCTGATCCCGGTTGGTAATCCCAAAAATAATTGGATTGCTAAATGAATTCACGGGAATCCGCTGGGGATCGCTGGCAAAGTAAATCTGGTCAATGTCGCTGCTAGTTGAGGTTGTAATAACCGGCTTTCGTTCTGGATCAATCACCACATAGCCTTGGGTATTGCTATCCGCTGCCATCAAAGAATTATAGCCAATTTCTGGATCAGTATAGTAAAGCAAAGCGCTGTCCATCCCCACCGGAATCTTCAAGTACTCAGCGGGATCAGTTGGTTTGCCGGACCAAGGCCCCCAACTCTTGATGTAGAACGGTCCCGTAGGGGTTTTACCCATTCCGCCGGTAGTGCTAGTGGTTTCAAAGTTCAGCACCAAATCCTGAGTGCCCTCTACTGTATATGGCAAATACGCAGGCGGAACGCCAAAGGTATTAAAGTTTACCCAGTCAACCACTTTCAAAACGATTTCCTGGCTCACCTGCCCAGCTAAGAAGGAGATGGGACCTTCCGGCTGCGCGAAGGTCAACATTGGTCGCACAGTGGTAAATCGCCAAGTATTATCTGGCACTGGTCCATCAGTAATAAGATGCAACCCTTGGAGATCAAAGGCATCAATTACATGAATGGTATAAGTCTCGCCCGAATCCAGCGGGATGGGCGATTTCAAAGTTGCCACATTGCTCTCAGCTGACCAATTTACTCCCCACTGGCTAGCATCAATTTGCAGATTTCCCAACATCACTTCGTATTGCAGACTATCAGGGACAACCGGCTCAGAAAACGGAATCGCAATAGAGCTAAAAAGCTTTACGCTCTTGGCATTCATCGCTGGCTGGATCTGGTCGGTAATATAAGGCGCCGGATCAGGCCGAGGCTTAGGAGGGTTGGGAGGATCGACAATAATTACAGGTACATCCACCATAGTGGTTTTTTCCATAACATAGCCCACTACTCCATCAGCGATATTAATCTGGCTGCGTACCTTATCGTTGGGTGATCCAAACTTGCTTCCTTCACTATCTAATTGGATGCTATAAACAAAATTTTTATTCTGTCCGACATTCAGAGTGCCGGTCCACTTCAGAGTATTAGTGATAGGGTCATAGACAAAGTCCCCCGAGGAAGAGCTTCCAGTATATTTAGTATTAACGGGGATATTGGCAGTGACGGTCATATTGCTGGCATTCATATCCCCAGTGTTTTCAATAAAGGCAGTGTAAGCTAAAATATCGCCTGGCTTAGCTTTGCCATCAGGACGATCGGGCGGCAAATCCACTTCAAAAGTCGATGTCTCCCAATTAGGCGAAGAGCCGACAATACTAGTAGCTTGCTTAGTGATTGCAGGATTAGTCTGATCCTTTAGGGTTACTATATTGGTGATGCCTAAATCATTATCTAAAGGTGTATTGACCCGGGCTTGGAAACCCATAGTTTGAGAGGCGCCAGCGGGCAGAGTACCGCTCCAGGTGAAGGTTTTGGTAGTGGCATTATAGCGGAGCCCCCCAAAGACATAGTTAGCGTAAATTGTATTGGCGGGCAGTGGATCAGTTAAAGTCACTCTAGCGCTGACCGTACCCAGTGAATTATCTACCTTGATAGTGAACAAAAGTAGCGCCCCCGGCTTAACCGTGTCGCTATCCACTAATTTAACCGAGGCGGTCAAGTCCGGGGCTTGTTTAACAGCCGTGGTGAAACTAAACGGATTAGGCACTGCTCGGCTGTCGGCATTATTCAAATATTTACCGTTAGCGTCTTTGGCAATGCTGGGATCGATGAAAACTTGGTATTGGGTTTTATATTCAAAGGGTACGTTGGGATGGCGCAAAGTCACCTGCGTGCTGCCAGTGTTCCAAGTAGCGACCCACTGGAAATCAGGCACTGCCGTGCCGTCCACCCGGCTAAACTTAAAGGCATTAATTACCGAAGGCCGGTCCATCGCCGCGCTAAAAGTAACGCGCACATAAGACGATGTCCCGCTGATCGGCACGTCCATTGCATCCTGCACTGGAGTAGTCAAGGTAATATATGGCCGGATCGTGTTCACCCGGGTGTACGCATCATAACCACTCGGGGCATTTTCAACATTGCCATAGCTATCGGTAGCGCGAGTATAAAAATAATAAGTGCGGTTTATCCCATCGGCAAACGGGAAATCCCATTTGTAATAAGCCGAGCCGTCCGCATTAGTCTGATATTTTATTCCCGGCCCAAAGTTTCGGTACACGGTATCGCCAGGAGCATTAGTCCGATAATATAAATCTACCGCGATCAAAGTAGAAGCATTCTGGGCTTGCGCCACCACTGTTAAGGGCGATAAGTAGGTATACCCTTGCATGGGGGTGACTAAGGTCGTGCCCACTAGATTGCCGATAACATTAGAGGTCGGCACCGTATTCACGAGAGTACTGGCATAACGATCAAACGAGCTGCCGGCTCCATCGCTGAAGGTAGCTCTATTCATAATTACCGTGCCATTGGCTACTCCGGCATTAATCCTGACTCGGAAAGCAATCGTCCGGGTCCGACCGCGCAAAATGGTACCGTTCCAAACAACGGAGTTAGAGACGGCATCGTAGGTAGCATTACTAACATAATTGTCGTAGGTGGTATTGGTTGGAATAGGATCCGTGAATATAACATTGGCAGTAGCCGTGCCGGTATTGCGTAAAACAATGGTATAAGTTAGGAGGCTGCCTGCCGGAGCAATCGCCAAATTTACTGCTTTAGTGGAAGTAGCTAAATAAGGCTTCCCGGGCTCCGGACCATTAACCACAGTGAATGAGAATGGCATAGGAGCGCCATTAGGATTAGTAACATCCACGGGGGCTCCGCTGGCATTAGTCGCAATGGCCGGGTCAATCTTGACAGTGTACACTCCGCTATAGTCAAAAACAGTAGTATGGCTAAAGGTTACTAGTTTGTTATTATTTGACCACACTGCTGACCAGCGCAAATCAAGCGGAATTGAAGAACCTTGTTTAGTTACGCTAAACGCGCTCCACACCGAGGCAATGTTCATTGGCATACTAAACATCACTTGGATGCTCGCATTATTTGCCACATTAGTTTGATTATTTAGCGGATTGGTACTGACAACATACGGTCGGCGCATATCCACGAGCGTCAAGGCATCATAGCCCGGCGGACCGGGAGCCGTTTCCGCATTGCCATCATAATCGGTAGCAAGGGAATAGAAATAATAAGTGGCAAACTCTTTCGCGGGAATATCTATCGTCCATTTGTAATAATCATAGCCACTGCGATTACCGCCCGAAGGCATAAAATAAATACCATTGCCTTTTGATCCCCAGTCACCGGTACCTTTACGCAGTTTTAATTCCGCTGTATCTACTCCCACCCCCAACGGGCAGCCATCAGCATAAGTTCCTTGATACGGGTCAGTCGCCTCTACCACCACTACAATCGGTGACTTATACGTAGTCGCTGGCATCGGCTGGATGTTATTGTTGGCATCCAAAATCCCTATCACTACTGAAGATGGGGCGGTTTTATCCATTGATTCTGTACAGCCGATAACCCCACCAGATCCCCCGCCAGCAATGCTGATGGTATCCTGCCCAGTAGCGCCGCTGTAAGTGGCAGTGATAGTATGCAATCCCGGAGCCGTGAGGAGGTAGGAATCATAAGTGACTACTCCATTACTCCAAGACCCGGTAGTAGAACCATTACCAATGGTCACGGGAGAAATATCCGTGGGAGTAGCGCCCAAAGCTACTGTGTTGTTGAAAGTGGTAATGGTGTTGCCATAGGCGTCTTTAGCTGTTACCGTCAGAGAAAAGAATTTATTCACCGTCCCGCTATCCGGCGCATCCACCGTAAAACTCGCCACCGCCCCATAAGCTACTGTAAACCCATCGCTGGTGCCGGTGGCGATAAGAGCATCTGCAGCCGTATAGGATTTTACTCGTACTTTCCACTGGCTGCCCGGCGTATCATTGTTGACTGTCCAACTGTAGGTCTGCGGCATCGCTACATCTGCCACTCCATTTTCAATGGTGTAATAATTCGCCCCATTGTCCGGCGAATATGCCAAATCCAAATGATCAATGGCGGTTTCTCCCCCCGCCCGGAATGTAATACTGTTCCCCGATGTCCCAATGACCCAAGACGTAGCTGAGGTCGGGGAACTAATTAATACAATGTCATTTACTATTTCACTCTCGTCATACCCAGTGCCAGTATTGGATACAGTATCAAAAGTTATAAGACCATCAACCCAATCTATGGCGGATGGACCAATTAAAACTGTTACGGCAGCAGTCCCGTTACTCCATGTGGGAGTTCCAATAGCTAGCTCATATATCCCCCCCGCTTCAGTTGTATATTTAGTTCCTTTAATAGTAACGTCCAACCCTACTATAGGGACACCTGAGCGCGTGACAATACCCTGAACAGCTACTTCCCCAGTATAATTAATAATAATGTTGCTATATTGATCTTTGGCTGTAAAATCCATATAACCAGTCATACCATCTGCTAATATTGGTTCAGCATCTGTCAACAAAGTCGCGATTGGCCCATAATCAATCTTAAAATCATCACTTTCATCGGAAGTGATTAAAGTGGCTGGGTTGTAGTAAGCTTCGACTTTGATTGTAAAGTCACTTTCCCCCGCTCCGTTTACTACCGGCGTCTCCCAATCATAGCTTTGGGGTGAGCCGGTATAAGCTTCATTACCATCAATCAAATTCCAAGAACTGCCACTATCCTCGGAATAATACAAGGCAAAATAATTTGGCAGGGGAGAGAGCTCAGTAACGTCGGTAGTCCACCAAACTTTATTAGCATCCCCAATATCCCAATCGGTAGCGCCAGTAGGTGTTGTCACGGTTACGGTTACTGCCGCCAATGCCTTTTCCGTAACAAAATTAAACAACCCCCCCGGAAACACCACCTGGATAATCAAAACTAAGGTGGTGATTAGCGAAATTAACCGGTGACCACGCAAAACTCTATCCTTGGATGTAATTTTTTGTTTTTGTTTCAAGGGAATATCTAATATCTATAGATTAAAGTATTACATCATTATACCACCAATAGTTGTTTTCGTCAACATCACTTTTTCTTCCTTTTGTCATCCTCGGGCTTGACCCGAGGATCCAGACAAGAAAATAAACAAAAGGTAGCTCTGGAAGCCAATAATACTTGACTTTAGCCGTATTCTGGTATAATATTCGCTTAGATATTAGCCCCTTGAAAATAAGCGTTAGCTTACCCCGCGTAGCGACATCTATATCCAGACCCTCCTTCGCTCTTTGAGCTTCGGACGGGCAGGGAGGATAAATATCATATTCTGGATGAGATGGAGCTTATGCTGGGGTCTTTGAGCCCGGCATTCTGCCGAATAGGTCCTGAACTTGTCGAAGGATTACCTTTATGCCTATCCGTCAGGCTGCCGCGCTCAAGGAATCATTCCGGAGAGTACGGCTATCAAAACCAGCCAGGCAGACGCCCTGGCAAAAGGAGCCTTTACGATGCATCGTAACATTCTTCTTGTTCTCGCCGGGCTCTGCCTGGCACTTCTCGGAACTGCATGTGGCAACGAGGGGCCAATCGCCCCACCCATCCATATCGGCGACATCACCATCGTTGATGATGGTGATGGACAACTCATCGGTAACGAGCCGGTAATGTTATCCTGGGAATTCTATCCCAGGATTGACTACTGGCAAACTTCTTACTCTACCGATGGTGGCCAACACTGGGTCCCCTCGGATAGGTTCAGTAGCAATGTTGGGGTCTGGAAGATTCCGGAGAATATCGACACCGATACCTTCACAGTAAAGGTGGAGGGCTGGAAAGACTGCCGGCCAGCTCCTCGTGTGTCAGCCTGCAGTGAACTAGTGACCGTTGCTTCTTTCTGTGAGCCACACAGCCTATATGTGAAGGCTGATCCGGTCTTTGTAGACGGTATAACTGGTTATCTAGCACTGGGGGTCAAGGATAAGTACGGTAACTATGTCAAGAACTTCATTGGCACAGTATCGGTCATGGGGACCCTTACGAGGTCTGGCGTTGGCATAGCAGGGATGATAATCAATATAGGGGGGGCTTCATATATGCCAGATTCCGTCAATGGACTATACTTTTTATGCCCTGCCACTCCTGTCTGGCACAATGGCACTGCTGATATAACAGTGCTGATCGGGCCATCAAATGTCGATTGGGTTGACGGCCTGATATCTTTCAATGTTTCCATTGATACACTGACGGGGTACGATGAGAGCCAAGTGACGAATTAACCCCCGATCTTGCACCTTTCGGAGGAATCCGAACCCTCCTCCTAACAACAAACTGGCCTCTGTGTTCTGCGACGCGCTTCGCGGAACGCAGGCCGCCTGAACACCCCGACTTCACGTCGGGGTTTTTCCTATCCCGCCTGCCCTGAGAATTTAGGGAGAATGCTGGGACTTATCCCACAAATCTAATTTTCCCTACTTTGAATCTACAGTGCACCAGTCTCCGCTATAGCGTTTTCTCGTGCACTAAAATACTCTTTACAGAGCAATCTAGAGCGCACCAAATCTGCTATAGCAGATTTGGTGCGCTCCTCATGATCTTCAGCAAACTAATCACAGGGAACTACAGAGGCGGCGCTCCCGCGCCGCCTCCTTATGACTCAAGCCTTGTTTGACAATAATTTAATTCGGCTGTATAATTTAAACATACTTATGAGAAATACCTCCTACGGGTTTCGTCCCTAGGCGGTGTTTTTCATTTTATCACTTATTGTCCTATCTTTTTCCGTAAATTATCCATATAGACAATCTTATCTTTAGCAGTTTGCTTAAGCAAATTCGAACAGGTACCTTTGTACGGGCTCAACACCATACGAAGCTTATCAGTATCATATAAGCGTCTTACTAAAGAATAGAAATCTCCGTCACTAGTGACAATAACCGCCTGGTGATATTTTTCATAATCCAACATAACTTGCAGAACTAAATCAGCATCAATATTACCTTTGATACTCCCCTCACCATCGGGTATGGTTGGCTTAAATTTGACAACAAATCCTGCTTTTTGAAATAGATCATAAAGATCATTGTGCTTTGCTACATATCCAATAAACAAATATGCTACAGCTACGCCGTATTTCTCGGAAAGATACTTGCGGAATTTGAACCAATCTATCTTCCATCCCAAAGACTCTATCCCACGGTATACATTTTGACTATCTATAAAAGCATAGTTATGCTCTAAGGTCCTCACATTTTCAGTTTACCATTATCAAAAGAATAGACCACTTGCCACCTTTATGTATTGCAACGCGCTTCGCGGAATACAGGCATCCTGAACGCCCCGATTTTACATCGGGGCTTCTTTGTATCTACCCACCACGAAAGAATCAACCAGAGGAGATGAGACAGGGAGGGACGGTTCTTGGATTCGACAAGCTCACCACATGCTTTTGACCTGTACTTTAGTCATTAGAATATGAGCGACCTTAATTGGTCGCTTTTTCGTACCCCCCAAATCCCTCTTCAGATCTCTACCGGCATAGATTCTGCGACCGCAAATTCTATGCCGATCGGAGGCAACAAAAGCCAGAGAATCTTGTTGTGTCCATTTGTATCTATAGCGCACCAGTCTCCGCTATAGCGTTTTCTCGTGCACAGCAATAATAATTTATAAACCATCATAGCGCACCAGTCTCCGCTATAGCGGAAACTGGTGCGCTTACGTTCACCAACCCACGTTCTCGTTGATATATCTCACCATCCCTATTAGAAAAACTATCAATGCGAGAAAAAATATAACAAATAATGATACTATCAACACTAAACTAGATCTCACAATTTTGAACCAATTTATCTTCACTACTCAGTAATTAATTCCTCAATCCTACTGTTTAACATAGTAACATAAGCCTTTGCAGTAAGACCTTTGGTGGTTTAATTCATAATTTGACCATTTTCCCTTCAATCAGATCGACATAAGGATAGATCTCATAAAGATGGGCTAGAAATTCAATTTCTTTACTACAGGGATATTTGTGCCGCCAAACACTATCCTGGATTCTCTCAAACCCCAAATCCCGTAATTTGCACCTTAATACATCGCGTTTATATTTTTTATCTTCAGGGACGTCAAAAATCACTACTCGCCATTTGCCATCCCATCTAATCGGTATATCTAATTCCATTGCATCTACCTGATACTCCAGAACTTTCTTGCGCCCCAGTTGGGTCAAAGTGATCTTGGTTTTCTCTCCCCTCTCGCTGACAGTGATCAACCCCTTTTCTTCCAGATCTCGGAATCTCTGTTGGATATATCCCAATTGTCGGACTCTTTTTTTATATTTATTCAAAAATGGTTTCAACAATCGTAAAGCACCGGGCGCCGCAAAAGCAATCAATAAAACTCCGCCTAAACCGGCTATGGACAAAAGAATATCTCGAGCTAAATCCAATTTTTCTTTTTGCGCTCTCTTCATAAATATTCTTAAATCTACATCTTTAAATATAACACATAGTGCACCAGTCTCCGCTATAGCGGAGACTGGTGCACTACAAAGCATCCTACTATAAAACGGGTATCTGCAAATGATTGGTAAAAATGGCTCTTTGGTGAAGCTAGCTATTGAACAGTAGGCCGGATGTATAATAAAAATGAGCGCGAGCTCAATTGTTCCTTGTGGCTGTCTGAGAGAGAGCGGGAAACTCCTCCCATTGGGGAATTCCTTCCTACCTTCCTCTTCCGATCAAAAACCAATCCATGAAGAACCTCCTAAGTCTTCACTCCTCTTCTCCTTTCTCCTCCCCTTTTCCCCTCTCTCTCTTTTTGGTAGTCCGTTTTATCCGCTTTTTTGCAGAGATATCCTAACAGTGTTTGTCTAGCTCCCGATTGAGAAGTTTATCAGCTAGGGTGTTTTTGTCGCGGAAGACATGCCTGAATGCCACGTGTTCAAACTTGCCCGCTAGCTCTTCGACCTTGGCGACTAAGGGCTTAAGGTCTTTATTTTTCACCCGATATTCGCCCTGAAGTTGTTTGACGATCAATTCGCTGTCTAAAAACACCTCCACACTAGTTTCAGCCAACCTATGGGCGTCACCGATCAGTTTTTGGATCCGACCCAAACCTAAAATTAATGCTTGGTACTCCGCTTGATTATTGGTCGCTATCCCCAAAAAAGTAGCGAATTTGGCGATCTCTTTCAGCTTGGCATCATAAATCACTACCCCAGCCGCCGCCGGCCCCGGGTTTCCCCTAGCTCCCCCATCAGTATAAAGAATGTATTTTTGCATAGTTACTTTTGTTAATTATCTTAAGTTGCCCATGCTACGCCTATTGGCTACGCAGGGCAGTCTTCGCTTCCTTAATTAATTCCCGGCAAAGCCAGGCGAAGCTCCCAAAAGGGAGCGAAGACTGGAGCCGGAGGAGGGATTTGAACCCTCGACTTGCTGTTTACGAAACAGCTACTCTACCCCTGAGTTACCCCGGCATTATGTCATCAATTGACCCCGCTTCGCACAAAGCTACGCAGGGCACAGTCTTCGCTTTTATCAATTTATACTGGCGAAGCCAGGCGAAGCTCCGTAAGGAGCGAAGACTGGTCGGGGTGCCGAGATTCGAACTCGGGACCTCACGCCCCCTAGACGTGCGCCATAAACCACTAGGCTACACCCCGTTCTTTTCAATCTACTATTTAATCATACTCACAAGCTATGATTATACCAATAAGGCAAGATCCTGAATCCCGTCCTACGCTCTCCGAGCTACGGAGGGCTGGCGCAAGTTCGGGATGACAGATTAGATTCTGGATGCGCCTCATGGGCTTACCAGAATGACGCCCGCAGCCGGGCATTGGAGCTTGGGTGTTGTTTAGACCGACCATTGGAGGAGGGATGTGATGAAATGAGTAAAATCTCTGTGGGCGGAGCTGCTGTTTGAAGCCCGCCCCAATTTGAGATCCTTCGACTACGCTCAGGATGACAGAATGGAAACTGGGGCGGGGCGAGTTCAGCGAGAGCACCCAGAGATTTTACCATTGAATAATCCCGACGAACTGGTCGGGACTTTTGCGCCACTTTTCTAGAAAAGTGGCTACTAAAAGCTCCATCACTTCGCTAGACAAACTTCTGATCCTGGTAAGCCAGGTGGGTCGCCTCAGCTGCAACTTTACGCTGCAGAGATGTTGGCGTCCCGCTCAGAATTTTGTTGGGTCAAAATTGCTAGCGAATGCAATGGAGTACTTTCATTTTATCATTGTTAAAACAAATGCCGTCAACACCGCATCTATCCAATCAGCCTAAAAAATTGGGCTACTGGCGCCAGTAATCCAGTTAATCAAAAATATAATGGGGTCTAGGAGCCTAAAAATAATATTGATATTAAACAGTCTTTCGGCAAACAATAGCGCCAACAAAATCATCGGCCCCAGACGCTCAAAACTA
Source organism: uncultured Candidatus Saccharibacteria bacterium (assembly GCA_964354145.1). Lineage (GTDB taxonomy): Bacteria > Patescibacteriota > Kazan-3B-28 > Kazan-3B-28 > UBA10110 > UBA10110. The sequence continues at coordinate 31,685 of CAYGXX010000003.1, forward strand.
GGCCACCAAGCCACGTTGCCGAAGGTCAGCCGATCCAAAATTAGATACAAAACTTTAGAACCATCTAAGGGTGGAATGGGAAATAAATTAAAGGCTGCCAACGCCACATTGATTACCACTACGGTAGCTAAAAGAGTAAATAAATTTCCGCTGGCAGGATGGCCGGTCTGTAAAATATAAATCCGATTCGGCAAGGCGAACAAAGCGGCTACGATGATGTTGCTAACTGGCCCGGCTATGGCGATAGCGGTTTCGCCCCACACCCCTCGGCGCACAAAATGGGGA
>CAYGXX010000004.1:0-31751 GCA_964354145.1 uncultured Candidatus Saccharibacteria bacterium
TTGCTTCCACCGAATTAGGATTCACCGTGATGGCAGCATCACCAACTACCTCAGGCAATGACGACGTGTTAGAGGTAATCACAGGAACGCCCATGGCCATAGCTTCTAGGGGCGGCAAACCGAAACCCTCATATAAAGACGGGAAGACAAACACCGCTGCCTGCTTATAAATGGATGGTTTCTGGGCACTGGTAATATCCTCCAACACATGAATGTCGGACTTAATTGGGCTGGCTGCAATTACCCCTTTGATACCCGCACTTTGCCATCCCCAGCGCCCTACTAATACCAAGCTGGCGTCTTTAATCTCTGCTTTAACCTGATTAAAGGCTAGGACTAGTCGCTCGATATTTTTGCGGGGCTCTAGAGTTCCCACATCAAGGACGATTTTAGGATAAGGCAATGGATAATTTTCTTCGGTTGCCGCCAAGCTTGGCGCTAAATGAACAACCGAAATTTTACCCGGGTTGACCTTAAACAATTTGATGGCATCCTGCTTGGTGTTATTAGAGATGGCAATCAATTTTCTGGAATACTTTAAAGCCGGTCGTATCCACATCCGCTCCAGCAGCACCGCTTTTAAATCGTGTCGGGCAGGAAAAAGAAAACTAACAAAATCCATTAAGGCAGTGACCACGGGCACGCTCCGCACAATGGCGGGCAAAATCAAGCTGGTAGTGGAAAAATAAACATCCACCGGGCGGCAGATCTCCAAATACCAAAACATCAGTTTTTGCCACAACAAAGCTCCGATTTTCCAAACTACCAGCTTAACATTGGCTCTCTGCCACTCGCTAGGCGGATCAATATCTAAAAATAATACAAACTGATGCTCGGAGTGTTTAATTATATGGCTTACCAACTGATAAACATACTCGCCTTTGCCGGCCCGTCTGTTTCTCGCCCCCTCTCTTGCATCAATGCCAATAATCATTTTCTGTTTAATTGAGGGATGAGACTAACTATCTCCGCCCGGGTAATAGTTTTAGTAATTAAGATGAGCACCGCGTAGACAGCGGCACCAATTAACACCAGCCATCCCACCGGCCAGGCTCGCAACCACCATAGAATTATTCCCATAACTATACTGCTGGCTAGGGTTTTACTAAACACGGCTAAGCTAACCGTTAGTTTTAGATATTTCATCACAATATAGGCACTGCAGACTAGTACCCAGAGCTCTGTTAATACCGTGATTACTGCCGCTCCCCAAAAAGAAAACTGGGGAATGACTAACAGATTAGCCACTATATTAAACACTACCGCCCAGATATAGGGCCAGATCAAACGTTGCTGTTGATTAGCAGCGATAATGGTATAAATCATCGCACTATTTAAGAATGCACCGGCTAAAGAGAAGCTCAGGATTTGTAAAACCGGCCCGGACAGTGCATAGTCTCGACCAGAGATTAAAACCATTACTGGCGTAGCCACTGCGATCGACCCAGCAATCAAGGGTAGAGCAGATAGACTTAAAAAATTAAACGCACTCTGGAAGATCTGCTTTGCCTTCTCGCGCGATTCCTGGAGAGCTGCCGCGATCACCGGCAACACCGAGCTCATAAAAATACTTGGCACGGCGAGAAGTACCTCTAATATCTTATAGGGCGCACTATAGATGCCCACTGCGTAGGAATTCTGAAGATGCCCTAAAATCAGGATATCAATCTTAAAATAAATAACTCCCAGGACCATCACCACTCCCATCGGGAAAGCGGCCACCAGCAGCTCCCACCACTGGCGCCAATCGAACAAGGGAATGAGCCAGTACCGGAGACCCATCATTAGAGTATTGAATCCAAAGGCTGCTACATTAGCCCAGACCACTGCCCAAATTATAGTAACCAGGCCTCCGCCTTGATGGATAAACCACCAAACCAACCCCAGCAGGAGTAATCTGCCCAGGACATCGGACAAAGTGGCTTTATACATAGTGAGCTTGGCTTGGAAAGATCCTAAAGGGACTTGGTTAAGGGACATAAATAATTGGGAGATAGCCCCCACTAAAATTCCTTGGCGCACCACTCCCGAGTAGGGAATAAACCAAGCCAACCCACAAGCCGTGCCTAAAATCGCTAGGCTAAAAGCGAGCTTCAACCCTAACATATTGCCCAAGATCCCCCTCTCTCTAGCGGGGTATTTGGCAATCTCTCGCACCACGATCACAAATAATCCTAAATCTAGGATCGCCCCGAAGATGCCCAAGTACGCAAAAATGGTAGCATAGTCTCCATAGCCAGCTACTCCCAAATACCGCGTGATATAGGCTATCACCAGTACTGAGGTAGCAACAGTAATTGCCTTGCCTAAAAGTTGCACGGCGGTATTCAAGGCAATCTTCTGAGCGCTATTCATCCCGTTAGAAATTTGGGTGCTAAATTACTGTGAACCTGTTAGGTCGGTTTAGTTAAGTATAGTTGATAATCGCTGTTCAATTTCACTGACTTATTTCTAACGGGGTTCATCAGCGAGCAATTCTAGCCATATATTGAACGGGAACCCGAGGGAGATACCACTTAGGGAAGATTTTGAGCGAATAATCACGACTCTCCTCAATTTTATACGGTTGCAGGAGCTCTTCCCATTTTCTTTTACCCATCAACCTTTCATCGCCGAAATCCTTCCGGGGATAGTTTAAATTAGGCACGCTAAATATTACCGTCGGCGCCACCCGGAGATGTTCATCGAGTAATTGGCGGATCTGATCATCTGAAAAATGCTCCAGGAGCCCCTGGTGAAACACTAAATCAAAGCCCCTATCGGGGAAAGGTAATTTGAAAGCATCTCCTTCTATTAATTGATTCCTTCCGCCGAATTTCTCCTTGTTAGTCTTAGCCAGTTCTAGGACGTTAGGATCATTATCCAGCGTCGTTACTTCCTTCCCCAAATGAGACAAAAAGATGCTCATGGTCCCGGTGCCTGCTCCCACCTCCAGAATCTTTTCTGCCCCGCTTTGAACAATACTAGTCAAAAACTCTCGCTGTCCATATAAATTACGGATGTATAAATCGACATCCGTTTCTTGTCTGTAATACTCCGACCATCCAGGCATAATCTACTTAGCGCTTAGCTTGATGATGACATGCCGGGCATCGCCTACCCCCATGCTCTCTGAGATTAAATCTGAGTCCGCCGCTACCAACATATGAACTACCCGCCGCTCAAACGATGACATAGGCGACAGGTGAACAGAATTACCGCTAGCCTTAGCTTGCCAAATTGCTTCTTTAACGACCTTCTCTAAGGCGATTTGCTGCTGCTCACGAAAATTACCAATATCAACTAATAATTTCTTGGGGCAATCAGGAAATTGTCTCCTAAACATTAGGCGGAGAAGGTGTTGCAGTGCCAAGAGGGGCTGAGCCTCCGGTTGAATAAATATAAAGTCCTTCCCCGTACTTACCCGCGCCAACCAGGCTTGCTCTTCCTCCTTAATTTCTATTTTGGGCTTGAGAGGCCACTCGGCGAAGAAACCTTCCAGTGCTTGCTTTAGCCAATCGCCAATCTGTTTATCCATAGCTCTATGTTATCTGATCTTCTCGTTTAAATTGATTGATGACAATAATCTGCTGAACTACCATAAATACTGTAGTGGCTATCCAATACAGGGCTAGGGCAGCCGGCAAGCTCATGCCAATAAACACGGTGAGAACAGGGAAGAGATACACCATCTGCATATTGATCAGCCGCGCCGTGCCGCCGCCCTGCGGAGTCGGGTTAAACTTCATCATCAACCAGCTCTGGGCTAGTTGGGATAGGCCAGCAATAATCGCTAAATAAATGTTAGGGGCAGCTAGATTAATCTCCAATGCCTTAATATGTAAAAACCCTAAGGAAACGGCATTAATCTCGGTGGGCACCCGGGGGAACCATTTATACAACAACCAGAGACTATCGGTATTGAGCCCCACCATAAACACCTTATACAAAGCGTAGAGGATGGGCAGTTGGATCAAAAGCGGCAAACAGCTCCCTAAGGGATTAACCTTATGGGTCTTATATACTTTCATTAATTCCTCGGACTGCTTGGCTTGATCATCCTTGTGGAGTTTTCTAATCTCATCAATCTCGGGCTGGATCTTCTTCAAGTCCCGCTGCGCCTTGAGTGTCTGTACGTAAGAAGGGGCCAGGGCCAGGCGAATGATCAGGGTCAGAATAATGATAGCAACCCCCAGATCACGACCGGGGAAATAAACATAAAACAGCATTAGGACATTGAACATCGGCTGATACAAAAGTTTGGTCAGCAGCGATGTCTTGCTCAATACTACCGGGGCTATTTTCATATATTCATATTATTTCACCAAATCAAATCCGCCGCGATGCCAAGGATTACATCGCAGTATACGTCGGATAGCCAACCCCGCGCCTCTAATCGCCCCATATCTCTCAACGCTATCGTGGGCATATTGCGAACAAGAAGGGTAAAACCGGCAGAACCCATAGGGGTGCCACTGTTTTAACCAACTATGGTCAGGAGAAAGGCTGCTTTGGTAGGTCCGGATTAGCCTTAAGGTGATTTGTTGGACAGGACTGGACATAAAATTATTCTCTAGTTAATTGAGTAGCAAGTTTAGTGACCGCCGCTTTTAATTCGGCAAACGACAGCGTTAAGGTGATCGGTTTAGTGTAGAGGGTAGCTGCCATATTGGCCGGAATAGCGAGACTGCGCCAGATCTCCCTCAAGCGACGTTTCAACCTGTTCCGCTCGGTAGCTTTCTTGGAGATTTTAGTTCCTACCACCACTCGCAAGCCCGGGCGCCGAGAGGGCCTCACATACTTCAAGGTCAGCGCCGAGTGATAGATGACTCGTTCGGGGTTCTCTCTCGCCATGATTAAACCGACAGCTTCTGACGCCTCTTAGTCCGCCGTCTCGAGAGGACCTTCCGCCCGCCCTTAGTTGCCATTCTCGCCCGAAAGCCCAGGGTTCTTTGCCGACGGCGCTTATGTGGTTGATAGGTTCTTTTCATTAAATTTATGAGGTTGGTTCAGCTAATTACTCATTCAGTATATCGGGAAGGATTGTGTAGCGTCAATTTAGTTTATAATGGAGTGTTATTTGGGCTTGTTGCTTGGGGATAACTTTAGTAAAATTACCTTGGGTGAAGTAAATAGGATGGTGGATAATAAGCGATTGTGGCAAGGAGTCCTCGGTGAGGCAGAAATCGCCTTGAGTAAGGCAAATTTCAGTACTTGGTTCAAAAATACCGAGATCGTTGATACTAGCGATACCACTGTCTTTATTCGCGTACCTAACACTTTCATTAAAGAGTGGTTCGAGAAAAAATACGAGAAGGAGATCATCCGCAAGTGTTTGTCGCGTAGCCTACCCAATCTCCAAAAGATCGAATATGTTGTGGGAGTCAAACCCAAGACTGAAACTATTTTTAATGAGCCGCGCACCTCGCTCTCAAAAACCAGAGCTGCTGAACTAGTGGCCTCGCCACCAGCTGCTGTCGCCATAAAAACCCGGGCTGCTGGAGAAACAGCGGAACGCTTAAACCCCCGCTACACCTTTGAAACCTTTGTGGTAGGAGAAAGCAACCGAATGGCCCAAGCCTCTGCTGAGGCAGTAGCCAAAGCTCCCGGGATCACCTATAACCCCTTATTTATCTATGGAGGGGTGGGCTTGGGCAAAACTCACCTGTTGCAGGCAATCGGCAACGCGGTTCTCACCAATTACCCTAAAAAGCGGGTGGTCTACCTTACCTCCGAACGCTTCACTAATGAACTGGTGGACGCCATCATGAAAAAAACTACTCGGGAGTTTAAGGAGAAATACCGCCGAATGGACTGTTTGCTGATCGACGATATCCAGTTTTTAGAGGGTAAAGACGCCACCCAAGAAGAGTTTTTCCATACCTTCAACGCACTTTACGAGAATAGCAAGCAGATCGTCTTAGCCTCTGACCGACCACCAAAAGCTATTCCCTCCTTAGAGGCTCGCTTACGCTCTCGGTTTGAGTGGGGGATGATCGCCGATATCTCTCCTCCTAATTACGAGATGCGGCTAGCAATTCTCCAATCCAAAATGGCAAACGTCAAAATCCAGTTGCCCGCCGAGGTTCTGGAATGCATCGCCCAAAAGATCCAAAACAACATCCGGGAATTAGAAGGAGCTCTCACTCGGATTGTCGCCTTCGGTCAGCTGAACAACACTATCCCCACCGTAGAAGAGGCGGAGGGACTATTGGGAGGAATCTTGGTTAATCCCGGCAAGCGCCTTCTCAAGGCGAGTGATATTATCCGGACAGTAGGGAAACACTACAACCTTAAAAAAGAGGAGTTGCTGGGTAAACGCCGCAACAAAGAGATAGTGGTCCCACGCCAGATTCTAATTTTTCTTCTCCGAGAGGAGCTGGATCTACCTTATACTACTATTGCTCGAGAGGTTGGCGGGAAAGATCACACTACCATTATTCACAATTATAATAAGATTAAAAATCTATTATTAGAGAACAACGAAACTGAAATAGAAATTAGCACCATCAAAGAGCGCCTTTATGCTGTGGAATAGTCTTATAAAAATACCTCTAATAAAGTTATAACCAGATTATCCCCCGAATTATCCCCAGAAATATATTTAAACAAGTTATTACCATCACATATAATTCAACTTCCCCCCAGAAATCACACTTCTATTAACTACTAACTTAATTCTTTATACAAAAACTTATTAACTTATAACGGGAAAATAATGAGGATATCTATTCTGCTCGACAAGTTTAAGAAAGGATTGAATGCTGTTGATCGAATTGTAGCGAGTAAAAATACTTTGCCGATTCTCAACAATGTTTTAATTAAGACTGAGGAGGGGCAAGTAATCTTATCCGCCACGGATTTAGAGATCGGGGTAAATTATTATCTGGGAGGAAAGATCGAAGAGGAGGGAAGCATCACTGTGCCCGGTCGGGCACTAAGTAATTTTGTGAATAGTCTAAACGAGGAAAAAATATCCCTAGAAACTAAAGATGGTATCCTGTTCGCTAAAACCAATAAAAGCGAAGCCAACATTAATGGGATACCCGCAGATGATTTCCCCATTATTCCTAAAGTAGTCGGGAAGGAGATTTTAGAGATTGACGGGAACACTCTAAAAACCGCTATCAGCCAAGTAGTTTTTTCCACTTCCTATGATGAGTCGCGCCCGGTCCTCACTGGCGTTTATTTTGTAATTAATGGCAATGTTCTTAAATTAGTGGCTACCGATAGTTACCGTTTAGCGGAGAAGACCATCAATATACCAACTACTGATAAAGCTGATTTTATCGTGCCAGCTAAGACCATCCATGAATTGCATCGAATCTTGAGCGGAGGGGAGAAGGTAAAGGTTGTGGTGTCGGAAAATCAGGTTATGTTTTTGCTCCCAGATATGGATCTAACTTCCCGGGTCATTGAAGGAGAATACCCCAATTACGAGCAAATTATTCCCAAAACCTTTAAGACTCAAACCAAAGCTTCAACTGCCGAACTAGCCAATACCATTAAAACTGCTAGCTTCTTCGCGCGGGAGAATGCCAACAACGTGAAAATGACTTTCCATAAAGACCATATTTTAGTGGAGGCCACTTCTTCTCAGTTAGGCAGCTTTAAATCTCAAATTCCTTGTGAGGCGGGGGGCGAGGAAAATGAAATCAGTTTTAATGCCAAATATCTTTTAGATGCCTTGAGTGGGGTGGATAGCGCCAGAGTGAATCTGGAGATGATCGGGAAATTAAACCCCGGCGTCATTCGCCCCGACAATGGCTCGGGCATCATGTATATTATTATGCCGCTCAGGAGTTAAATGAGGTTGCTCGTGGCGGAACTAATTAATTTTCGCAACCTTGGGGCAGCGAAGGCGAATTTTGGGGCAACTAATTTTATTATTGGGGATAATGCCCAAGGCAAAACCAATATCCTAGAAGCCTTGCACTGCTTGTCAGTTGGTAACTCCTTTAAAACTTATCACGAAGAGTGGCTGATTACCAAAGGTGAGCTATTTGGGAGCGTGAAGGGCGAATTCACTTATGGCGATGGTCGCATCGGAAGCTTAGAGGTGGTATGGGAGAGGGGAGAAGAGGAAATTCATCGGCAGTTTAAATTAAACGGGACGAAGATTGCCCGGAAGAACCTGTTGGGGAACCTCCTCACGGTAATTTTTTCGCCTGACGACGTGAGTTTATTAAGGTTACAGCCTGCCCAGCGCCGGGGATTTTTGGATAGTTTAATCTCCCGCACCAGCAAGGTTTATCATGCTGATTTATTGGATTACATCAAAACCCTAAAACAGCGCAACCAACTCCTATTTTTGGCGAAATTGGGGCGGGAGGATTATATCGAGATTGAAGCCTGGGATGATAAGCTTGCGGAGCTAGGCAGCCGGGTTATTCAGTCCCGACTGGCATTAGTTGAGCAATTAAACCAGAAAATCGGGACGCTTTTCCATGAGTTAGCCGAGAGCGATAAAAGTTTTAGTGTAATCTATACTGCCGACCCCAAGTTTATTGACCCGGCAGTTTATAAAGAGAAGCTGGTTAGCATCAGATCAATAGATATTAAGTCGGGGCATACTAATTTCGGTCCTCATCGCGATGATCTAATGCTTTTACTGGATGGTTGGGATGCTCGGAATACCGCTTCGCAGGGAGAATTTCGCCTAATGGTTCTAGCGCTTAAGTTGGCGGAAGGAGAATATATCCAGCAGCGTTTTGACGAAACTCCTATTTATCTGATGGATGATGTGTTTTCAGAGCTGGATGCCCACAAATCCAAAGCATTGATTGGATTTTTAGGTCATTCCCAAGCCATTTATACTGCTACTGATGAGCGATTTGTGACTCCGGGTGCCACAGTATTTAAGGTAGAACAAGGGGTGGTAACACCAAAACAACATGAGCTTGCAAAAACTGGATAGCCTGTTGCCGAAACAAATTAAGGATTTACATCTTAGGGCAGAAATAGATGGAATGCAGGTTTGCAAACTGTGGCATGAATATGCCGAGCAGTTTTTCTTATCTCGGACAATGGAAAATCATGAGGCGATTAACTTCCGTGACGGTGTTTTGACTATTTTGACTAACAGCCCTGAAATCGCCGAAGAAATTAAAACCCGGAAACACAAAATAATCGCCCGGATCAACCGCGCCCTCGGCAAAAACCTGGTTGTGTCTGTCCGCTTCCGCTCGTAAAAACTCCCCTCCTGCCCGAGGAGGGGGAGTATATTCCCCGAGCTTGTCGAGGGGTTACCTTATAATCCGTCATTCTGGCAAGCCAGCAGGCGCGTCCAGAATCGTATAACTCAACGGCTCATCGATGAGCCGTTGGACAGATCCCTTCGACTTTTTCTGACCTCTTGGTGAAGTTCGCCATGAGTGTAGCCGAATGGGCTCAGGGTCGATGTTGGCACATCGAGCAGAAGTGGGCGGAGCGGCCGGCGATTTTTATGCGCGCCACTTTTCCTTTACAGCGGAAACAGGGCTTTCCGGTTTGGCGATAGACCCGGAGGTGTTTTTGGAAGTTTCCCATTTCTCCCTGAAGGTCAAAGTAATCGGAATCGGAAGTGCCGCGATATTTGACTCCTTTTTTGAGAATCTTTTTGATAGCAGAGTAAAGCGCTTTGGTTTGAGGAGGTTTTAGGTTTTGGATTGGAGAGAGGGGATGGATTTTGGCCTCAAATAAGATCTCGTCACTATAAATATTCCCGATTCCCGAGAGGATGGTCTGGTCCATTAAAATAGTTTTGACTTTTCCTTTTCTTTTTTTGAGCTGCTGGTCAAATAGAGGATAGGTGAAAATTTTAGAGAGCGGGTCAACTCCTAGTTTTTTGATCGGCTCTTTTTGGAGGAGAGTGGCGGTATCAACTAAATAAACTCTCCCGAAAAGCCGCAGGTCGGAAAAATCCAAAACCCGGTTTTTGTTGAGGATAAATTCTCCGCGGACAAAACGGTCGGGCTCTTTCTTTTTGGTTTTGAGATTTACTACCTTCCCCGTCTCTTTTTGGGGGTGTAAGAGGAGCCGACCAGTCATCCCCAGGTGGAGAATCAAGGTCTTCCCTCTAGATAGGTGAAGCAGAATGTATTTGGCTCTCCGTTCAATTTTTTGGATTTTCTTTCCTTTGATGGTTTTTCTAAAAACAGGGTAGGAAATTCCTTTGATCAATTTGGGGCGGGAAAATTTGGCATCCAAAATTACCGCCCTCGGGAGGGCTCTCTTTAACTCACTGACAATTGTTTCTACTTCTGGTAATTCTGGCATGGGCTATTCTTTAGCTTGGTGATATCGGAAAGCTCTTCTGAATCCTTTCCCCTCAGCTTCTTTGGTTGTTGCGCAATAGAATTCGCCTCGAGAGGGCTCTACCTTAGTGTGGTCGTATTGTTGATCAAACGGCAGATGATATATCTTTTCATTATTGATCCTGGAAATATTGCATTTTATACAAGGATAATCCTTGTCAAATAAAACATTCTCCTCGAGTTTGATTTCTAGTTCATTCGCAAATCTTCTTGCTAACTCTGAGACAGAGGTTGTTGTAGTAAATATGCCGCGCACATTTTTATCCGGATTGCTATCTCGGTATTGGAAGACTGTTCCGAAGAATTGGAAAATATGTTTTTCGTATATTGTTCTAAATTTTGCCCAATTTTTGCACTGTATTATCACAATATCTTGGTCTTTCTGACAAACCAGATCTCTACCCAAGTCCTCATAACCTTTGAAAATACCGATATATTCCACATCATATCCTTGCTGTTCGTACAAATAACCAATATATCTCTCAAACAATCTGCCGATAAGCCATTTTGATTTTGGTCTTTTCCAAAATCTATCCAAAGCCATCTGGTTTCGTTCACTACTGGGTAATTTTCGGTACTCCTCCTTGGTAAGATAGAGTGTTGCAGTATCTTGTAATTCCTCTGGAGAGTATTCGCGGAGTATTTCTTGATCTTCCTTGGTCGGTAAATCTAACTCTTCTTTCAGATCTATCAGAAAAGGGGCAATATTCTCATAATACTCGATAATATATTGGGCTATTTTATTCTCACGCTCTGCTTCCCGACGGCGTTTTGCCTCTTCTTTGACCACCTCGCTTGCTCGTAATGCTGGTCGCTTCTTATTTTTGAGATAATTAATTGTTGTTCGATCACTCATCGCGAATAACTCGCCGTAGGCCTTGGCTAACCATGGAAATCCAATTTGGCGCTCCTTAGCCATTTGTATTACCCCTTCTTCTAGTTTTTTGTTGTAGGTAATTTGCTCCTCGACAAGAGTTTTTCTGCTATTGGATAACACTTCAAATTCACATTGCTCGTTTCGGAGTAAATTTAAAAGATTTTGGAGTTCGGATTTTTTATCCTCAAAATATCCCATTAATATTGTTTAATAATTTTCTTAGTAAAACGGCATCGTGGATAATTGCTACACCCCCAAAAATCTCCATACATCCCCATGCGCATCTTGAGTATCCCGCCACATACTGGGCATAGACTGATAGTGGTGTTTTTCGCCCAACTCCCAATTGAATATATTGCTTCTCGTTCAGTCTCATATAAAATATTGCCAAGAACCTCTCTAGCAGCCCTATCTCGGGCTCTCTGTCGCTCCTGTTCTATAGACCAGGCGATAAACCACCAAATAACCCCAATGATTATAAAAAACAGTACCCACATATTAATTTTTCACTTCTGGTAATTCAGGCATCAGTTTCGGGATCTTGTTTGATTTTCTTTATCACATAATCAAGTGTTTTTTTGACGCGGGATTTCTTGCTTTCCGTGTTTATCTCAACACATAGGGTGCCAGCTACGTTATTTATCCAGTTGATCAGATTTTCTACAAACAGATCATATTGCTTATTTTTATTATTGACGAGGATAAATGGTGGTCCAGTCCGCGTTAACATATAATATTCATATTTTTCTCTAAAAGCTGTCCCAGGCGTTTCATTGCCCGAAACTGCCCTTATGGTTCCTATGTATTCCTGTCTCCTGTCATTAAGTAATTTTTGTCTCAAGTAGTGCGCCAAACCATTTCTATAATATTGATATACTTTTTCTATTTGGGGACTAGTCTTAGGATAAACATCGAAGATAGGGTACATCTGCCTATATTTTTTTGCCAACTTACTAAAAGCCCACGGTTCTTGAACGGATGGGTGCTTTTTATCAGAAGTTTTTCTCTCCACATTGTCAAATCCGTCCGCATCCCATACTGCATTTATAGTACTGAGATATCCAAGAGTTGCCATTAATCCCAACCCAGACAATAAATTCCCCCCTCCTAACTGTTTTGTCTTAGATATTCTTTCCAAGTGATGATTCAATTTAGCCCATACAAATGTTTGGCAGTCTCGCGTAATATTTACAACCCCATTATTAATATATGATACAAGCTTGTCTCTTTCTTTGCTCATGTCTTGACAATTTTAGTGTTTCCCCAGGAGGGGCCGGCTTCCACGTTGGCGATAATCGGCACATCCAGTTTATAGATATTTTCCATTATGGTTTTGACCAGTTTAGCTACCTTTTTGACATCTTTTTGCGGAACCTCGAATACCAGTTCGTCGTGGATCTGCAACAGCATTTTGGTCTTGGCGCTAACACGGGGTAGGTTTTTATCAATTTCAATCATTGCCGCTTTAATAATATCCGCGGCGGTGCCTTGAATCGGCATATTAATAGCGGCGCGTTGAGCAGCATTACGGACAGCCAAAATTCCCGAGGAAAGTTCCGGAATTTCCCGCTTTCTGCCAAACAAAGTTTCCACATATCCCTGTTGCTGGGCAAAAGCTACGATATCTTTCATATATTTTTTAATGCCGGGATGGAGGTCAAAATATTTACGGATATAATCGCTAGCTTCACCAAAGCGCATACCAGTATTGGCAGCTAAGCCATGGGGGCTGATGCCATAAATCAAGCCAAAATTAATCACTTTGGCGTCGCGGCGCTGCTGTTTAGTCACCTCATCTATCGTGACGCCGTTAATTTCCGCTGCCACCCGGGAGTGAATATCCTCATTATTATTAAATGATTCGATCATTCGCGTGTCCTTAGAGAGGGAAGCCACGATTCGGAGCTCAATCTGCGAATAATCCGCCGAAATTAGAGCATATCCCTTAGGGGCAATAAAAGCTTTGCGGATTTCAGCACCCAGCTCAGAGCGGATCGGGATATTTTGCATATTTGGATTAGAGGAGCTTAAACGCCCCGTGGAAGTATCCTGCGCATAGGTGGTGTGGATGCGGTTATTTTTGTCTACCAGTGCAGGTAGGGTCTCCAGATAAGTGTTGCGGATTTTTTCCAGAGCCCGATATTGCAAGATGTATTTGATGATCGGGCTATGCTCGGCTAGTTTTTCTAGCTCGCCCACAGCAGTGGAATGGCCGGTTTTCTTCTTTTTGATCTCGGCGGTCGGAAGTTTCAGTTTTTTGAATAGAATCTCACCTAGTTGGCTGGGGGAATTGATGTTAAACTCTTTACCCGCTTTTTTATAAATAGTTTGGGTGAGTTCCTTAAGTTCCTTGGAGATTTTTCTATTCAGTTTTTGGATGAATTCTACATCCAACAAAATGCCGGCTTTTTCCATCTGCCGGAGAATCGGATCCAAATCGCGGTCCAGCTTTTCGGTATAGGTGAGCTTGCTCCGTCCGGTGAGCTCGCCAGGTGGCTTACCAGCTGGCGTCTGTTCAAAAAAAGTTGCTTGCCTCCCTGCGGTTAAAGTTCCTTCCGGGATCCTCCCCACTAATCTCTTAAATCCGAGTTTGAAAAACAAATCTTTTACCTTGTTGGCGTCAAATTCCACCGCTTCAGCTTTTTTAAGATCTAATTTGATCGGGGTATCAAGCATAATAGTAGCTAAACCTCTGCTTTGAATGGCTTTGGCTTTGTGTTTGGTAAGGAGCTCGCGGGTTTTTTCAGGCAATTTGTCTAGATGTTCGTAAATCTTGTCGATATTGCCATATTCTGCCAGTAGTTTTTTCGCCGTCACCTCGCCAATGCCGGGTACGCCGGGGATATTGTCTGATGGATCGCCCCTCAATCCCTTAAAATCAATAATTTGAGTGGGTTTTAAGCCCTTAGTTTTTTCTACTTCCGCAGGGTCATAAATTACGATATCCGAAAAACCTTTGCGCGGGGCATAGACGAAGGTATGTTTATTGACCAACTGCAAAGCATCCATGTCGCCGGTGGCAATATAGGTATCAATCACATCTGGCGCCTGGTGGGCTAAAGTTCCCACGATGTCATCAGCTTCAAAACCATCTTTCGTGAACAGGGGAATATTAAACGTTTCAATTAACTCTTGGACTCTTGGAATCTGATCATACAGTTCCTGCGGGGCAGCGATGCGGGTGGCTTTATATTCTTTATACTCTTTATGGCGAAAAGTGGGCGCATGGGTATCAAAAGCCACCGCAATATAATCCGGCTTGAGTTTGGTAAAGATATTTAAGAGCATCATAGCAAACCCATAAACCGCCCCTGTAGGCTCGCCGGTGGGGGAGGTGAGATTGGCTTGCGCCAGGGCATGAAAAGCCCGATGCACCAAAGCATTCCCATCTATCAGCACTAATTTTTTCCTTCCCTGGGTCATTACAATCTAATTATAACCTAGTTACCTATTGATTTTCTTCTCTGAACCCTCTGTATGGCAATAAAATTTGCTATACCCGGCAGTATACACGGTATATACCGTGTATACTGTTTATGGTAGGATTTAAAATTATAGAGTAAAAAATAAACGGGTCCTGGTAAGGACCCGTTGGGTTAGGTACAGAGGGGAGGGGGTTCAGCCGTCGTCGCTGCAGTCGTCATGCCTTTCGTCGTCAGCTGGTGGCTGTTCGACCTGGGCTGGCGGTTGCTGTTCTCCCCCGGTTGGTTCCCCTTTGACTGGTTGGTCGGTTTTCAGGTCAGCGAAAAGATCGCATCCGCATTTGCACATAGGTATTTCTCTGCCGTCGTGTCCATCCGCGTAGTCTTTAGTGGGGACTTCTTTATAGGCAGTGAGACAGTTCAAGCAATAGCAGGTGTAGCCTTTCGCTAACATTTCTTCTCGGCTGCTCACCTTATCGCCTCCTTTCAAATCAGATTAGTCCACGGGCTTTTTCTGCGCAGATTCCCATATGGAGGCGCAGACGGATGTCCATGTGGGCGGCCAATCCTTAGAACTAGGAGGAAGAATTGATCCGTGGATAGAGGCCTCTATGCCTGAATCCAAGGCGATCAATTTATGGGCCATTCCCCAGGTTATCCAACATACGGACATCATGTAGAGATTGCCTCGATAATCTTCTGGGACCGGATTTTCACCGGTGATTTCACAGAGGGCCACAAACCAGTGGCCAGGTTTGATTACCAGCTCGCGTAAAATGAGCGGCACAACCTCCTGTCCCATCGCGATAATCGCTTGGTAATCAGGATGCTGTGTTATCTCGGCGATAGAGGAAGAAAAGAGAACTTTAGGGTCTGCGTCCCACCGATCAGCTAATCGGTAAAATCTATCTTCCAGAGATTCATCATCAGTCTGATCAAATTCGTCTCCGGGGTGGCACATAGGTGCCCCTCCTTTTTAGAGTAGGGTATGGGGGTTTTACTCCCCAAAAAGATATGTGAAGGTGCTTTACTTAATGCAATGAATAGGTGAGGGTGACGGTGGAGGTGACGGATAAACTGCCACTCTCTACGCCGGGGCTGGCGCCGCCTCCCATACCTTCCATTAGTCTGGTGCTGTTGTCGGTGGGGGCAGTTTCTTCTTGAATCGCTAGGACGTGACCTAATTTAGCTCCACTTAGGCTAGCGAGTTGGTTAGCCATATCTTTAGCGGAAGCAATGGCTTTTTCACGGGCTTCATTTTTCATTTCGGAGGGATCCTCGATGGTAAAGCTGATTTGGCTGATGTCGGTAGCGCCAGAATTGCCCAATGTTTGCAAAATGGCATCGACTAGCTCTAGGTTGCGGATAGTCAGGCGCAAGAAATGATAAGTGGTGTAACCACTCAGGACTGATTTTTGCGATGTGCGATAAATATAATCAGGGTTGATATTATAATTAATGGTTTGGATGTCCTCGGGCTTAATTTCGAAGAGCGCCAAATCGTTTTTGATCTTGGCGATGGCGTCGGCGTTGAGTTTTTGTGAATTAGCTAAATCCTTTGCCTCGCTCCGGACGCCGAAATCGATCTTGGCTACATCCGGCGTTGAATAAACGATACCAGTTCCAGTTACAGTAATGCCTTGAGGGTTACTCCAACCAAATAAGTTATTTTGGCTAAAAAAGGCGAAGGCTAATCCGGCCAGAGCAATAATAAACATCATTGTGAAGACCGCCATTGGGAAGGGATAGGCGGGTTTGGGTGGAGTAAGCGGAGAGAGAGCTGGTTGAGGAGCTACTGGAGGGAGGTTGAAAATCGAGGCGGGGGGTGGAGTAATAGGAAGATTCCCGGGCTTGGGTGTAGCAGTAGGAGGTGGGGTAGGGGCGGTGTAAGGCAGGGGTTGGTCCCATGGATTGGGCTGGGTCGGGGGAGTTACTGGGTTCAGATTCTCGTCAAATTCCATAATTCTCCTTTTGAATTAGCTCTTAAACAGCTTATTATTACATACTTTGGAGAATTTGTTGAACTACCTCCCGCTCATTGTAAGGAGTTTTTTTGTCGCCCCGGACGATCACTGTTTGAGCCCCCATAGCTAAAAGAAGAATCAAATCGTTGGGCTTGGCATGAGTGAGCGCATGATGAACGGCAGATTTACGATCCAAAATGATATGCAGATTTTTCCCCTCCGTGAATTTATGCTTATCGATGCCGGGCAGGATTTCCTTGATGATTTGCTGAGTATCTTCCGAGCCAGGGTCTTCTTCTGTCAAAACAATGTCATCAGCGAATTGCGAGGCGATTTGCGCCAGGATGGGGCGCTTGGCTTTATCGCGGTTGCCGGTGGCGCCAAACACGGCGATTAATTTGCCGCGCACGATCGGGCGGAGAGCCTCAAAAACTTTTTGGAAGCCATCTGGTGTGTGGGCGTAATCAATGATAATATCTAAATCCTTATTATTAGGCACATATTCCATTCTTCCGGGCACTTGCCAGACGCTTTCAACGCCTTGTTGGATGGTCTGGATATCAATCCCTAGGGCAAAAGCGCTGCTCGCGGCGGCTAAAGCATTAAAAACATTGAACCGTCCCGGCAGATGCAGTTTAATATCAATACTGCCCCTGGGAGTGTTGAGAGTAAAGTAGGTGTGTTGCCGCCCTTCGTGAATGTTGTTGGCCCAAAGCAGGGAATCGGGGGCTTCGGGAGTTTCAACTTTGTCTATGGCGAAATAAAATTTTTGATCGGCGGGGAACTGGTCAAAATAGGGAGCGCTGGGGTCGTTCAAGTTGACGATAGAGATTTTTGGCATCCCGGGTTTGCGCAGGCTGTCGGTTAGTTCACGAAAAAGCTTGCTCTTGGCGACTTTGTAATTTTCGAAGGTTTTATGGTAATCCAGATGATCGTGGGTGATGTTGGTGAATACTGCTACGTCGTAAAAGATACCCCAAGTACGATGCTGCACCAGGGCGTGCGAGGTGGTTTCCACGATCGCATACTGGCAGTTGTTGTTAGCCATTTGCCGCAGCAGCCCCTGCAGAGCAAAGGGGCTTAGGGTCGTCATCTTGGTCTCGTTGACCCATTTTCTGCTCCCCGTCCAGATATTTACCGTGGTAGCTATACCTACTCGGGCGCCACTAGCTTCCAGGATGTGTGCCAGGATATTAGCGGTAGTGGTTTTGCCGTTGGTGCCGGTAATCCCGATCACTCGCATTTTAGTAGAGGGGAAGCCGTAGACTGTAGCCGCGGTAATTCCTTGGGTGCGATGATAGGCGTCGTAAAGCCAGGGCATACTATACAGCACTGGGCGCAGCAATTTCTTTATTTGCTTAAGCATATTTTTTATAAGTCAGTAACTGATATAGTTTAAACCAAGGCTTGTGGAGTGGCAATTCTAGATTACCCACATACTCAATCGGATCGCCCCCGAACCCTAGTTTGAATCTAGTAATCCCAGCCCAAGCGTGTTGACTGGCTAAACTAATACCGCCGAAGTCATAGGTGGCACAGTCTCGCCTTTTGGCTGCTTTAATGATCTCCCAATGCAGAAGGTAGGGTGCCTGTTTTTCTCGATTAAGATTGCTGGAGGCGCCGTGCAGGTAACTAGCAACTGAGCCGAACCAAGAAACTAAGGCGGCAGCTAAGGGGGTTTGCTCATCGTAAGCAATAAACAGGGACATCATATTTTGAGCTCCTAATACCGCTAGTTGCTGATGATAGTAATTGTCAGAATGAGGAGTGAAGCGGTCGCGGAGGGCGGTTTCATGCATCAATTGATTAAAAATGGCAATGTCGCTAGGTTGAGTGGTTTCGCGGACGGTAATGCCTTTCTTTTCCGCTAGACGGATGTTATACCGAGTTTTAGATTTCATCTGCACTAATAAATTTATTGTCCGTGGGCTAATGTCCAATAATAGGTTGGTTTTGGGCTGGGTGGATTTGGGGGAGAGGACAAATCCTAGGGATTTATAAATTGATAGAGAGGTGGCGTCATCGGCGAGAAGCGGAGGATCCGTGCGGAAGAAAATGATTTTTTCGGATTCAGCTAGTTTATGGATTTTATCAATTATTAACTTCATGGCTTGGTGTTGCTGGTGAACGGGGAGGTTTTTATTGAGGAGGAGCGCCCGAGGGGCATATAAGATATGTAACCCCAACTTTAAGGGCAACTTGATAATAAGTAATTGGGCAACAGTTTGCCCTGATTCAGTAACTCCCAACCGCCATATTTTGTAGTTGAGAGATTTTTGAAATTCTCCCCAGTGCCAGCTTTGGAGCAGGGTACTGTCGGGGTGCTGCAGGATAAAATAATCCCAGCTTTTAGGGTCTAGGCCCTGGTTAATGTGTAATTCCATATTATCATTATACGCGAAGCACTTATTGCGCCGTCATTCTGGCTTTCTCCTTGTCATTCCGGACTTGATCCGGAATCTAGGCCTGGATCCTGAATCCGAACTTGGCCTTTGGCCAGTCGGTCCAGGATGACGATACAAAGTAAACATCGTCATTTTCAGCTCTGGCTGTGATATATTTTAGCTATGCTTATTCTTGGGGTTGAAACTAGCTGTGATGACACTGGAGCGGCATTGGTCAAGGATGGTCGCGAGATTTTAGGGTCGCTGGTGGCTTCTCAGGTTAAATTGCATAGTAAGTTTGGTGGAGTAGTGCCGGAAGTAGCTTCTCGGAAACATCTGGAGGTAATTTTAGCATTGATTGATAAGCTGTTTAGGCAAACTGGTTTAACTTACGATAAAATTGACGCTATTGCCGTGACAAGTGGACCAGGTTTGTTGGGATCGCTTCTGGTTGGCATTAATACCGCTAAAACCTTAGCTTATTTATGGAAAAAACCTTTAATAGAAGTCGATCACTTGATTGGACATATTTACAGCAATTGGCTGACTAATAAAATTCCTCCCCGATGGCCGATGTTAGCCTTAATTGTGAGTGGCGGGCATACTGAATTAGTACTGATGAAAGGCTGGAGTAAATTCCAGAGTGTAGGGGGCACCCGAGACGATGCGGCGGGAGAGGCTTTTGATAAAGCGGCAAAAATTTTGGGTCTGGGCTATCCCGGAGGACCAGTGATTGCTAAAGCAGCGAAAGCGGGTAAAACTCCTAAATTGCCGCGACCGATGATTGATGACGGATTAGATATGAGTTTTTCTGGTCTCAAGACCGCTTTAAATAAAATTGCCAAACAATATAACAAAGCTGCATTAGCCTATGAATTTCAAGAATCAATAGTAGACGTGCTAGCCGTCAAGGTAGAGCGGGCAATTAAAAAATATCAACCCAGCACCGTCTTATTAGCGGGAGGAGTAGCGGCTAATCAGGCTTTGCGAGAAAGATTAGCTAGTGTCGCCAAGCGCTGGGGAATAAAATATTTTGTGCCTCAACTGTCGTACTGTATGGATAATGCGGCAATGGTGGCTCTGGCAGCCTATTTTTTAAAAGGAGTGGGGAAAGACCTCTGGTATAATGTAAAGGTTAAAACCAATAGCGAACTTGCTTTGCATTGACCCCATTAGAAGCACTCTACTAAGTATCAAGCTCATATCGTCATGCTGAATTTATTTCAGCATCTCCAGGGGAGAGATCCTGAATTATAGTTAGATCCTTCGACTTCGCTCAGGATGACAAAGCAAGGAAGTCTTTGTCAGTTCAGGATGACGGGAAACATTATTTAATGACTAATTTATTATCAGATACCATATTCTTAACCAGTCGGGAGCCCTGGGCTTCCTGCTTCTAACAGGGTGAATAAAGAAATCCCTAAAGTTTTTGAGCACCAAAAAATAGAACCCGAGCTGTATGCCAAATGGGAGCAGTCAGGTTTATTTACTCCTAAAATAGAGCCCACTAAAAAGCCCTATACGATTATCATGCCGCCGCCGAATGCCTATGATAAGTTGCATATCGGTCATGCTTTGGTTATGGCTATAGAAGATATTATGGTGAGGTACCATCGGCTAAAAGGGGAACCAACACTCTGGCTCCCGGGGGCTGACCATGCAGCGCTGGCGAGCCAAGTATTCTTTGAAAAAGTATTAAAGGAAAAGGAGGGCTTAAGCCGCTATGATTTAGGGCGCGAAAAATTTATCCAGCGTTTGCACGAATTTATGGCGGAGAAACGGGAAGTTATGGAAGATCAGCTGCGCCGCTTGGGAGCCAGCTGTGATTGGACTCGCAAGAAATTCACTTTAGATGAAGATGTTAGTTATGCCGTCCGGTACACTTTTAAAAAGATGTATGACGAAGGTCTATTGTACCGGGGGGAGCGGGCCGTGAACTGGTGCCCCCGTTGTGCTACATTTTTGTCAGATTTAGAAGTTGACCACAAGGATAGCCAAAGCCAATTAGTTTATATTAAATATCCTATCAAGGACGAAGCCAACAAATATATAACTGTTGCTACCACTCGCCCGGAAACTATGTTGGGGGATACGGCGGTAGCCGTTAATCCGGCAGATAAACGGTTTAAGGATATGGTGGGGAAAACGGCGATCTTGCCTTTAATGGGTCGGGAGATCCCCATTATTACTGATGACTACGTGGCAATGGAGTTTGGTACCGGAGCAGTTAAGATTACTCCTGCGCACGATCTGAATGATTTTGAGATTGGTCAGCGGCATAGTTTGCCGGCAGTGTCTGTCATCGGACCAGATTTAAAAATGACGGCTGAGGCGGGCAAGTTTGCCGGTATGACCACTAAGGCAGCAGCGGGAGCCATCGTCAAGGAGCTGACCAAGCAAGGGCTCATCGAAAAGACCGAGCCTTATCAGAATGCTGTTAGTATTTGTGAGCGTTGCAAAACGAGACTGGAGCCGCTTATCTCCAAACAGTGGTTTATCAAGATCAAGCCTTTAGCCGGACCAGCTATTCAGGCAGTAGCCAAGGGAGAGATAAAATTTATTCCTGACCATTTCGAGAAAGTGTATATGCACTGGATGGAAAATATCCACGATTGGAATATCAGCCGCCAGCTGTGGTGGGGGCATCGCATCCCGGTTTATTATTGTGAGAGTAATCCCGACCACTTTGTCGTGAGCGTTGATCCAGTCGATAAATGCCCCGAATGCGGGGGGAGAGCCGAACAGGATGAAGATACCCTAGATACTTGGTTTTCCTCTGGTCAATGGCCGTTTACTACTTTGGGGTGGCCAAAAGAAACCGCTGATTTCAAATATTTCTATCCCACTACCATGATGGAAACGGCTTATGATATCCTGTTCTTTTGGATAGCCAGGATGATTATGATGGGGATATATTGTACCGGCAAGATTCCCTTCGAACTAGTTTATTTTAATGGTTTGGTTCGAGATAAAACAGGAGCTAAAATCTCTAAATCCAAAGGTAATGTTATTGATCCCTTGGAGATGGTAGAGAAATATGGCGCCGATGCCTTGCGGTTGGGCTTATTGGCAGGGATGGCTCCCGGCAATGACAGTATTATTTCGGAAGAGAAGATCCGCGGCTACCGCAATTTCGCGAATAAGATTTGGAACGCTGCTCGATTTATTCAACTTAGCGCCGGGGCAGAAATTAAACTGGAAGATGTTAAACTGGCGGCAGAGGACGAGCAAGCGATCAAGGAATTTAAAGGGATAACAAAAACAGTTACTGGGCATATGGATAAATATCGGCTGGCTCAGGCTGTTGAGCTCCTATACGATTATTTTTGGCATCAGTTCTGCGATAAATATATTGAATCCGCCAAAACTCGCCTCAAAACGGACAAATCAGCCGAAGCCACCCTGCATTATATTCTTAAAAACTGCCTCATTGTGTTGCACCCCTTTGTGCCATTTGTGACCGAGGCAGTCTGGCAAAATCTCTATGCTGGATTATTGCTGGGAGAGAAATGGCCGCTTGACTGAAACTGGTTTAGCAATTTTTAGGAATCCGCCCGAAGGGAACTTCACGAGTGCCCAGTCTTTGGTTTCTGCTACGATCTCACCGTGATAATTAGTGAGATAATTTTCCAAAGCGCCGGCCGAATCAATGGGGTCATAGCTTAACCGGTCTTGTAGCCAATCAGTCTCTTCCCCAGTGGATTTTTTGAAACTTCTAAAAGTAGTAGTATCAGAGAAAATGACAATAACATTATCACCCTCTTCATACCAAGCTCGCCCACCGGTAGCGTAAGCTTCGGACAGGGAAGTACCGGGCTGGGGGATGACATCACCAATAAAAGGCTGGTCTTCTGGGGGAACGGTGGGACTGACGATTACTGCGCTAGGGTTAGGGTTTTCAGGTGTAGTGGGCAGAGGGGAAGTGGCAATGGTGTAAAGCGTAGAGCGAGTATCTTTACTGAGGGCTAATAGTTTATCGGGAATAGTAGAGGTATCCGAAATAAACACTATCTTGTCGGCCGAGGCAGTGATCACTGCCTCTTTTTTGTTAGCGGGGTCAAAGAATGATAGGAGTAGTTCGCTTTGGGTAGGTTCGATCACATCTTCAGAATAGGCGGCTGAGTTGGCAATTTTGAGAGTAGGTAATAACTCAGCATAAATGATCCCGAGGATAAGGAAAGCGGCGATTAAGTTTTGAATTTTAGGCATTAAATAAGAGGTTAATGGCTACGCGCCACTTCACCTCCTAAAGCAATTTAAATTATACCACAAAACCAGTCCGTTATCATCCTGAACTGACGACGGTTTCCGTGTGTCGTCATCCTGGCTTGTCCAGGATCGTATATATAAGATTCTGGAGTCGTCCCGCATTCGCAGGACTCCCCAGAATGACGGAAAAGAGTAATTATTGGGTGTCGCCTGTTACTCGATTAACCTCTTCTAAGCTGGTGATACCTTGAAGAGCCTTCATGATACCGTCTTGCTTAAGAGTAATCATGCCATTTTGCCTGGCTATTTTTTTGATTTCTCCGATGGTGGTGTCAGCAAGAACGGCTTTGATCATGGCTTCATTGGTCTGTAATATTTCAAAAATCCCGATAATGCCCTTGTAGCCTAAGCCGTGACACTGTTCGCATCCTTTAGCCTTGTCCGGATTGTACCGCTTGAGGGTCTTGGGGAGAGTTGGTTTAGTAATGTCTCCGGGGAGGCTATCTATTTCTTCGCGTAATTCTTGTAGTTCTTCGGCGGAGGGGGAATATTCCTCAGCGCACTGGGTACACAGGCGCCGGACTAGTCTCTGAGCAATGACTGCCAAAATAGATTCAATGAAGTAATCTGGCTTTAAGCCGAGATCAGCTAACCGGGGGATGGCTCCTGCGGCGTCATTAGTGTGGAGCGTGGACAAAACCAGGTGCCCAGTGAGAGAAGCGTTAATCGCGATGTTGGCGGTGTCACCATCGCGGATCTCTCCTACTAAAATGACGTCGGGGTCCTGACGCAAAATGGCGCGCAAGCCATTGGCAAAGGTATAATCCTCATCCGGATTAACTTGGCTTTGAGTGATCCCTGCTAATTTGTATTCGATCGGGTCTTCAATGGTGATAATTTTTTTACCGGGACCATTAATTTTATCCAAAATAGCATACAAAGTAGTGGTTTTGCCCGAACCAGTGGGGCCAGTATTGAGGATCAGTCCATTGGGTTGTTGAATGATTTGCTCCACAATCTCGGCATTATGGCCGACTAAGCCTAGTTTATCTAAGGTGATAAACTTGCCTTTCTGAGGGAGTAAGCGCAAAACAGCCGATTCGCCATAGGCGGTAGGCAAGATCGAGACGCGGACATCATAGCTAGTATCGCCAGCCTCAAAACTAAAACGTCCGTCCTGAGCAGATTCTCGAATATTCAATTTTAGTTCGGCTAACAATTTAATTCGGTTGATTATGTTGTTTAATAGACTAATGTTTAGATTAGCCATGTCCTGCAGCACACTATCAATTCTAAAGCGCAGGTGGACGGTAGTTTGAGTAGGCTCAATATGGATATCCGAAGCATCATAGAGCGTGGCTGCTCCCAAGATGGTTTCTAGGGTTTGCGTGGTAGTGGACGCCACGGTGGGCCGGGCAGTAGTTTTTAGTTCCTTAAGGAGTTGAGCATTAGTTGTTTGTTCGGCGGTGGTAATTTTAATTCCTCCTTGGCTAACTGCCTTAGGCGCGAACTCATCATAAATAGACGAAAGATATTCCAAACTGGTTTTAGAGACCAGCACAGGAATAAAGTTATATTCCCCCTGTTTTTTTAGGGTTTCTAAGGCTTGAATAGTCGCTGGATCCGCTAAGTTGCTGACGGCAAGGTGCACATCTTGACCATCTTTCTTGAAAGCAAAGACGTGGCCGGTTTCAACTAGCTCTTTGGCGACGATGTTAACGGCATGAGGATCGGGCTGATAATGCACTAAATTGTAATAAGGCACTCCAAATTTTTTGGCTAATAGCTGGGTCTCGCGCTCTTCCTCTTGGCGGTTGATTTTTTTGACCAGTTTGCGAATCAGCGGTATTTCGTCCGGTTTTTTATCTTCCTGATTTTGGTTAGGGGGAGTGGCCATAGCTTTTATTTAAGGGGTTTTAGGGTAACAAAAGCAAAGTCTGTTTGGGTTTGGTTCTCCGTTTCAATTTTGGCTGAGTTGATAGTAACACTTAAGAGATTGGCTGGATCTTTCCAGACAATCGCTTCAAAATAGATTTCAATAATAGTCGTGGGGTTGCCGGGAGTAGCGGGATAGATCTCCAGCTTGAGTCCATTTTTCAACCATTCATTAGGCAGAGGATTGCGAGAACCGTTTATATAATAGTAATTGACGGTGCCGGTGCTATCCGGGATATACTGGAGGCTTTTGCCCAGCTGGTCCGTAATAGTGCAGGGGAGCGTATCCGAGGGATTATTACTGGTTAGGCTGGCATATACTAAAAATCTCACGTGGTCGCCGATGCTAGCTTGAGTGGAATGTCCCCATTGAGTTTCGCCTAAAGTTTGGTTGATGACATTTTTATAAAAAGCGTTGATCGCCAAACGGTATAAGAGGGGAACGGTGGGCCCCGGCCCGGGCAAGATTTCCGTTGCTTTGCCTTCAGCAGGGTCTAGGGGGGCGGGGTCGACAGAGTCAATAATGCCGTCACCATCGGTATCAGGATTGTCACACTGAGTCCCTTTAGCTTTTTCGGCGCTGTTGATTAGCCCATCTAGATCAGGATCGGCATTCGGGTCTTTACCAGCATCCTCAGGAGTATTACTAAAGGCATTTTGATGGTAGTAAGCATCTGCGATAATGCTGGCGAGAGGTTTGTAGTAAGTTTCATCAATTTCTTGGGCGGATTTGCTGTATTTAAATTCGGAGGAGGTAGTCTCTCGGGTGTAATTATGCACAATCACCGCCACGGCGACGGCTCCCGCCAAAATAATCACTAGGATGGCGAAGGGCGATTTCATTGCGGAGTGATTTGTGATTTATAAACATCCAAGAGGAGATTTAACTCCTCGGGATTAGATTTGATGATCCTATCTTCCAACTCTGATCGCACAATATTAATAGCGGCGTGATTGTTACCAGCGAAGATCAAACCCTCGCCCACAGGGGCCCCCAATAAGATGTATTTTTCTCCTTCAGTTAGATTAAAGGTGTCCGACACAATTTCAATCGATGCGGGCGACTGGCGTAGGAGTAATTGCAATGAGGAGTTGGTGACGATGGCTTTCCCATAGGTAGTGTTAAGGAAATCTTCTACGTCCTGGGTAATAGTAGTGAGACCCAAAGAATACTTACGAGAGCGTTTAGCAATACTAAAGAGGAACTTGGCGGAATCTTCATACTGCATCATTACCCAAGCCTCATCGATCACCAACAGCCGCTTGTGTTTTTCGAACCGAATGCGATTCCAAATGTAATTTAGAACCATATACATTGCAATAGGACGCAAGCTTTCCTCTAAATCCCGGATATTAAAAACTACTAAGCCTTTAGCGAGGTCAAAGTTGGTTGGTTGATTAAGAAGGCCAGCAAAGGTTCCGGTTACATACTTGTCTAGCCTTTGAGCTAGACTGGTGGTCCCTTCCATATTCTTTAGGACATTATAGAGATCGGTCATAGTGGGAGGAGGGTTCTTTTGAGTTTTAACATCAGTGGTGATATCCCGCAGGGCATAGGTTTCGCGAATAGCCCGGTCCATCAGGGAGTCTTCCTCGGGAGTTAACTCACCCAGCATCAGATTCATTAGGCCTAACAGGGTAATGATGGCAGTGCGTAAGTTTTGCTCGCCGTCAGCATTAGGTCCCAAATCCGGCAAGTCAAATGGGTTAATCCGCCTTTCCGAGTTAAGGCTTAATGACATATAACTCCCTCCCACTGCCTTGGCGAGGGATTTATATTCGTCTTCCGGGTCAATCACAAACACGTCAATACCAGTCATCAAGCTCCGCAGGATCTCTAGTTTAATGGCATAACTTTTACCACCGCCCGACTTAGCAAATACCACTGTATTAGGGTTTTCTAATTTAAACCGGTCAAATAAAATCAAGCTATTATTATGTTGGTTAACCCCGTAGAGAATCCCTTCATTAGTAGTTAAATTGGCTGAGACAAAGGGGAAACTGGCAGCCAGGGATGAACTGGTCATATTGCGCAGGATTTTTAATTCGTCTTGCTTAATGGGTAGGGAAGAAATAAAACCCTCATTCGCTTGCATAATCGCCGGCTTGGTATAGACGAGTTGTCCGCTTAAGGCAGTTTCAATGCGGCCAGCAGCTATCTCCAACTCTTCTTCACTCTTAGCATAGAGCGTGAAGTAAAGGGCATAATGGAAGAATTTTTCCAATCCGCGTTGGAGGTTATCCCGTAACTCTTCCGCATCTTGGTAGGCGATCTCTAATTCCGGATCGCGGACGGCACCCTTTTCCTCGTTTAGACGGAGACTAGATTCCATCTCAGCTACCTTGCGCTTTAAGAGCCCGGCTATCTCCGCATTATCTACCGGGTAGATATACATAGAAATATCAAAGCCCATATCGAAGTTGATGACAGGCGAGAGCCAGTTAGTCTCTATATATTGGGGATAAGTCAGCACAAATAAAGTTTTGGCGTAGAAGCTATTCAAGGTGAGGTAATTAGGCTTAATCAGTAGTGCCGCGGGGGCAATTAAATCTTTAATGGAAGCCAGGCCGCGTTCGAATAGTTCTTCCGCTGCTTTTTCAGGATCCAGAGTTGTAGCTTTTCTTTTGCCCCACATGTTATTTTCTCTCTCCACTTAAAGTGATAATCACATCTGCATCCACGTTGCTGATATTAAATAGTTTTTGCCGGCGGGCGATATCAGGATTGTACGTGGCGTAGAACAGGTCAATCAATTCCTTGGTGTTCAAGAGCACAGAGTTTATTCCCAGTGGAGAGAGACCATTAGCGATCATGCTAGCTTTGTTGAGCAACTCGCTTTTAGCTTCCTTGAATTTACCCGCGGGAGTGATCGCTTGCCGGTGGAACAGGCTGTAGAAAAATCCCTGTCCCAGTTCAGCCCCGCTTTCCTGAGAAATAACAATATAAAAAGTCTTACTCATAATATTGGTCAGGCCAATCAGCTGCCGGACAAATTGGATGTATTCAGTGGTTTGGAATTGCAGTAACTCATTGTCTTGTTTTTGCCCCATCATTTCTAGGCTTTTCAGGTAGCCATCCAAGTCGAGAACGCGAGATTGAATAACCATCTGTATTGCAAAGTCCAGGGAATTCAAGAAACCTTTGTAAGACTCTACTAAGGCGGTCTGTTCGGCTTCAGACTTGAGATTGAAGTTGATGGCATTTACCATTAAAACGGCTCTTAAAGAACCGTTAGGCATGACGATAGCGCCCTCCTTAATCTCTTTGAAAGGCAAGTACTTCTGCGTACTGTGTTTAATATTTTTAGCCTTCATTTTGTTAGAGATCAGTTTTCTCTAAGATATCTTCAACGCCTAGTTCCTTCTCGGCAGCTTCGGGAGTAGAAACTTGGCCGGGCTGGATAGTACTGACTTCGTGAGTAGTAGCAGTTTGTTCCGCATTCATTTTACCACCCGTATCTAGAATAGTGGCTAATCTTTCCAATTCACTTTTGGAAATGGCTTCTTCTTCAGCCGGGATAGCGCTGGGGCTGGCAGATATTTTAATTTTCTTTTCCGCTATATTGTTGCTTTTTTGCCAGAGGCGTTGTTTGGGGGAAAGCAAATAACCTAGCCAAGTGTTGACAAAGACAATGAATGGGCGACCATTGATTTTAACGAAGGCTAAAGCTAGGGCTAGGGCAACTAGAACAATGGAAATGAGGATGAATTCGTGGAATAGGAGATAGTGTAAATTGTAATATTGATAGGCTATAAACACGGCTGCAGCTCCCCCCAAAAGGTACAAAAACTGCTTGAGGGTAAGCGGACCTACCAGCTTATCTTCGATATCTACATTTTGAGGAATTTTAGTGGTCATGGATTTATCGTACGATTATTGGTTTAGGGCCTAGGTGATCGCAAGCGTTCTTGGAGTTTGAATAATAGCTTGGCCGATTCTGTAGAGTCAATCTCAGTCGGTATGTTGATTGCCCCTTGAGTTTGATAGCTCACTTTGCTCGCTATATTCCGGATGGCTTCCCGTGCCGCATCAGACTGATTGGTATCCAATGCTTTCCTTATTTTTGTTATCGCATCTTCCAAAGGTTTATCTAATCTTTGGCTTATTTGTGCGGAGGTGTCTGGAGCCGATATTCCCGGGTTCGCTTTTTGGATTTGTTCAGTTATTTTCTGTACCCAGTTGTTGAAAGCCGCGTCCAAATTTTCCATATTAATAGTGACTGGGGGAACAGCGGACGTGCCAGCGGCAGCAGCAGCTGCCGGCGTGCCTTTTTCTTTGAGTGTTTCAATAAAAGCAGCTAACTTGATCTGCACGTCCTCTGCGGAGGCAGAATCTCCTCCCGCATCCTCTCTAGCTTTGGGCAAAGCATTGAAACGAGCGATGATCTCTCCCTCGCTAAACCCTTCCGGACCCACGGCTGTTTTGAGAGCATTCTGTTCGTCATCGGACAGATCTAAATCATCTAAGAACTCCTCGATCTTATCTTGATCCCCGCTGTCCAATAGTTCTTTCAGTTCTGGTATGTTGAGTTCACCACTATCAAGCAGCCGGCTCAATTTGGCTATCGAGTCAGAACCCAGGGAATTTAGCGAAGAGGCCCGTCTTAGTCCGGCTGCACTCTCTACGAGCAACTTGATATTCAGTTCTTTTGGTTTTTTTTCTGGTCCCTTTCTGAGGAGCTTAGCTGTAGTAATGCCGTAAGATTCCCTCAGGTCAGGTTGTAGAGCTGTTAGTGCTTCTGAAGCTACTATTCTTTCGGGATGGTTTTTGTTACTGGCTATTTTTACTAGCCGGGCAGTCGCCAGTAATCCTTCCCCGCGTTCCTTAGGTGTTGCTTCAGGTTTCTTGCCTCTTTCAACCGCTTGCTTTAACAAGGGCACCGGATCAAACTCACTGGGGTCCTGCTCTTTTATCCCTTCTCTCGCGCGCCACATCATAGTGTTAAATGCGCTGTTGTAGGTTCTCTCTTTTTCCTTCAGACCACGGTCTTTGCCTGAGAGTTCATCCCTTTGTTTGGCTGATAAGTCCAGCCAATTTTTTCCAAAGCCGGTTCGGGCAGCTGCATTAAGTGGTTCCAGTGCCCGATTGGTAGCCTGTATATCTAGCGCGGAAGTTATGGGAGCTTGAGCTAAGCGGGTCTCCACTTCCATCTTCTTAGCCCGTCCTTTAGGGTTAAAAATCATTCCCAATGGCCCGGCGGTTTGACGTTGTCTCCAAGCTTCGTATCCGAGG
Organism: uncultured Candidatus Saccharibacteria bacterium; assembly: GCA_964354145.1. GTDB lineage: Bacteria > Patescibacteriota > Kazan-3B-28 > Kazan-3B-28 > UBA10110 > UBA10110. The sequence goes on from CAYGXX010000004.1 coordinate 30,299, forward strand.
GCCTTCGTTTGCAGTCCTTTACCCCAGGAACCGGCCCTAATTTGTCTGCTAGCCCCGCCAACCGTTGCGTAGGCAGCCTTTCCTAACATGGTCTTGCCAGCCAAAGTTCCCGCGATGGGTTGATAGGCATATTTCTGAGCAGTTTTATAGGCTGCCATCGGAGTGGCAACCAGACCGCTTAATGGCGTGATGCCACCGACTTTAATGAGCTCAGGGACTCTGGCGGCAAAATATAGAATGCCCATTCCCAATAGGAAGGGGAAGAACTGTTCTGGTTTGGTATCAATACCCTGGGCTTGGTTAAGTAAAAATTTCGTGACATAATCCTCGGTCACGTTCGCGCTCCTCCAAATGCTTACTACTAGTATAAGAGCAATCTGCATAATCGGCAGAACAAAGATCCATTTCACAATATTTTGGAACCAACTATTAGATAAGTTTTTGGTAAGTCCCAGAGGGAGTAAATCTAAAGCGAAGACCAGGGGTGAGAAAACAGTAAGAATCAACATCCAGATATTTCTTTCCAGTAGAGTAATAGTAATCTTTATAACTACCCATAGCAATAGTAGCAGCACGACTAAACAGGTGATCGTTGGCACAAATTCTTTGCTGAACATGTCAAGTAGGGCATCGCCAAGGTTTGGATATACGTAGGGAACCCAAAATCCTATGAGGGCTGAGAGTATCTGCCCCGGAGCAGAAGGACCTGCAGGGGCTGTTGTGTGTGGGGTTATCAGGAATATAGTGTAAATGTAAGAATGAACAAGTTCCATAGTGGAGTTTCCTACTAGAGCATTGACCGAATTGACTAATAGATTGCTTAGTTCCAAAATGCCTTTGACGATCACGACGCTTAAGTTGCTTAGCAATACTGCCATCACCAAGCCACTCAGAGTTTTTTTGATGTTGTATAGGTTGGGGTTAATCTGCAAAATGATTAAGATCACAGAGATGACTAACGATAGAAGGATAATGGCATTGGCTAGAGTAATAGATAAAGAAATAACCGTCTGCGCGATAGGGAGAGTGAAGATTTTATCCCCATAATCAAGCATCGTACTCAAAAGTTTGCCCATTACAGGCATAACGCCAGCATAAATTGTGGCTGCTAACACCCCGATAACTCCTACTACATCGGCAGCCATGCCTTCTACCGTAGCGCGCGCTGGCTGGGCAATCCCCCAGATTTCTATTAGGGCTAATCCTAGGATAGAGGAGCCAATAATTTTTTGTTTTGGTGTCATACCTATTGTTAATCTATATTATTTTATTATATCACAATTTTTCTCTTTGGTCAACCCCCTGTGGGAAAGGGTGGTAGCCCAGGCAATAATATCACCTAATAGTATTTACAAATCAATCAATATATGATATAATTTAACTAATATTTACTCTATATAATAGTAGAGATAGCAGAAGATCAAAACCAAAACACTTCTTCTCTTCAGATTGA
>CAYGXX010000005.1:0-28084 GCA_964354145.1 uncultured Candidatus Saccharibacteria bacterium
AAAGTAGCAAAATTAACTCAGCTCCAGGTCAAAGAGATCGCCGAAAAGAAGATGCATGATTTAAATGCAAATGACATTGAAGCAGCGATGAAGATCGTGGAAGGCACCGCCCGGAATATGGGAGTTGAGATAGAAAATTAGAAATTAATGTAATGCCTCGACTTCGCTCGGCAAATATTATTCCCTGAGTACCTGCCTGCCGGCAGGCAGGTAGTCGAAGGGACACATTGATAGAATATATCCTTAAGAGGCGGGAGCCCTAAAAAGCGCTATTACCGCGTAAAGGGAGGCCAGAATGGCAGAAGAAAAGAAGAAGTCTAGAAATAAAAAGGTAGCTCCGAAGCAGGGTTCGGAGCGGTCTTCTAGAAAGGAAGACCGGAAGACCGCACCGGTCGATAAAATGGGTCGGGGTAAAAAATATTGCGAGGTAATTAAATTAGTGGATAAGAATAAGTTTTATCCGATTGCCGAAGCGATTGAACTACTGATTAAAACCTCTCCGGTCAAGTTTGATGCAACCACTGAAGCGCATATCCAAACTGGTTTGGACCCTAAAAAAGCGGATCAGAATTTGCGTGGGACAGTGACAATGCCAGCCGGGCTCGGTAAAACGGTAAGGATTTTGGTTTTTGCGGAAGGCGAAAACGCAACCGCGGCCAAAAAGGCAGGGGCAGATTTTGTTGGCAGCGAAGATTTGATCGAAAAGATTAAAGGCGGTTGGCTAGGTTTTGATGTGGCCATCGCTACTCCTGATTTGATGCCTAAAATTGGTCAACTCGGTAAAACTTTGGGCACCAAGGGTTTAATGCCCAATCCCAAGAGCGGGACAGTTACAGCGGATCCAGCCAAAGCAGTAGAAGAATTCAAAAAGGGGAAGATAGAATTTAAGTTAGATAAGGATGCCATTGTCCACTTAGGATTTGGCAAGGTTTCATCTGGAGTGGAAGGTTTAACCAATAACTTCATGGCGTTGTATAGAGCGATTATGTCTGCTAAGCCCGCTAGCGCTAAGGGCATTTATATCAAAAAGATTTCCCTGGCTTCCACCATGGGCCCCGGCATCAAAGTCGACCTAGCCAGTTTATAGATTAAGTTTAATGATGTACCAAAAAAGTGCGATCGCACTTTTTTCGTACCTAATATCTAAACGTGTAAGAACAAGCTGTGTCCACACTTTTGGCAATTTTGGTACAATGTAGTCATTAACCGAGAAGGAGGGCAGCTAATGCCTGGTTTATTTATTGTCTTCGAGGGCATTGATGGCTCTGGGCAAGATACCCAGGCTAATGCCCTTAAGCAGCACCTTGAGTCCTTGCGATATCCGGTATGGTTGACCGGAGAACCCAGCAATAGCCCCATAGGGGTCAAAGTGCGCAAGATTCTGCGAGGCGAAACCCAGCCGAAACCTGAGCCGGCTGTTATTCAGGCGATGATGAGCCGGGACCGTGCTTGGCACATCAATGAGATCAAGAAGCATTTATCCACGGATGAGGTTGTCATTTGTGTGCGTTACCTCTATTCCACTCTCGCTTATGGGCGGGCGGATGGCGTGGAATATGAACAACTCTGGGCACTCAACGACAGGTTTATCCGTCCGCGCATTGCCATTTACCTGGATCTTGATCCAGCTACAGCCATGGGTAGGATAGAAGAGCGGGGACAGCCTTTGGAATTATTTGAGCGCCGAGAGTTCTTGGCTAAAGTACACCAGAACTTTAATGCGCTGTGTAATTCCGGCAAGTTTCCCGAACTTAAGCGCATACAGGCGGTTGGGTCTATTGAACAGGTGCATGCTTCGGCTTGGCGTTTAGTCGAACAGGTGGTAGACAAATGGGATGGGGTCCAGAAGCCAGAGTAATTTTGAACATTCAAAGAGCCCGGGCATTGTGCCCGGGCGGTTTTTTGTTGCAGTCAAGGTTCAGTAGTTGATGCCAGTTGTCGTGAAATAGGGGATACCTTCGGCATCTACCCCAACGTCAATGAAATCCTCGAAGATCACTGGGATAATAGTTTTAAGTTCGGTCAGCAGTGGGCACATTACTGATCGAATCTCCCAGTGAGCCGGTTTGGCAGTGCGCATATAAAAGATATGCCGCCACTCCCGGAAGTTGCAGGAAATGACGATCTGCGATTTAATCCCGTTGGGGAGAATTTGGCGGGCATCTTCCGGTGCCCAACCGGCTTGACGAAGAGCAGTGTAGAACTGTTCGGTATCGGCTGCCATTTGGGCGAGAGTCATCTGGCGCCCGTCTGGTAGGATGATGGTCTCGTTCTCGTCGCGATGGGGCGGCACGATGAATTTGATGCTGATGTTACCGAGGTCAAATTGCTTGCTCGAGGTATAATCCACAAAGCGAGTGGATTCCTGCGAAATGGCCATCAGCCGGTGGCGTACCAGCTCGTGGGTGAATCCACGCGAGCAGTTGTTGAATTGAACCATCAGCCAGCTGTGCTCCAATACGGAGTTGTGCCCCCGGCCCATGATCATGCGGATAAACTTGACGGCAGTCTCGGGGGTGATTTTACCGCGCTCTGATTGGTAGCAGGTGCGACCCGCTTTCTCAATCAGTAAGAGCTGCTGGATAAGCCACTTCTTGGGTGTCAAGATTTTATAGCTCCCAGCTTTTTTCAGGATTTGAACCATAGAGTTCCTCCAGGATGTCAAAGGGTAGTCCTTTAAGGGGACTTTTTATTGTAACAAATCAGCGGGTTGACAGGACAAATTGGTTTTAGTATTATCCAGGTATCCTTTGAAGACCGTAGGTGGGGTCAAGCCCAATAAATCCTACCGAGAAGGAACCACTGATTACGCTGATCAGGGACAGATTTCACTGATTAGTTAGGAACAGGGTTCGCCTCGGAGGCGAATTTTTTAATTTTAAGGAGAAACGGTGCCAAAAACTAGAGCACAAAAAGAAGTGCAATTAAATAAGCTGGTAGATAAGCTGCAATCCAGCAAGGCGGTAGTTTTGACTGAATTTACTGGCCTCACGATGGAGGATTTAGATACCCTCCGCGCGAAGGCGAGAAAGGAAGGCATCGCTTTCCAAGTGGCTAAAAACACTTTGTTAGACAAGGCGGCTACCGCTGCTGGCATCGCTGGATTAGTGACTCAAAAATTAGGCAAGCAGATTGCTATAGCTACTGGCGGTAAAGATGAAATAGCAATTTTTAAGTTGATTTATCAATTTGCGAAAGACCAAAGCGACAAGGTTAAGATTTATTCAGGGGTCTTAGAAAAAAAGCTCGTGCCAGTTGAAATGATTAATCAACTAGCCCAGCTCCCAAGCAGGGAAGAGCTATTAGCTAAGTTAGTCTGGAGTATGGCTGCCCCGATCAGTGGATTTGTCCGGGTGTTAAATGGCCCGGTGCAAGGTTTTTATAATTGTATAAAAGCGTTATCAAGTAAATCATAACAAGGTAACCCCTCCACTTCGGTCGGGGAATAATTAGTTCCTGAGCGAAGTCGAAGGACTACCGAATAAGAAAGGAGTTAGAATGGCAGATGAAGAAATGCAACAAACGGAGGGTACTGGCGCTGCCTCGCCCAGGGCGGGCGCTGCCGAAGCACCAGTTGCAGCGGAGGAAAAAGCCCCCCGGGCCGGAGGCCCTCAAGGGCCGGAGGCTGCGAAAAAAGATGTTGACACCAGCAAGCTCTCCAAAGATGCGGCTAAAGTAGCCGAGATGGTGGAAAAGATGTCTGTCTTGGAATTAGCTGAGCTAGTGAAGGTTTTGGAGGATAAATTCGGTGTCAGTGCCGCCGCTCCGATGATGATGGCAGGCGCGATGCCCGGAGCCGCTGCGGCTGGTCCCGTGGAAGAAAAGACTGAATTTGATGTGCACCTCACTTCCACCGGTTCTAATAAAATTGGCGTGATTAAGGCAGTCCGCGAAGTAACTACCCTGGGGCTTAAGGAAGCCAAAGATTTAGTCGAAGCAGCGCCGAAGGTTTTAAAGGAAGGCGTCAAGAAAGCTGAAGCCGAAGAGATGAAGAAAAAGTTGGAGGCAGCTGGCGCTACCGTCGACCTTAGGTAATTTTGTCGCTAAATAAACCAAGACCCGCAGCTAGCGGGTCTTTTGGTGTCTGTCCGTCATCCTGAATTTATTTCAGGATCTTGTAGTAGAGATGCTGAATCAAGTTCAGCATGACGGGGAAGATAGGGGGTTGTATTATGTAATTTATGGGAGTTGAATTCGATATTTTGGCCAAAGATGGTCGGGCGAGAGCAGGGATCTTACAGACCGATCATGGAGTAGTGCATACGCCGACAATTACCGTTAATTTTACGCCGGCGTTGGTTCGGTCTGGCTTGTTAGCGAGCCAGCTAAAAGAGTTGGGGGCCGAAATAGTATTGGTGAATACTTTGCATACTATGATGGAAAATAAAATGCAGGCGCCGGATATTCACCAACAATTAGGTTGGGATGGACCTGTTTTTGCTGATTCGGGTGGATTTCAGATGGTTAGTTTGGCAAAAAAGATGCGCGTGGAGGCAAATGGCATTCAGTTTAGTTGGGATGGCAAGGAATACAGAATTACCCCTCGACAAATAGTGGAGTGGCAGAAAGAAATGGGGATTGATATTATGATGCCGCTGGATCGGGTTTGGCATTTGTGCGTCAAAAATCCCTGGTTGTATATCCAATCAGTTTTAACTACCGAAAGATGGTTTCGGCAATCGCAAGGTATCAGTAATAACGTGTTTTATATTTTGCAAGGCGGATTAAACAGATTCGCCCGGACATTGAGTTTGAAGTATGCCAATCATTGGTTAAATCGAGGTGTACCAGGAATCGCAGTTGGCGGGTTGGCTTTCGGGGAACCTCGCCCCAAGATGTATGGCATGATTGATTTCTGCATCTCCAAATTGCCAGAAAGTAAGCCGCGCCACTTATTAGGCGTAGGTGAGCCAGTGGATTTGTTGGAATGTATTGAGCGGGGGATAGATACTTTCGATTGTGTTTCGTATACCCGAGAAGCCCGGCATGGTCGGCTGCTGACTAATCATGGTTACTTGCGGTTGCGCCGATTGGAATATGCCAATGATAATTCCGTGATTGAAGTTGGTTGCGATTGCCCGACGTGCAGGGCGGGAATCAGCCGCGCCAAACTCCGCGCTGGAATGAAATCAACAGAGCCCATAGTCCGCCAGCAAACTCACATTAAACTTATGTTGCATAACATCCGTTTTTTGATGCGCCTAATGGAACAATCCCGCCGGGCCATCCAAGAGCAACGGTTCCAGGGGTTCAAGGGAAGGTTTTTGGCTAATTTCCAAAAGTAGCAATATTTTATTGCGAAGCGAGTAATAAACTTGCTTCGGGGGCTGGTTTTTGCTACTCTAAGTTCGGCGTTACTTATCCTTTCAGGGTAAGAACGACTAATTGACAAGTCAAGAAAGGACTGATGAGAGTGATGAGGCAAAAAACATTCATCCTTGTGGCCGTACTGCTGGTCCTTGCACTCCTAGGTAGTATAAGTTGCAAGGGAAAGTTCTTTGGCCGTAGTCGGCCCAAAGATCCTGGTATTTACGTGGACGCAGGTAAGGGTCGGCAGAAGGTGGACGAGAGCAAGGTGGCAGCAGGGTATGTTGTCACACCGGAGGAGTTGTCTAATCTTGCTTTTACGATTAGGCGAGGGACGACGAAGGTGAAACTAGAGTATGTTATGGCACCTTCGGAGGCGGCTGACCCGTCGACGTTCTTTGTGACCAATATGTCGGACGCGACCCTATATACTTTGGTCCCAACCGATGGGGGGCTGAGCGTAGGAATGAATAGCACAATGGTGGCGGCAAAGGAGTTAACTTCCAGCGCTCCCAAGGAGGGCTATCAGTGTTTTGAATTTACCCTTCCAACCACGGCATCTACATTTGTGATTAGCACATTCAGGGGACGTATTTTCCTGAAGTTCTGACTCGTCCTATATGATCCTTGTTGAAAATCTCCTCAAGGCAATTGGTAATTAACCAATTTGCGGCGAGGAGTTTTTTATTCCATGAAAAAACTTGCTAAGGGAGCCACTTTTTGCTACCCTAGGTTCGGCGTTACTTATCCTTTCAGGATGAGAACGACTACTTGACAACACAACTTAAGAAAGGTGATGAGAGATGAGGCAAACATTCATCCTTGTAACAGTAGCCATGATGCTACTGATCCTTGCACTCCTGGGTGGCATTGGTTGCAAGGGTCGCATCGGTGGACCGGCCCGGCCCGGCGAGCCCGGACTGTACATTGATGTCGGCCATGGCTGGCAACAAGTGGACGCAAGTAAATTGCAGTGGCACAGCTCCTCGGTGGCGAATGATGTCTATGGTATTGAACTTACACTTGAAGAGCTTGATCGCCAGGCCTTTACGATCAAGCGCGGTAAAAAGGCGGTCGGGCTAGCGTATGTAATGACACCAACGGAAATGACTAAGGTGGGTGGTGCATATTGGGCAGGTATAGCGGAGGCGACGTTATGCCCACTAAGGCAGACAGAGGGGTATCAACAAGTTTATGACACCAGTAAAACTAGCTTTTTTGGGAGTCATCCATCCCTTCCGCCCGAGCAATGCCCCAAAGTAGCTGGCTGGTTACCAGACTATGCCACTGCCATGCGCGCTAAAGAAATGTCTTCCAGCAAGCCAACAGAGGGGTATCAATGCTTTGAATTCACCCTGCCTACAGCATCTGCATTCGTGATCGCGATCTCCTGGGGGGAGCATATTTACCTGAAGTTCTGAGCCTGCTCCACAGTGATCCTTACTAAGAACTCCTCAATGCAATTGGTAGCTAACCAATTTGCGCCGAGGAGTTTTTTTATTTATTGAGAGATAAGCGGCGAGGGGTTACTCGAACTCGATTTTTAATTTGGGTAAAGCTTTTTGTAAATTAGTGATTTCGGAGGGGGCAGCGAGATTGGTTTCCCAATCAGGGTCAGAGAGATCAATATCTTCCAATACCTTTTCTGACCAATAGGTATCGGCTAGGTCAAGGGAGATTAGCCGCGGCAGAGAATAAAGAGGAGTGAAATCCTGCACGCTGGTCCCGGTTAATATTAAGGTTTCCAATTTAGTCATCTCCCGTAAAGGCTCTAGATGAGAAACCTGAGGGTTGTCGCTTAAGTTAAGATAATGTAAATTGCGCAGACTATGCAAGGGAGAGATATCAATAATATATGCATCGGCGATCATCAGTGATTCCAATTTAATTAATCGGCTCAAGGGGGTTAAGTCTTTAATTTGAGCGTGATCAATATAGAGTTCTTTGAGTTGGGTAAGTTGGGCTAAGGGGGAGATATCGATGATGCTTGCCCCGCCCGTGTTAGGGATATCCAATCTTTCTAGACAAGTTAATCCTTGGATATCTACTAAAGCTTGGCTGCCGGATTTAATTTTGGTTTGCAAAAACCTATCCAAACTGGAGTCTTCGCCGCTAGCATTTTCTAGGATGATTTCTTGATAAGGGGAGCCTTTAAAGGGATAGTAGACAGCGGTGTAGCCGTTATAAGAACAGGCTACCGCTGGTTGAGTTGAACTCCCGGGTTTGATGGAACAATACTTTGACCAGACTGCCAGTAAAATCAAAACAAACAGTAAAACAATGGCGAGCAGCCATTTCCCTCCGGTTGCTTTGAATTGGTTTATCAATTTAATCGGTGGCGCCGAAGGGGGAAGGGTGCCGCTAAATAATCTCACCATTGATTTAGTGAATTAATTGTGAGACCAGTTGGCTAATTTGCTGTTGGATAAAAACAAAAGCAGTAGTGGCGCCTTTCTGTATGCTAACCGCCAATCCACTAATTAAACTAGCAGCAGCTTTGATGATGTTGGTCTGGGATGATGGGGGCTGTTCATTAGTGGTAGGCACTACTTGCGTGGAGGTGTTGGCTTGAGAGCCGATAGTGTTGGAAGCGGAAGAGGGTTTTAAGTTAAGCAGATCGCTGAAGAAACCGGAGATGGTATTTGTATTAGTGGTGGTTTCCTCTGTACCGGTGCTGCTCTCGGTGCTGGTAATGGCGCTCTGAGTGCGGGGAGTGATATCAATGATAGGCACCTCTTCAGCGGCTCTAATGAGTAAGGAAGTTGATGCTACCAGCTCGGTGCCGTTCACTTGCACCGTGATAGTAACCGCTCCGGGAGTTTTCGGTATCACTAACCCATTATTATCCACTGCGGCGATGGCAGAATCACTTGAAGTCCATTTCAATAGGCCGCTAGTGATGTTGATCTGTCTGCTATCAGGGTCCAACACGATTACTAACGGTCGAAAAGTGGCGGGGATATATTTATTCAAAACTACAGTGCTGTGGTAGGGCAGAACGGCGATGCTAGCGGGCATAGTAGAAACTTCCTCTTCGGCAGTTTCTTTTTCTAATTGCAAAGTGGAGATAGTATAGATTCGGGCGCCCGCCGTAAATTTGATAGTGATAGTTCCATTAGTTACCTGGATGGTTTTTACTAAGGTGCGAATAGTTTTGAAAGTAAAGCCGATGCCGTTAATGGTTAATGTACCCAAAGCTTTCACATAAATATTGTGGGTGCCGTTGGTGACTCCCAGAATCTTTACTTCATTGTTTTCGGTGACCTGCAAATAATTGCCTAGATTTTTAGTACCAGTCTCTTTTTGCCAGCTTTCAAAATCAGCCCGATTGATTCCTTTGATATCTGAGCCAAAGTTAATAGTGGGCTGGCCGTGGAAGAGGGCTTCGCCAGCTGGCGGCGAGACGTCCGTTACAGTTTGTGTATTAACTGCAGCTGTTTGTAAAGGTTCCCCTTCTATCAGGGACTCTTCCGGCAAACCAGCCGCCGAAGCGCGGCTGAATAGGAATGCCAAAACGATCCCCACCGAAATAATGGCTAGGAGTTCTTGCTCAATTAAAATTATAAATTGTTTGCCTAGATGGCTGATTTTTGCCTGTTTCATTTTTGTTTTCTTTTGACCCGGTCTCCGACTCGGATGAGTCTCTGACTCTGAGAGAGTCCCTTTAGGGACAGGAGGGTTTTGTCTGTTTCGCTAGCAATCGGACCCAACTTAGTATTTATTTTAATTATACCACAATTAAAAACTTTTGTCAATTAAGTTTATCCGACGGTGAAATCGAGACGCATGGTAGGAAAAATATTGTCTGGTAGCGGTTTTTTCTTGACAAGAACAAAGAGGTGTGCTACCTTAAAGGCGTTAGGCAATCGCCGGGCGGATCCCGCTTAACGCAGAGTGAAACAAGGACAGCTCGGTGGCTCCCAGAGGACGGTTCCCGGTCCGGTGAGCCAATAACAGGGATAGTCTGGTGTAGGCATTGGGCGAGAGTACTCGCCAGACGAACAAATATCAATCGAAGACTCGCCCTCGCCCCGAGCTGAAGCTCGGGGCTATTTTTATTTAATTATTTAAAGAGTGTTGGGATAGTAGGGTATGGATAGGGCCTTGGGGCGTTAGGGTGCTAGCCATCAAATCAATACTGGACACTTTAGTAGCCGGTGGGAGGGTGATGTCGTTTTTTAGAGATTGGATTTTAGCTGATTCGGTTGGATTAGGCGGAAATTTAATGCGGGCTAAGGTAAGGTGGGGCTGGAAAGGCTTGGTGTCCATCGTGGGTACAACTTTGATCAGCTGGTGCGCTAACTCTGCTTGCAACTCTTTTAAGTGCGAACCGTCTATACCGATCCAGATAATATTGGGTTGCTGCCAATTGGGGAAAGCCCCGAGCTCAGTGAAGCTTAGTTTTAAGGTGGGGTATTTAGCTGCCGTGTTGTTTAGAATCCCTTGAATTTGCGGGATGAGCTCTTCTTCAGTGTCTCCCAAGAACTGCAAGGTGAGATGCTGATTGTCTACCCTAGTTTTCTTGAAAGCGGGGGAATCCGGCAGTTGGGCTGCAATTTTAGCGAGAGCCAGTTTGGCGGCATTATCTAAATTGATCGCCACGAATAATCGTTGTTTCATGTTATTATTTTACGCCTTTCCTGTCTTAACCCCACCCAACCTCCCCTTATTATAAGGGGAGGAGAGGAGGAGTTATGACTTCAACGGCTCATTGATGAGCCGTTGAAGTGTAGGATTCCTCTACCCCAGCATGTGCCCCACGTACGTGTGGGCAGGCGGAGCAGACTCCGGTCGGGATGACAAGGAAAAGGAGATGATCCGTTTTCGCCTTCAGCTTCCGTCTTCGCATCAGCTACGCCGGACAAGACGCCGGGCTTTGCAGGGGGTTTATGTTAGTATAAATTGGTAATATGATAGATAGAGCTTAAACTCTCCTTATGGCGAAGAAACCCGGCTGGTTATTTTTAATGATTGTGGCGGTTCTTTTGATGGCCCTGGTCATTGATATCCCCGCTTTGGCTAAGTTTGTGGGGTTTAAAAGTGGCTGGACCATTCATAAGGGTTTGGACCTCCAAGGCGGCACCCATCTGGTTTACCAGACGGATTTGAGTAAAGTCAAAGCCGGCGATGAAACCATAGCGGTGATGGGAGTGGTGGATGTGATCCGGCGCCGGATCGATGCTTTAGGAGTATCCGAGCCGCTGATCCAGAAAACCAAAGATAACTCCCGCGTCATCATCGAATTACCCGGGATTAAAGATGTCAACCAAGCTATTTCTTTAATTGGACAAACCGCTCAATTAGAATTCCGTGAGGGGATAGTGGGCCAAAGCGTAGATGCGGGCAGTAAGGTTATCTCCGAGGAGTATGACAAATGGAAGGATATTGGGCTGACCGGCGCCCATTTCGCGAGAGCGGAAGCCCAAATTGACCAGGGCAGCAGTTCTTTAGTCAGAAAGCCGATTGTGGCGATTGAGTTTGATAGCGAAGGTGCTAAGATCTTCGCTGAGGCGACCAAACGGAATCTCCAGAAGCCCTTAGCTATATTTTTAGATAAGCAGATGCTGTCGGCTCCCATTGTGCAAGATGAAATTAAAGAGGGCAAGGCGGTGATTAACGGGAATTTCACCCTCCAAGAAGCCAAGAACCTAGCTATTCAGTTGAATGCAGGTGCTCTGCCCGTCCCCGTTAAATTGATCTCTCAAAGTAATGTCGGCGCCACCTTAGGGCAAGAAGCGGTAACCAAAAGCATTATTGCCGGGCTGTTAGGTCTCTTGATGGTCCTCTTGTTTATGATTATTTTCTATCGCTTGCCGGGGGTCTTAGCTTCTTTTGCCTTAATGATTTATGCAATTATTTCGTTAGCTATCTTTATTTTCATCCCGGTGACCATGACTTTAGCCGGTATTGCTGGTTTTGTAATCTCGGTCGGTATGGCAATTGATGCCAACATTCTGATTTTTGAACGCATGAAGGAAGAGATTCGTGAAGGTCGCAGCATTTTGGCTGCCATCGACGCGGGGTTCTATCGAGCATGGACTTCTATTCGCGACTCCAACGTTTCTACTTTGATTACCTGTGTGATCCTGTATTATTTTGGTTCTGGTTTGATTCGGGGGTTTGCTCTTACCTTGGGTATCGGCGTATTCGTCAGCATGTTCAGTGCGATTACCGTGACCCATACGTTTCTTAGGTTGGTGGCGGCTACTCCACTAGTTAAGAATTTTAAACTCTGGGGGGCTAAGGCGCTATGAATCCCGTTAGAGGCAACTCTGTATTCGGGATCAAACTAAAGTATGTATGCCAAATAATGAACTTAACAAACAACATATCATTAAACCACGGAAGCATGAGTGCTTCCTGCCTCTAACGGGATGAATGTAGTCAAAACATTTAAGTTTTGGATTGGTCTCTCGGCAATACTGATTGTAGTTGGAATTGTCGCTATATTTATGTACGGCTACCGCACGGGCATTGATTTTGCGGGAGGGACTATTCTAGAACTTCAGGTTGCCCAACCCAAGACGGCGGGCCTGGATGCTCAAACGGTGATTACGGAGGCTTATAAATCCAAGACGAGCCTAGACATCGCAACTCAGTCCGAGGGGGGGGATAGATATTTCGTGCGCAGCACTCAAATTAATAATGAACAGAAAAATAATATTCTCGCTTTCGTACAAGAAAAGTTCAATCAGGTAAGCGAGCTGCGTTTTGAATCCGTGGACCCGACGATTGGAGCGGATGTGGTACGTAAAGCGGTGTTGGCGGTGATCCTAGCGGTTGTTGGCATTCTCTTTTATATTGCTTATGCTTTCCGCCGGGTGCCCGGGGAGGTAAGCGCCTGGCGGTTTGGCAGTGCCGCTGTTTTGGCTTTAGTGCATGATGTTCTGATATTGTTGGGTCTATATGCGATTGTCGGTCATTTCTGGGGCGCCGAGGTGGACAGTATGTTTATTACTGCTCTGCTTACTTTGGTAGGTTTTTCGGTGCACGATACTATCGTGACCTTTGACCGCGTGCGTGAAAATCTGCGGCGCCGGGCAGGTGAAGACCTAGTTACTTTATTGAATGACAGTATTGTAGAAACTATTGTGCGGTCCATTAATACTTCCTTTACTTTATTCTTGGTTCTGGTCGCGATGTTTTTCTTTGGAGGGCCTACTCTGAAATTCTTTACTTTAGCCATGATCATTGGGGTAGTAATAGGGACCTATTCCTCGGTATTTATTGCCTCACCTCTTCTCCTCTGGGGACATAAGAAACATTAATTATGCCAGGCACAAAAGTTATTCAAATCCCGCGGGGATTAAAAGATATTTTGCCTGATGAGCAAAAGTATTGGTTTTGGTTAGAAAAAAATTTCCAGGACGTGGTGCATGCCGCCGGGTTCGAGCGGATTATTTTACCCACTTTTGAAGCGACCGAGTTGTTTAAGCGCAGCGTCGGCGAATTTACTGATATCGTGACTAAACAGATGTATACCTTTAAAGATCTAGGAGGGAATAGCATCACTCTGCGCCCAGAAGGGACGGCCGGGGTAGCCCGCGCTTATATTGAACATGGGATGCGGATCTGGCCTCAGCCGGTCAAACTATATTACTGGGGGCCGATGTATCGCTATGAACGACCGCAAGCCGGAAGATTTAGAGAGTTCTATCAATTTGGTTTAGAGTTAATTGGCGATAGCGATCCGGTTACGGATGCCCTGCTGATCCAGTCGGTGATGCGCTATTATCAAAAGCTTGGCTTGAAAAACTTAGTGGTCAAGATTAATAGTTTAGGTACCCCTAAATCGCGCACCAGAATGGTGGCCGCCTTGGAAAAGTTTTTAACTAATCACAAAAAAAACCTTTGCGAAGATTGCCGGGTCCGCTTGAAGAAAAATACCCTGCGGGTGTTGGATTGTAAGGTCGCTAAGTGTAAAGAAATTGTCGCAGAGGCCGGTCACATTTTGATGGATAATTTAGATCAGGAATCCAAAAAACGTTTTACTAAAGTCCTAGAATCCCTAGATGATATGAAAGTGGAATACGAATTGGACCCTAATTTAGTTCGGGGACTAGATTATTACACTCATACTATTTTTGAAGTAATGCTGAAAAATGACGATTTGGCTATCGGGGCGGGGGGAAGATACGATGGATTAATTAAGTTATTGGGAGGCCCTGATACAGCGGCGATCGGTTATGCCGGAGGAGTAGAACGCACCATTGATGCTTTAAGGCAGCAAACGGTGATGGTGCCAGAGATGGCTAAGACGGACGTGTTTGTCATCCAGTTGGGTGATCGGGCTAAGACCAAAGCAGTGGAGCTGATCACTAGCTTAGAACAAGCCTCTCTCCGAGTCTCAAGCTTGATGGGTAGAGGGAATATCCAGTCCCAGCTGAAGATGGCTAGTCAGCTTAATAGCCTACTCGCGGTTATTATTGGCGATCAGGAGGTTCATGATAAAAATGTTATTCTTCGAGATATGCAAGATCGGTCTCAAGAAACTGTATTAGACCGGAATATTGTGAAAATGATTATTCAGAAGTTAGAAGAAAAAAAAGCCATTAAGCTCTAAACTCTTTTTGCTACTTTTCTAGAAAAGTAGCGCAAAAGTCCCAGCCCGTCGTCCTCGCTATTCGCCTAATAAAATTGTCTTTCCGCTTCGCCAAACTCCCCCGCATACGCAGGGTCGAACAGTTGGCTCCGCAGCAACAATTTTATTGGCTCATTAACACTCGGACTCCAAGGGCTGGAGCTAAGAATCAGAACACTCAAGCTCCAATACTCGCCTAGAAGACACTAAAAACCCCAGTGGCCGAGCTGGACGTCATTCTGGGGAGTCTAGGAGACGACTCCAGAATCGTATAATTTCAACGGCCTCATATCTAATACATTTCTAATACATTGCCAATAAAATGGACCAAGATAAATGGGGGGAGATTTTAGACCGAGTGCAGGCCCAGTTTAAAGTTTTGGAACACACTAAGACTGCTGGTGAGGAGGGGATCGGCGAGATTGAAACCTTAATTTTTGAGAGTCCAAGGGGAAAAGTAAAGCTGGTGTGGGTCACGCGGCCAGTAGTGCTGGATAAAAAGGTTATTGGGGCGCATCGCCGCGGGGCGAGCCGTGCTCAGTATGAATATGTCTATTCTGATACCGAAACTACCCATAAACTGGAGGCCTTTCGGGAAGTGGATAATGAGTGGCAAGAGTTAGACCCTAGTGCCTTCACTGATGTTTAAGGATCGAGAGGAAGCGGCAGAACAACTAACGGAATTGTTAGAAGGCTCTTTTAAGAGCCAGCCGGATACTTTTGTGTTAGCGATCCCTCGCGGGGGCGTGCCGGTGGGCGCGGTGGTAGCCCAAAAGCTAGGTCTTCCTTGGGGAGTTTTAGTAGTGCGTAAATTAGGTTATCCCGGCAACCCCGAGTTTGCAGTAGGTGCAGTGGATGCGGATGGTGAATATGTTTTAGGCGCGGAGTTTGCCCAGAGCGGTCTTACGGAGACACCAGAATTCCAAAAGGTTCTAAAGCAGGAATTAAAAGAGGTTCGCCGGCGGACGGAGTTATTTAATCCTCAGCCCTTGAAGCTGGTGGCTCAGAACATAATCTTAGTTGATGATGGGATAGCGACCGGTCAGACCAATTTGGCAGCGGTAAGGTATCTTCAGCGACACGGGGCTAAAAAGGTGGTAGTGGCAGCGCCAGTGGCCTCACCTGATGCCATAGAATTATTAAAGTCTGCAGGCGCCCAGGTAGTTGTTTTGGAAGCCCCAGTTAATTTTATGGCCGTGGGGCAATTTTATGAGTATTTCCCTCAACTTACGGATGAAGAAGTACTTGATATAATTGACGATGGTTTCCTTACATCGTCATCCTGAGCTTGTCGAAGGATCTCATATAGTATAATTCTTAATGATGACAGATTTAATTACCAATCAGGATTGTGTTTTTTGCAAGATAGCGCGCCACGACTTGCCGGCTAGTGTTCGTTTTGCAGCCGATGAAATGCTAGTGTTTGATGATATGAATCCCAATGCTCCTATTCATGTCCTCCTGATCCCTAAATTGCATTTGGCTAGCTTGGCTCATACTACAATTGACCATCGAGAATTGTTAGGGAAATTGTTGTATCGTTGCAAACTGCTGGCAGATGAGTTGAATATATCTGATAGTGGATATAGAGTAATTATCAATACGGGGGAATGGGGTGGCCAAGTTGTGTCGCATCTCCATCTCCATATTTTAGGTGGGGCACCTCTAACTGGTAATCTGACAGCTACCACTGCGGATAAGTCTAAACAGATGACCAAAAAAGCTCTTGGCATTTAGGGTTGACTTATACCTTATAATCAGGTTATCATTTGCTTATGTCTAGTTACGTCAAACGCAAAGAAAAGGAGAGTTTCGAGGCGATGATGCGCCGGTTTAACCGGATGGTTCTTCTCTCCAAATCTCTTACCGAAGCTAGGGAGCGGCGGTTTCATGCCAAACCAGTAACGAAGAGCCAACGGCGGGCTAGCGCAGTGCGCAAAGATAAAATTCGTGTCCAAAAAAAGAAGGAACTCTATTAGATGGATCCCGTTAGAAGCACTCTATCAAGCACTGAGCCCAATGAACCACTTAATGACTAATTTATTATCAGATATCTTATTGTTAAACGGTCGGGAGCCCTGGGCTCCCTGCTTCTAACGGGATGGATATTAAGGCTCAAGTTCAGGCTGAGTTAACCTCGGCGATGAAAAATAAGGACGATTTAAAGCTACAGACTATGCGGTTGCTTAGTAGTGCCATTCACAATGAGGAGATTGCTAAACGGGCGGAGCTCTCCGAAGCAGATATCCACACCGTGATCAAGCGAGAGGTAAAAAAGCGCAAAGAAGCTATTGAAAGTTACACTGCGGGCGGGCGACCAGAGCAGGCCAAGAAGGAATCAGCAGAACTTAAAATCCTGGAGGCTTATTTACCAAAAGCTTTAAGTGAGGAAGAGTTAATGCGAATTGTTGATGAGGAGATAGCGGCTAACCCCGGAGTCAAAGCCGGTCAGGTTATCGGCGCAGTGATGAAGAAGGCAGGCGGGCAAGCCGATGGCACGCTGGTGGCCAAATTAGTAAACGCCAAACTAAGCTAATGTCACGGGTTTTTGTTGGGTACGATCAGCACAGCATAGAAGGAGTGGACGAAGAATTCGTCCGTTTTATTTTTGACCTCACCATAGGTTCCACCAATAAAAAGATGGATAGCGAAGTAGGTTTGATTATTGCCGGCGATGAAGAGATCCAGAAACTTAATCATCGTTATCGCGGGAAAAATCAGCCAACTAATGTATTATCGTTTGCTAATCAAGAAATGGCTGAGGGTGTCCAGCCAGAACCCGATGCACGTTATTTGGGCGATATCTACATTGGCTATTCTTGTCTCGCTAGAGAGGCTCAGGATCTAAAGATCTCCAAGCGGGAGAGGTTTGCTCAATTATTTGTGCATGGCTTACTCCATTTATTAGGGTTTGATCATGAAAATCCTACCGAGGCGGTTAAAATGGAAGAATTAGAAGACCATATTGTGCAATTAGTGTTGTAGTTAGGAGTGAACTGCGGCATAGATTTTGCGATAGCAGATTTTATGCCGCTGGGGATAATCAGGGGGAGATTGGCTAAGCTTGGCATCTCGCTTATAATGGATAAGAACGTCAAACGTTCCAAGGAACCTCAAACGTTCCAAGGGACGTTAGACGTCCCAAGGAATTAATAAGCTCCACATGAGGGAAAAAGTTACCATCGGTATTGATGTTGGTAGTTCACAAGTGGTGGTCATTATTGGCCATCGCGGGGAAGATGAGATGCACCCCAATATTATTGGGGTAGGAGTGCAAGAGAACTCCGGTTTACGCAAGGGGGTAGTGACTGATGTGGAGGAGACGGTGGCTGCCATCACCGCCGCTTTAGATAAAGCGGAGCGGATGGCGGGAGTGCCCATTGAAAATGCTTATATTAGCATTAATGGCGAACATGTCCAGTCCTCCAATACCAGGGGGCTGATTTCGGTAGCTCATCATGAAATCGGCAGTGATGATATTTTGCGAGTGATTGAGAGTGCCCAGACAGTAGCTTTGCCAGCCAACCGCGAGATTATCCATGTGATCCCTCGCACCTTCATTGTGGACGGTCAGGATGGCATCAAGGACCCCATTGGGATGGCAGGGACACGGCTGGAAGTAGATGCTCATGTCATTACGGGGGCTACCCCTTTTATCAGGAATCTGCAGAAGACGGTCGAGCAGGCCGGAGTGAGCATCGCTAATTTCGTGTTGTCTCCTCTAGCCGCCAGCAAAGCGGTCCTATCTAAGAAACAAAAGGAGCTGGGGGTAGTGGTAGTAGATATTGGAGCGGGCACTACCGGGCTGGTGGTGTTTGACGAGGGAGATATCTGCCACTCCGCCGTGTTGCCGATTGGCTCGGGCCATCTAACTTCAGATATCGCAATTGGGCTTAGGACTTCACTGGATGTGGCCGAGAAGGTCAAGGTAGAATACGGGATGGCGAGCTCTATTATGTTATCCGACAAAGACACTGTTGATCTCTCGCGTTTTGATAAATCCGAGGACCAAGTTATTTCCCGTCGGTATATTGCTGAGATTATTGAAGCTCGGCTGATGGAGATTTTTATGATGATTAAAGCGGAGCTGCGAAAAGCCGGAAAAGATGGAATGTTGCCAGCGGGCACGGTACTAGTCGGCGGCGGCGCCAAATTACCGGGGATTGTTGATTTTGCTAAGGATCATTTAGGCTTATCTGCTCAAATTGGTTTTCCAATTGAACTTCGGGGAGTAGTTGATCAGTTAGATGACCCCCGGTTTGTCACCGCCATTGGATTGGTCCTTTGGGGGATGGACGAAACTAGCAACCTAACTGATTTCAGGGAACCTAGTTTTAGTGGAGTGTTGGCTCGCCTGAGAAATTGGTTTAAGTAAGTTATCCCCAATTCGGGGATTAAAACTAGTGGGGATGAAATATGGCCTTTTTAGCTCCCAAAGCCAGTTTATTGAGAATCTTTTAATCCTTTTGACTTACCTTTCGTTACTCATATATAATGAGGTGTCGTTGGGTGGATAACGTGGGGATTAGGTGTGGATTATTTTAAGCAAATCAAATAATGCTTGGGAGGACTAATTATATGGCTTCGCGAAAGATGATCGCTGATTTCACCGGCGAAGGGGTGTTCGCCAGGATTAAAGTTGTGGGAGTCGGGGGTGGTGGTTCGCATGCCATTAATCGAATGATTGATGCCAATATTAAGGGCGTCGAGTTTGTAGCGATCAATACTGATGCCCAAGATCTGCATTATTGCGGAGCTTCTACTAAAATTCATATTGGTCAAACAACCACGCGCGGTTTGGGTGCCGGGGCCGATCCCGAAAAAGGCAAAAAATCCGCCGAAGAAAATAAGGAAGATATTTATAATGCGCTTAAAGACGCCGATATGGTTTTTGTAACCTACGGTGCGGGCGGTGGTACTGGCACGGGGGCAGGTCCGGTGGTGGCAGAAATTGCCCGGGAATTAGGCGCTTTGACGGTGGCGGTGGTGACCAAGCCATTTTCTTTTGAGGGATTGCGTCGCCGAAAAATTGCCGAGGAGGGGATTGAGGACTTGCGTAGCCGGGTAGATACTTTGATTGTGATTCCCAATGATCGCTTACTCCAAGTTATCGATAAAAAGACTTCGTTGTATGACGCTTTCTCGGTAGTAGATGATGTGCTGCGGCAGGGCGTGCAAGGTATTTCTGATTTGATCACGCAACATGGGATGATCAATGTGGACTTTGCCGATGTGAAGGCGATTATGGCTAATTCTGGCTCTGCTTTAATGGGCATCGGGCGAGGCACGGGTGACAGTCGAACCTTGGAGGCGGCTAAGCAGGCGATTGACAGCCCGCTTCTGGAACTCTCTATTGATGGTGCTAAAGGCATCCTGTTTAACATTACCGGTGGTCCGGATTTAGGGATGTATGAGATTGATGAAGCAGCTCGGATTATTACGGAAGCGGCTGATCCGGATGCTAACATCATCTTTGGCGCTGTGATTGATGAGGCGATGCAGGGCGAAGTGAAGATCACCGTGGTAGCTACTGGTTTTGAAGACGATATGTATAGCGTGACGCCAGGGCGCCGGCGGATGGAGTCAATGCGAACCGGGGCTCCCAAAGAAAATGCGGAAGAGGAAAAAGAGGAGATTGATGTTCCGGCTTTCATCCGCAAAAAAATCAAATAACTAATTATTCCCCGAGCGTAGTCGAGGGGCTACATTTTGATGTGTCATTCTGAGCGAAGTCGAAGAATCTGGTCGCTTTGAAAGCGGCCCTAATTTTAGTTACTTTTCCAGAAATCTTTTTGACACTCTTTTAAAAGAGTGTCCAGAAACTCCGGGCAGTCGCCCTCGCTCTGGATAAAGTAAAATATAGCTTTCTGTTCTCGCCCGGAAAGTACCGGGCTTCACAGCGCTAATTTTACTAATCCAGTACACTCGGGCTCCAATGCCCGGATTGGCAGAACAAAAACTCGGACTCCAAGGGCTGGTCTTACTGACCCGCTAACCTGCTAATAAACTTATACGGCTGGGGGCGGGTTTTTATTAGCCATCTTGGTGATAATAGAGGTTGGAGGTAAGTTAAACTTGCACTGATTTTGCTTGGGTGGGGGAGATTGCGGCAGTTTTCCGCAAAGCAAAAACTCATTATTAAACGGACTTTAATCACACTTAGGAGGTGGCATGGCGGTAACTCGCGCGGGAGTTAAATTGGTATCGCGGTATTTCACGGTTGCGGGAGAAAATGTTTTTGATAAAGAAGAATGGGGAAAGCGAAGAGCCTATTTATTTGATAGCAAAGCCAATCAAGTTTTAATTGACTGGGAAGTGGAAGCGCCGGTCGCTTGGTCGGATACTGCCGTGAATATCGCCGCCTGGAAGTATTTCCGGCGCAAGGGGGTGCCCACGCCAGAGGGCCGCGA
This sequence comes from uncultured Candidatus Saccharibacteria bacterium, assembly GCA_964354145.1. Classification (GTDB taxonomy): domain Bacteria; phylum Patescibacteriota; class Kazan-3B-28; order Kazan-3B-28; family UBA10110; genus UBA10110. Next base: position 20,299 of record CAYGXX010000005.1, read on the forward strand.
GACAAGTGTCCGCCAGATGATTGACCGGGTCGCCACGGCGATCACTCAAGCCGGAGAAGGTTTTGGCTATTTTGAGGATACGGAAGAATCGCGGATTTTTTATGATGAACTAACCCATTTATTGCTGTATCAAAAGGCTGCTTTTAACTCCCCGGTCTGGTTTAATGTCGGGATTTACGAAAAATACGGTATTACCCGAACCACCGATACTAATTTTTATTGCTATAATCCAGACACGGATAAAATCGAGGATTCTCTTGATAATTATCAGCGCCCCCAGTGTAGCGCGTGTTTTATTCAGTCTATCAAAGATACCTTAGAAGATATCTTTGATCTAGTTAAGCGCGAATCGCGGCTATTTAAATGGGGCTCCGGTACCGGCACTAATTTTTCGACCTTGCGGTCGCGGTTCGAAAAATTATCGACCGGCGGCAACCCTTCGGGCCTGTTATCTTTCTTAAAAGTTTTGGATGCAGGAGCGGGAGCGACCAAATCGGGCGGGATTACGCGGCGAGCAGCCAAAATGGTTATTGTGAACATTGATCATCCGGAAGTGGAAGACTTTATTAAATGGAAAGCCAGGGAAGAAGAAAAAGCTCAGGCCTTGATCCGGGAAGGCTACGATTCCGATTTTAATGGCGAAGCTTATCATACCGTTGCCGGGCAAAATTCAAATAACTCCATCCGGGTGACCGATGAATTTATGCAAGCCTACCTCGCGGACGAAGAGTGGCAAACCAAAGCGGTGACTACCGGCGAGGTCATGCAGACTTATAAAGCGAGAGAACTGATGCGGATGATCGCTGAGTCGGCTTGGCGCTGTGCGGATCCGGGTATGCAGTATGACACCACCGTGAACCGCTGGCACACCTGCAAAGTTTCGGGGCGGATTAACGCTAGTAATCCTTGCAGTGAATTTATGTTCTTAGATGATTCCGCTTGCAATCTTTCTTCCATCAATTTAGTAAAGTTTGCTGATGAAGAAGGTAAATTTGATATCGCTTCGTTCCGGAGTGCGGTGGAATTAATGATTTTAGCACAAGAGATTTTAGTGGATTACAGTTCTTATCCGGTAGACAAAATCGCCCTCAACAGCCATAAGTTTCGCCCGCTTGGCTTGGGTTACGCCAATCTGGGCGCTTATTTGATGCGCTTAGGGATGCCCTACGACAGTACTGAAGGACGGGAAATGGCAGCAGCCATCACAGCGATTATGACGGGTCGAGCCTACAGCATGTCGGCTAAAATTGCCAGTCGGGTGGGGCCGTTTGTCGATTATCAACCTAATGCCGAGAGTATGCAAGAAGTTATCCGTCTGCATAAATACGCTGCCGAAAATCTGAGGGGTCTCTCTGATCCCAATTTGCCGGTGGCGGCGTTGGCAGATTGGGTAGAAGCGGAGGAGTTAGGCCAAGAGTATGGCTACCGGAACGCCCAGGTCACTCTGCTAGCGCCTACTGGGACCATTGGCCCTTTGATGGACGTAGATACTACCGGCGTTGAGCCGGACTATGCTTTAGTTAAGTATAAGAAACTATCTGGCGGCGGAGGTTATTCAATTATTAATCAATCAGTGGAACCAGCCTTGAAAAACTTAGGTTATACCATTGACCAGATTGAACAGATTAAACAATATGTGCTAGAAAAAGGCACGATTGAAGGTGCACCTGAACTCCGGGAAGAACATCTGCCCATTTTTGATTGCGCCAATAAATGTAACGGAGGAGTGCGCTTTATTCGGCCAATGGGGCATCTTGAAATGATGACTGCCGTCCAGCCGTTCCTCTCTGGGGCCATCTCCAAGACCGTGAACATGCCCGAAGACGCCACGGTGGAAGCCATCGAAGAGATTTATGTGGAAGCCTGGCGCCGGGGCTTGAAAGCTATTGCCATTTATCGGGACAATTGCAAAGCTTCCCAACCCCTCACCGCTAAGGGCGGCAGCCAATCTGGCACCCTCATAGTGCCGTCTCGTCATCGCGATTTACCGCTAACTCGTGAGGGGATTACTCACAAAGTGGTGATTAACGGTCAACACAAAGTTTATATTACTGCTAACCGATTTGAAAATGGCGATTTGGGAGAGATTTTTATTGCCGCGGGGGCAGAAGGTTCAGTTTTCTCTGGTCTCTTGAATGCGATGGCGATTCTGTGTTCTAAGATGTTGCAAGAGGGAGTGTCAGCCGAAACGATTGTGGCCTCATTTCTTAATTTGCGGTTTGATCCTTGGGGGGCTACTAATAATCCAGATATTCCCATGACTAAGTCCATCACTGATTACATTGGCAGATGGCTAGGAATGAATTTTTTACCGCTAGACCGCCAAGTGGCCCTGGGAATTATTAATGGTCATGGGAATGCAAGCCCGCCAGCTGGCGGAGATAACGGGGGAAATTTCTCAGCAGAGAAAGAACCTCTGGCTGCTGCCGAAAATGTCGACCAACCTGTGCTGACGTTGAGTTTAGACGCCGCTGGGCAGCCGAGAGATCTTTATGATTATAAATATGCCCCGGTTTGTCCCACCTGTGGGGCCTTAATGGTGCGCTCGGGCACGTGTTTCTATTGCAAAGAATGCGCTACCACAACAGGGTGTTCTTAGCCACTTTTCTAGAAAAGTGGCGTAAAAGTCCCAGCCAGTTTGTCGGGATTATTCATTGGCCAAATCCTCTTACCGCTAACCCGCCCGAACGACTAAAGGCATTCAGTCGGGCAGGTGGTCGAAACTCCTCTGCTGTACAGCAGAGTCAAACATCTCCCCGCGCCGAGGATTTAGCTCAATTCAGCACATCCCTCCTCCAATGGCTGGTTAGAGGAAAGGCGCTCAAGCTCCAATGGTCGTTCAAAATCCTCAAAAATTTGTCATCCTCGGACTTGATCCGAGGATCCAGGCCCTCCCTCCATTTTTATAAATAAATAGCCAACATGATCGAAACAGAAATATTAGAACCTATTATCGAAGAAGATGAACTTCTTCCAGAAGAGGTGGCCGCATTGCGGGATGAGATGTGGGCAAAGATCAGCGAAGCGCTAGATTTAGGAGTCTTCACGGATAAGGAGGCCGCAGATTGGGAAGCGGGCTTTATGGCTTGCGATCGATTAGAGTATATGCAAAACCTCATTGATATTATTGATGACTTCATCGCCTCCGGCTTAGAGGTATTGGAGCAATTAGAGGCGGTGCTAGATACAGAGTTGCTCACTCCCGGTGAGAAAACGGATGCGGAGTGGCGGGCGGAAATATTAAGTTATCAGGATAAACGTGAATTGATTGGGGAATTAAGAACTATTGTCAAAGAAGTAGCCCGCTATAAACAGCAATTGGTTAAAATTTTGCGGTCTGCCCATCTACCTCCGGCTAAATCCCAGGAATTCCTGCAAAATTTTGCCGAAGCCACTGCGGATAAAAAAGAAGGCGTAGTTACCCGCGTCGCGATGACAGCAGTAGAGTTGAATGCGCGATTTCCCATAATCCAATCCCGAATTATAGAACTACTTAATGGCAGCCAATTTGGGGAAGCCCGCGCTTATTTAAGTAATTCTCATCTGGAATCTGTGGAGTACGAGCAACTCACTCATAAAATTGATCTAGCCGAGGCTCAATATTTCCGCACCCTTGCCTGCTCATTGTAAAATTACTTTTTTATTCCCCGAGCGAAGTCGAGGGGTTACCCTATAACCCATCATCCTAAACTTGCGCTAGCCCTCCGTCTTGTCCGCCGTAGCCTTTTGGCGAAGGCTGGAAGCTCGGAGAGCGAAGGATGGAGGTGACTCCAGAATCGTATAATTGACGAAGTGTTCCTTACTTTGTCATCCTGAGCTTGTCGAAGGATCTCATAAATAAAATCCTATGAACATCTGGTTATATCTAATTTATCTGGTAGTTCTCGCTGCGATTTTTGCTTTGCTCGAAATCCAGACCGAAGGTTCTGCTGGTTGGGCTAAAAATTTGCCGACCTGGCGAGTGACAGGAACATGGTTGAATAAAATCTCCGGCCGGGTGGAACTAACAGGCTACCATACTTTCTTGAGTTTATTTGTTTTGGTTTTTCTGCATTTGCCATTTGTTTTTTTTGGCATTTGGACTGGCTGGCTGGAATTGCGTGTTTTAGGGAGTTTTTTGCTGTTAACTGCCACGGAAGATTTTTTGTGGTTTGTATTTAATCCCAATTTCTCTTTGCGCCAGTTTTTTGCCCATCAAGTTCCGTGGCATAAATTCTGGATTGGACCTTTCCCTGCGTTCTATTATCTGAATTTAATTGTCGGCGGATTATTAATTTATTTTTCCTACTACTTAAATATTCCCCGAGTGTAATCGCCTCTGGCCCAGAGGGCACTCCGGCCCGGCGGGAGGGTTACGTTGTCACTTATGCCTAAGCAACACTACATTCATCTCTACTACGGCGACGGCAAGGGAAAAACCACTGCCGCTTTGGGGTTAGCCCTTCGCGCCATTGGTCAGGGCCAAAAAGTGGTTATGCTCCAATGGCTCAAAGGCAGAAAAGACATTGGGGAAGTGAAAGCCGCAAAACTTCTGGGCAAAAATTTTACTATTCACCAATTCGGTCCCACTTATTTCACCTGGGAAAAAGAAAAACCATTGGAGCATAAGAAATTAGCTCTAGCTGGTTTAAAAAAGCTCGAACAAATTGTCGCCAAAGATAAATACGACATTTTAATTCTGGATGAGGTGATAGACGCCGTTAATATGAAGTTCATCCCCAAAGATAAAGTCAAAAAGTTAGTTCAGAAAGGAGCAGTCAAAGGGGAAGTGGTGTTGACTGGCCATGAACCAACCAAAGACTGGATCCAGCTGGCTGATTTGGTGACCGAAATGAAAAAACAAAAACACTATTTTGATAAAGGTCAAATCGCCCGCCCCGGCATCGAGTATTAATCCAACGGTTCAACATGAGCTGTTGAAAATAAGAAAACGGTTATGACAAGTATCTTTGAAGAGCTATTAATACAAAAAATAAAATCTTTCGTTGAGGATTTTAAAGAATCGTCAACTGATCTTTTTTATGATAAAGAGGGACAACGGCTAATTCACCCGGGAGAATACGGAATTTATAGAGAAAAAATATGTAAGGATTTTTTAAAACATTTTTCCCCATCAAGATACGATTTTGGAACAGGGTTTATTATTGACACTCAAAACGATGTAAGTTCTCAATGTGACATAATTTTATATGATCCACAGACCACCCCATTAATACAAGATGCCGAATTACAAACATTTTACCCTGTCGAGAGTGTAGTTGCCATAGGAGAAATAAAATCTAAACTTTCCAAAGCTGATTTTTCTAAGACCCTAATGAGACTTTCGAAAATAAAAGAAATGAGAGAAAAAATAAAAACTCCTGTTGTATTATTTCAGAATCCTGGCAGGCTGTATAACCCTAAAGAGTACCATTATGATCAGATCTTTACATTTTTGATATGCGAGAAATTTGAATTCAATTGTCAGGGACTTGTAAACGAATTTAACTCTCTATACAAGAAAACTGCTATAACGCATAGACATAACTTGATTCTTAGTATAAATGATGGATTGATTTGTTATTATGACGAAAATAATAAATCAATGATGTACCCATTCCATAGAAACAAACAACTAAGAAATAGAATGGTAACTTCGGACGACAAAATGGGTTATTTCAAGATGTTTGCTTCATACTTCTTCTTGGGTACCTCGAGTACAACAATTCTTTATCCAGAAATTTCTGACTATATGGGATCTATTGTGGGAGGTATGAATATCAATGAACAGCAGATTAAAAATTAAAAACATAGTTTTAAACAGGATATAATTGGGATATGAAGGATAAGGATCAGTATTATTTTTGGGGGCGCGGATTGATAAATGACAATGTTGTGCGTAGCGGACAAGCTCTGGATAATATTGTCTTAGTTATAACAACTGGCGGGTTAGTACTGACAATAACAGCCTATCAAATATTGGGAGTATTAAGTGTAATCTGGTTGTATATCCTATTGTTCAGTGATGTGGTACTTCTGGTCGCTCTATTCATGCATTGCTTATCCTATTGGCGGTCTATTAATAGTAACAGGGAAAGATTGGGTCAATTTGACAATTGGATGGTTAAAGGTTTTGTTGGACCATTAGATAATAAAGATAATGTTGCAACCAAATTATATTGGGGTAGAAGTGGGATTGATACATTATCATTTGTATTGATGTGGTTTGGTATTTTAGGCATGGTAGCATTTATATTTAATGGGGTGATTGTTAAAAATATGAACAATAATAACATAGATAGTAAGAAAACAGCGGAGAATATAATCCCTCCTGCTCCGAATTTCTCTGAGGACGCTAATATTAGTGTCTCTGAGGAGCCGAATAACTCTGTGGAAGTGGTGTCGCCTGAAGAAGGAAACAGAGAAGACAACTCTGGCTCTCCTGATTTTTAGGTAACGGTTTAACCCCTTGAATCGTTGAAGGAGCAATATCTGGGCTAGTTTCGGGTGGGGTATAATTGAGGTATTATCTGTTGATGATTTAATGAAATAACCAATGGCATCCTTTAAATTCGACAAGGAGATACTTTCTGAGGTTGCATCAGAAATAAGACAAGCAAAGCAATTTATAAAGATTGCAATCTTTCAATTGCATAATCAGGTTATTTTTGAAGAGCTCAACAAGAAACTATCTGAGTCCGTAAGTGTTCACATTATTACACTGCCTTATGATAGTATTAACGCTGATGTCAGGGAAAGGGTCGAAAATTCATTTCGCGAACTTATTAATGCCGGCGCAATAGTAGATTTTATTAAGTGGAATGTTGGAGACCCAGAAAGAACTTCCACTGCAGTAGGTCGTTGGTATGCGTTTCACGGAAAATTTATGGTTACCGACAAGACTGCTGTGGCACTTTCAGCGAATTTAATTGACCAAAACGAGCTTGATGCTTTGGTTAAATTTGATGACAATGAAACAATTACTAGTTTTTTGGCTCAATTTGATTACTTACTTGATCTTTTTGTAAAGGATGATGGACAAAAATTGAGGAACCTCATTAATGAAGCAATGGGGACAAACAACCACGGATTATTTAATCTGCCACGAGTTATACAAAGCAATACACATGCGAATTTTTGGGTTACACACTACCCGGCATCTTTATGTAATGAATCAGGAGATATCGAAAGTACATTATATATCTCACCATTTCAGTTTAGGGCGAGATCACTATATGAAAAAGTAATTAACCAAGCGAGATCGTTTGTGTATATTTCAACGGAAAGTTTCACCGATCAAGAATTCACAAAATTTCTAATTAAAACAGTTCTGTCTAAAGGCATCAATGTAAAAATTCTTTCTGGTGCTACAAGCATGGATTATAGTGACAGATTGAATCGGATGCTAAAAGAACTTCTTGCAAATAAGGTTGAGATTAGGACTACCGCGGATGCCTTACATTGTAAGCTTCTAATAACTGACAACAAATTAGTTCTCAGCTCTGTAAATTTGAACCAAATGAATCTCGGATTTCCCAAGACTAAGCACTTCTGGAGAGCAAACACAGAATCCATATTGGTTAATGATGATGAAAATCTCTTGGAGCAATCCGCGCAGAGTTTCCTGTCTATATTTAATCAATCAAAGGATGTGCGAGAAGGGCTTGCTGGGAAGCAAGTTAGTAAAGTGGGAGTTTTGTTATCCAAAACCTTTAAGCTGAGGTCGAGTTCAGAGGTAAAATCACTTTTTGCTAAGCTGATCATTCATCATGAGATTGAGGCGGAGAATTTTGTATATTGCTTGGCC
>CAYGXX010000006.1:0-24042 GCA_964354145.1 uncultured Candidatus Saccharibacteria bacterium
CCTAATGATGTCGCCATCTCGCGGCCGGCCGACCCACCTAGCTCAATTGGTTTGCCTGTAATGCACCCCGGCACCCACGCTCCAGCCAATTTACTGTATTCATCTACCATCCAAGCTATGGTCTGGCTATCCGTATTCACATCTGGCGCTGGCACATCCAAATTAGAGCCAATTTTAGGAAACATAACTCGGATGTATTCCCGCGATAACCTTTCTAATTCAGTTTTAGACAACTTTTTCGGGTCCACCTGCACGCCACCTTTCCCGCCCCCAAAAGGGATACCTACCACCGCGCATTTCCAAGTCATCAGAGATGCCAATATTTTAGCTTCCCCTACATCTACTGCGGGATGGAACCGAACCCCGCCTTTATAGGGGCCCCGAGCAGAATTATGCTGCACCCTAAAAGCAGGTAGATGCAAAATCTCCCCCGAATCTAACTGCAGAGGAATCTCCACCGAAATAATGTTTTCCGGAGTAGACAACTTTTCTAAATCTGCCCCCGTTAAGTTAATCCGGGCAGCAGCTTCAGCTAAAGCGGCTTGGTAGGCAGGTGATTCCATACAAAACTATTTATCGGCGGATTTCCCAAAGGAACGTTTGACGTTCCCAAAAACGTCCGGCATTCCCCCAAGCCCTGGAACGTCCGACGTTCCTTCAGGAACGTCCGACGTTCCCTGAACATAATTATACGCCGATAGAGCCGCTTTGGCACCTTCGCTGGCCGCCACAATCATTTGTTTAAATGGCACGGTGGTGGCATCGCCAGCCGCAAAGATGCCCGAGACAGATGTTTGATTGTGTTCATTTATCACTATCTCTTTCTTATCACTGAGTTGCACCAAATCTTTAACAAAATCTGTATTGGCGTCCCCACCAATCTCTATAAATATACCTTGTACATCTAAAACTCGCTCGGTTTTGTCTGAAATTTGACTAATTTTGATCTGCTCGACAAAACTACTGCCAATAATTTCTTTAACTTCCGCATGTAAGATCTGCTCTAAATTATTCAGGGCAGATAATTTATGTAATAACGCCGCTTCGGCTCTAAATTTATCATTGTGATGAATTAAATAAACTTTTTTGGCTACGCCCGCTAATAAAATTACTGCATCCACTGCAGCATTGCCTCCGCCGATTACCGCCACATCCTTGCCCGCAAAGAGGGGAGCATCACAGGTTGCACAATAAGCTACCCCCTTGCCAACAAAGTCTGTCTCTCCAGGAACGTTCAACTTGCGCGGGGTCCGACCTGTTGCCAAAATAACAGCTTTGGCTTTATATTTTGTGCCATCTGCTAATTCAACTTCAAAGCCACCATCTTCTCGTTCAATTTCCTTGACCAATCCCGCTTTGATCTCTGCTCCAGCTGATCTGGCTTGATTTTGCCATTCTTTTACTAAAGTTAATCCGTCCGTTTTACCAAAACCGGGGTAATTCTCTACACAAGCAGGAAGCACTGCTTGTCCACCCATAACTTGCCCGATTACTAAGGTTTTCAAAGACCGGCGACAGGCATACAAAGCTGCTGTCAAACCGGCTGGGCCCGTTCCAATGATAATCACATCGTAGGTCACCACTTAACAATTAGCTCTTCTTAGTATAGCACTGCCCATATACTTGCCCCGTACTGTCATACCGTTGAAATTGCGGCTTAGCAATTTCCGGTTTGTCTAGTACTGGGGAACAAAAGCAGCCTCCACGCGAGACTGCCATTGATAATACCTGATAAAAGCACGGTCTAATTAAAATTCGGGTTCCGTATCTTCTTTGGTTTCCTTCTCGGCTTCATCCTCTACGCTGGTATCCTTTGCACTGATGCCCCCCTCTTCTTCATCCTCATCCTCCCATTCATCTTCATCTTCTTCCTCTTTAGGCTTTACCCCCTCACCCTCTTCTAAATCCTTTCCCTCATCATCTGCATCCGCCGGTATAGCGCCACCGGTCATATCATCGAAATTGTCGTTCATCGTACCTCCGATTAATTAATAAAACTCTTGATACAATCACCTAAACAATTTTAGGCATAACGTTAATTTAGCACAAGATTTCCTCCTGTCAATACCTAGCAAAAAATTCTTTCTCGTCACAGGGACAAGACGAGAAACTACATCCAACCTTAAATTTTTATCTTTTTTATCAGTAACAAGAAAAGGGCTCCTGCACCCGTGAGTACGCCGATGATAAAGAATACTGTGTCAAAACCATAGGTGGTCGCCATAAACCCGCCGAGAGCCGCTGTTCCCGCCATGCCGATTCCCAGCACCACATCATAGAGGCTCCATTCAAAGCCGACCTTGTTTTCATCAACATGTTTGGTAAAAATAGAATACCACCCGGGAAAAGCCAATGCTGATCCTAGCCCCATCACCCCTTGCAGAAGGTAGATCTGCCAGACATCCGTAATAAAAATGTATAAAAAGTATACGGCAGCCGTTAATAAAGTCCCGGTTATAGCTACGATAAGGTCATCTCTTTCCGACTTGGATTTATCTACAAATGTACCTACAGGAATTTCAAAAATTGATTTAACAATTAGATAGATAGCTGAAGCAATACCAACTACTTCCAGGGAGCCATGAATTTTGTCTGTAATAAAAATAGCGAAAATAGGAGCCAGTAGTTGGTTAGAAGACCACACCAGGAAATCAGACAGGATAAGGATTTTAATAATCCTATTAATTTTATAATTCCGAATGGATCTAAAGATTGATTTGTAATACATGGGATTCCATTTTATGTAGTGTATTTTTCTTGGCAGCCTGTAGGAGAATGCACCTTCGCTGAAAGCTTCGGCGCACATAGGTCGACCCTGAGTTCGATTCTACATTCTTCGCTACTTATTAATCGGTGGCGAAGCCAGGCGTAGCTCGTAGAGCGAAGACTGGCAGCCTGTAGGAGAATCGAACTCCTGTTACAAGGATGAAAACCTTGCGTCCTAACCACTAGACGAACAGGCCATGAAGGCGGAAAAACCTGACATCCCCGCCTGCGTTCAATCTCACCGAGAAATAGATGATTATTTCTCTTCTCGATATAGATTTCACTACGGACGGGCAGGCTAACCGATACTTGTCCTCCGTAATCCAATTTATATCAAAAGAGAATAATTTTCTATTTTTGATGAGACTGGATGAAGGAGGAGACGATGGCGCCATGGTGGGCTGTACAGGACTCGAACCTGTAACCAACTGCTTAAGAGGCAGCTGCTCTACCATTGAGCTAACAACCCAGTTTTCAAGTGGCGCAGCCAACCGTAGCCTGCCCATCCTTCGCTCTCTGAGCTACGGAGGGCAACCTTCGCTCTGGTTCAATATAATTGCTGCAAACAAAGTGGCGAAGGTTGGTACTCCCGGTAGGAATCGAACCTACACTTTGGGCTCCGGAAGCCCACGTTATATCCATTTAACTACGGGAGCATTCTTAATCAAAATAAAAAACACTATTATCAAAGGGGGTGGGGTGGCTTAGGGGATTCGAACCCCTAATAGCAGCTCCACAAGCTGATGTGTTGCCATTACACCAAAGCCACCATGGCGCCCCCGGCAGGAATCGAACCCGCATCAACGCCTTAGAAGAGCGCTGCTCTGTCCATTGAGCTACAGGGACTTCACTAAATAAAAATTATCAAACTAACAGCTAATATTAATATACCTTAACTGACAACGTATTCCTTGCGTCGCCGTTCTGGCTTCGCCCAGAATCTAATTATAATGTATTCCTTACTTCGTCATCCTGGCTTTGTCCCTGCCTACCAGTCAGGCAGGCAGGATCGTATGGATTTATTATTATACGATTCTGGATGCGTCCGCCCAGGGCGAGGCTTACCAGAATGACGAGAAGGAATAAAAAAGCTCTGTCCATGGCACCAGAGCTATCAATCTATTTTTTGCGTGACGGGGCTCAGCAAGCGGGGGAAAGATGATTGGATTTCAGCATTGCCCTGATCTCAGTTGGTGCCATAATAAAAAACTGGAGGAAGCCAAGTTGCGGCACGGTAAGTATTTGGAAGATTCTCTTGGATGATCTATTCACTTTAGGCTCTGTCCATACTGGATAAATCTCATGGAGCAACTCATGTATTAAGGTAATTACCCGATCATTAACCCCGATATTCTTATTAATATAGATCTTAAGGTCATCTGGCACTATATAACCCTTAATGCCACGAGCAAATCCCTTCCTTTTGCTACGGGAGACATTGCTCGTGAGGATGACCCGGTAACCCGACTCGAGCAGAACTCGTTTTAGCTTATTAAACATGGTTTTAGCTTTGTTTTTGTTTGAGATGACTATATCTAGTTATTTAATTATTATATCACAAAAAAACAAAGCTGTCAATAATGAAAACTCAGCTCCAGAACTAATAAACATCAGATTGAGCCAGTTAAGTTATCCCCACCAAATTACAAACCGAAGCACGGAGTGCTGTTTGTAATTTGGAGAGGAGGAACAACGGAGCGGTAAAGTTTGCTTCTTATTAATCCGGCGGAGCCAACCGTAGCCTGCCCATCCTTCGCTCTTATGAGCTACGGAGGGCAACCTTCACCCTGTTTAATATAATTAAGGTTACAAATAATGTGGCGAAGGTTGGAGCGGGTAACGGGAATTGGACCCGTATCTGCGCCTTGGAAGAGCGCCATAATAGCCATTATACGATACCCGCACTACCTGGAGTTCACAATTTTAACTTTACAGGAAAACCCAGGGGAGCCAAAACTCACACCTGAAAGGAGACTTTTTAATTGGGGGTTACCCAAGCCTAATTAGTGGATCAGTGAGCGCAAAGCCTTGCCCGACTTGAAACGAGGGACTCTCGACTGGGGAATCCGGATCGGCTTCCCGGTCTGAGGGTTTACCCCATTGCGAGCCGCCCGCGCACTGACACTGAAAGTCCCAAAGCCCGTGATGGTCACGCTCTTACCAGCTGTCAAATTGCTTTTGACAGCGTTCACGAAAATGTCCATGGTCTGGGTGGCCGTTTTCTTGGACAAATTAGCCTTGCGGGCAATCAGCTCAATTATCTGCGACTTATTCATTTTACCTCCCTTGGATAACTCTATCCTGATTTTAAAACACTCTCCCAAGGCTGTCAAATTAGTTTTTTGACCGGTCCAACCAGCTCTGCAATATGAGCACTGCCGCGGCTTGGTCAATATCTTCTTTAGTCAACTTTTTTCCTACCCCAGCTAAACCATCACGCGCCATTTTACTGCTTAATCTTTCATCAATATATTCAATATTAATATCTAGAAATTTTGCCGCCCGGTTACTCCATTTGCAAGTGTAGTCTACTTGTTCACCAGCTTGACCGCTCATCGTTTTAGGCAACCCGATCACTAACTTTTGAATATTTTCTCTTGCAACAATTTCTTTTAGTTGATTAAGCGCTTCTCTATTATTCGTGATGGTCGGCAAACCCACGGCGATATGATGTTCTGTATCGCCCAAAGCCACCCCAATCCTTTTTCTGCCGACATCTAATCCTAAAATTCTCATATCGTCATTATAATCCTCTTTATATTGTTCTGGACCTAACCATTGGGGTTTGAGCGTTCTTCTGTTCCCTTAATCCAGTTTGTTTATCCCCGTCATTGGAGCCCGAGTGTACTGGATAAGTAAAATTAGCGCTTCGTGAAACCGGTAATACCGGTGAGAACAGAAAGCTATATTTTACTTTATCCAGAGCGAGGGCGACTGCCCGGAGATTTTGGTTACTTTTCTCGGAAAAGTAACAGGAAAAGTTTTATTGATTAATATAGGAAAAAGTTATTTTGATATTGCTTTCCAAGAGAGGCATTTTCTTTACCCAGAATGGCCATAAAGTCACCTTATAAGAAATAATATCAGGGATACTATTGAACAGGGCTTCCACGCTCTTAAGGCTCCGATTAGCTAAACTTTCGGCTAATTCAGCGGGGCTAATTTTGGGAGCAACTAATCCATCAATATCGACAGTGAAATCTAGGATGTGGGTATTAAAGTCGGCACTATCTAAAATAATCTTTACCCCTCGAAGAGTCTGGGAAGTTAATTCTCGGTTAGCCGGTACCACCGCGTTAATCGTGTTTTGCATAATGCTATCTAGTTCACCTTTCTTAGGCAAAAGTGTCCAGCTGCGCACTTGAATATCTAAATCAAAATTTTCCCGGGCGGTGCCAGCCGCTGCGGAAGGAACTATGTTGATGATATCGTTTTGGATCAACGAAGGAATCAGTTCTTCCTTCCGACCAATCTGCTTTTGGAGTTCGGCTTCCGTATCTACAAAAACATTTTTACTAATAGAATCTTGAGCAAGTTTAATGTCTTCCTCGGAAATCATCTTAGACTCCTCATCGGTAGCACCCGAGAAAGGATCATCATTTTGTCCATAAACCATATCTACTCCAGTGGAGCCTAGCCCGGGGATGGTGAATTTAGTATTGGCTGCTAAATCCCCTTGGGTACCGCCCTCGGCAGCCTCTACCCTAACCTTTGCCCGGCCGGGGGTCAACTTCCCTCCGGTCCCCACAGAGGCAGAGGCGATCAAGATCTCGTCCTGCAATCTAAAGATCTGCCCATCCGGAGCCTGCAATCTAGTCTGTACTCGGAGTCCCAGGGGCTTAGCCGATCGGGTATAGTTATAAATGGTGACTGTGCCGCCAGCCTTATTGCCATTGTTTTTGGTGCCAGTGGCAGGGAAGGTTTGAGTAAGTTTTTTCTCTACTACCACAAACCGACCTTTGAATATATTTTGGCCTGCTGCCTCTTTGTCATTCTCATCCGCCAATACTAATTTAAATTTATGGGTAAAGGGCTCAGCCCCCATCTCCAAAAGGATGGTTGCTCGTGGTACCGCCAAATAAATCACGAATCCCAATACTACCAAGGATCCTATCACCCAACCTAGCACAGTCAGCTGGCGGGTAAAGTTAGGTTTTAGTCTTGGTCGCAACCAGTGAGGAAACTCATACTCAGTGGAACGAGTAATCAGAGCCGACTCTGCTATGTCGGTGGTCAGTGAAGATGATGGACGTGAAACAGGAAGTTTGCGTTTATATTTAATCTTAATTTCTCGCGGTGATGTCCGTAACTCACTCGGAGCTATTGGGGAAGAGGGAGGGGGTAGGGGGGCTTCAGCTATCTCCTCGCTAAGTTCTACATCCTTATAGGCAGGAATGTCCGCCCGCCCAGCTAAACTTTGACCCTTAGGATCCGCCGTTACTACCGCAAGAATCTTGTGCTGATGATGAGCGGCAGACTTAAGAATCTTAAAATTAATCACGCTGTGAAATAATACCGAACTTTGCGGGATCACTAAAATTACTTCCTCGGCATCAACTCGCTCCACCTTCATCATGGTGGTGTAGAGATCATTATTGGCGTCTAAATAGATGGCTTTTCTTTTCATAGACTTTAGGCTTGCATATTGACGACTAGACGACGCAACATATCACCCAAAACATCATCTTTCCTGGGTGCGACCAGAGTTAAATTAGCTAAGCCCAAGACCACTGTATCACTTAAATCAATGGTGACCTGATTTTGCAGCGCCACATTAGGAATGTCGGTAGGGGCAACCACGGCGGGGAGAGGTTTTTTGACAAAGGGGAGATGTTCCGCCCAAGCCTTAGAGAGCAACGCCTGTCTAATCTCCGGCAAAACCGCTCCGCCCCCAGCGATAAAAATCTTATTGGGCAACACATCGAGATGACTAAATTCATCCAGACTCTCCATCACCCCTTGCACCCACAGGGCAGCGGTACTTTTGAGAACCCGGTGGAGTTTACCTTCAGACCGCTTATCAATGAACCCGCTACTGTAATCAATCTTAATCTGCTCCGCTTTATCTGGAGTAATCTTCAAGCTAGTCGCTAAGTTCTTACTAAAAGCATTGCCGCCTAAGGCAAAGTTCTGCATACCAAAAATCCCCCCTTCATTAACTACTGCCACATCGGTGAGATAAGCCCCCACATCGATAAACACAGCACTAAACTCCGGATTATCCACTAATAAGCTCCTAGTTAAGGCATACGGGCCAGCCACGATGCTCGTTAAGTCCAGTTCTAACTCCTCCGCTAAAGCCTGGGCGGCTCCTAGGTGCACCAAAGGGGCAAAGGCATTAAAAATACTTAGAGTAATCATCCCGCCCTGGAAATTCAGAGGATTGCTCACTTTATATCCATCAATGCGAGTATCCACAATCGTGGTATTAATCAACTTAAAACCCGACTCTACTTCGGCTTGTTCTTTAGCCATCAGGCCTCGAATCTGCTCAAAGGCCTTCCATTGAGCTCGGTAGATAATATTCTTTAATTCATTGACATCAATATGAGAGTCCGGCCGCGCCCGATGATAATGCACGGTAGTGATCAGACTCTTAACTAAATCGCCGGACAAGCTCATCACTAGGCTCTTGGTATTTCTCCCGGCTTGGTCACACGCTGCCACCACTGCTTGGCGCACATCCAGAGCAGTCTCGGGGATATTAATCACCATCCCTCCGCGCATCGTTCCTCCCCGGTGCGCTATCCGGCCCTTGCCTAAAACAGAACACTGCTGATTCTGGTTTTCAAAAATGAGGCACTTAATCATTTCAGTACCTAAATCAAGGGCGATATAGGCTTCACCGCGACCTCTTTTTTCTTTGTTTACGGCAAACCAGGGCATAAATTTATTCGATCACAGCTCTGATCCGGCGGACTCCCGCTGAGCTGCTCTGCTCTTTGATAATTTTAAACTTACCGATCTCACTGGTCCGAGCAACATGCGGCCCCCCGCATAATTCTTTGGAGACGATCTCTCCGTTACCCTCATTATATATAGTGTAGACATTCACCGGATCAGGATATTTTTCGCGGAAAAAAGCTACTGCGCCTTCTGCTAAGGCTTCCTTAAGAGGCTTGACCTCTTTTTTCACCACCAAATCTTTAGCAATCTGCTGATTCACCCAGTCTTCTATCTCCTGTTTCTCCTCAGCAGTAAGTGGACGAGGGAAGGTAAAATCAAATCTGGCTCGTTCAGTATTTAAATCGGAACCAGCCTGTTTAACGTCATTACCCAAAAACTTCATCAGGGCAGCATGCAAGAGGTGAGTAGCGGTATGATACCGGGTGATGATGGTTTTATCCGCCTCACTTATCTCGGCACCAGAGGACAGACCATGCCCGCCAAACTTTTGTTCCACCCCCGCTCGGGAAATATCTTGATGCTCCTCAAAAGCCTGATCAAATCCATTTTCATCAACGGAAAGATTAGCTTGAGCAGCTTCTTCCTTGATGAAATCCAAGGGCAAACCATAGGTCGCAAATAAATCAAAGGCTGCCGCTCCATTTATAATCCTCTTGGAGGCTTGAATTAACTTGGTCAGTTCCTTGCGCCCTTGGGCAATAGTTTTGAGAAACTTTTCCTTCTCTAGTTCAGCGAATTGGATAATATTGTCTCTCTCGGTGATCAGCTCTGGATAAAATTCCCCATAATAACCAATAACAACTTCAATGATCTCCCGGAAACCGGCCAAGGCTTCTAGCCGATCAAGATGCAAAATAGCTCGCCGCAATAACCGGCGGAGTAAGTAGCCCTGCTCCTTATTGCTTGGCTGGACATGGTCCGCGAGGAGAAAAACGCTCGCCCGGAGATGATCGGCAATAATGCGCATTGAGCGATCGGCGCCAATATCAATATCCGGAGTGTGATCTTGGATCTTAGTAATAATAGGAGTAAAAACATCAATATCATATACACTATTGGCCTCAGGAGTAACCGTCACTAACAATCGCTCCAGTCCCATGCCAGTGTCGATGCCCAACCCATGTTCAGTGGGTTGTAGCCCCACATTCTGTTGGTAATAAAACTGGTTGAAGACAATACTCCACACTTCTACGCCATCCACGTAGAAATCCACCGTGGGGCCGCAGGGCCCTGCATCGCCTGTAGGACCCCAAAAATTATCCGTATCGGGTTGCCCCGCCACCTGGCTCAACCCATCAACTTGTAACGATTCTAAGACTTCCTTAGCCTCATTATCAGGAAAGGTTCCGGGGCGATTACCATTATAATAAGTAGCCACCAGGCGTGATTTATCAATGCCCATCCAATCTAAAGAAGTTAAAAACTCCCAACCCCAATGAATAGCCTCCTTTTTACTGACCGTCCCGTTAAAAGCAAAATTCCCCAACATTTCAAAAAACGTGAGATGCGATTCATCGCCCACGGTGTCAATGTCGGAAGTACGAAAACATTTCTGAATGCTCACTACTCGCTCACCATAGGGCGAAGGAGTCCCGGTATAGTAAGGCTTGAATTGCTGCATGCCCGCGGCAGTAAACAATACCGAGGCATCATGCTGGGGGATTAATGGTGCTGAAACAACTTCCCGATGCCCTCGTTCAGTGAAGAACTGAATAAATTTTTTCCGCACCTCTCGGCAACCCATAACTTCACTCTTAATATAGGAGATAAAAGACATACCTATCATAGTATAAAAAATTCCGCTTTGGCAGTGTAATTTTTTACATAAAATAAAGAACACCCTACCGGGTGCCCTTTATTGATTCTTAAGAATCTTTTTACTTTTTCTTCTTGCGACGGCGCTTTTTGGGAGCTGCCTTTTTCTTGGCAGTTTTCTTGGCCTTAGTCGCTTTGCGACGCTTTCTTGCCATTGTCTACCCTCCTTGGGCTTATTAATATTATTTTCTGTGTTGTAAACACAACAACAATTTATATTATAAATACTTTGTCAAATAATTACAAGACAAAATTCAAATTTTCTTAAAAAAGTTAGAATTATTTAAAAACTTTCATCCTCGCGATGAAAGTTTCTTTGTGAAATGTAGTTGAAACAATGAATGCAACGATTTTACTCGGATGTTTTCTCTTCGGTGTTTTTAGCTGGCTCATTTTCGCCCGTTTCCACCTTTTCTTCGGTGGCTTCCACCGCCGCCACCGCCTCCGCTTCAGATACCACTGGCTCCACTTCCTCGGCAGTTGGCGGAGCAATTACCACAATTGATTCCTCTGGACTATCTAAAACCTCCACCCCTGCATCAACCTGAAGATCCTTCACAAAAATAGTATCATCGATGTTATGAAGTCCTGATAAATCTACCGTGATTTCGTGCGGCAAGTTTTGCGGCAGACATTCTACCTCAATTTCATTTTTATTCGTAATGACAATGCCACCAAAATCTTTTACTGCCGGAGCTTCGTTAATAAATGTTAAAGGAACTGACACGTGCAACTTCTCGCCGGCTTTAATTCGCAAGAAATCAATATTGAGGTACTCTTCCTTGTCCGGGCTCAACTGAACATCCTTAATCAACACCATTTTGGGAGCGGCTGCCGCCACTTTCAAATTGATAATGGTAGTTTCACCAGCGCTCTGGTAAATCTTCTTAAAGTCGATTAGGTCAACTAAGAGGGGAGCGGGATCCTCGTCTTTGCCATAAGCTACCGCGGGGATTTTCCCTTTGGCACGCAAAGCCTTAGGAGACAAGCTGGTATCTCTAGTCTCGGCTGAAAGCTCTAGTTTTTCCACTGGTGTATCCATAGGTAGCTCATGCTAACCTTGCCAATATACTTAAAAAACCTTGCCAAAGCAAGGTTTTCCGCTATCTGTCTTTCAAAACTGATTTAGCGAGTCCGGAGGAACCTATCCCAATCATCCACTGCTCGCCCAAGGGCTTGGTGGATATCAATCACATCATCATGGGTGATTGGCCGGAAGATCTGTGGCTTCTCCTCGCTCACCAATTTCCGAGTCTTGATAACCTGACCATCAATAAAATCAGATTCGAGGATAGTGCCGTCTCCCGCCGCCACGGCTACGCTGGCAAAGACGGGAGTCCCACATTTGTGGCAGCGTAGGTGCAAAAAGGTCATGGTCTCCATCTGACCTAAATAATGAATATCGTCTAAAAAGTACCCCGAAGAGCAGTTGGGGCAACGCATAATATCCTGTAAATTGGCGACTAACTTTTCGAATTGCTGATCGTTCATTTTATTTTGGTTTTAATATTACAACGATATCCAGCAAATTATATCATTGTAACTCCTAGGGACAGGTTTGTCAACTACTTTTTCTCCTTTTGGAAGAAAAAGATAGTCCTGATGAAGATAATCATTAATATAGCCGCCCCTGCCAAAGCCCCCAGTTTAGCCCAAGTGCCGGAGAGCAGGGAAACTATCCCGAACAAGGCTATGACCGACAGGATGATCAACACGGCATTGCGATGAGAGACCCCCGCATCCAGTAATCGATGATGTAAATGCTCCCGATCAGCGGAAAACGGGTGCCGACCGTTTTTGATCCTTCGCCAAGCTGCCCAAACTAGATCCAGCAGAGGAAAGCCTAGCACCAAAGCTGCTGTAGCTATCTTAGCGCCGCTAACAATTGCTAAGCCTCCAATAATAAATCCCACCATATTACTACCAGCATCACCATAAAAGATTTTGGCGGGATACCAATTCCACCATAAATAACCCAACATCGTCCCCAAGAGAATTACCGCCATCGTAGCTGTCTGGGGTTGATTAACAATAATAAATAAACTCAAAAAGAATAAAATAATTGAAAAAATACTGGTCGCCCCGGCCGAGAGACCATCTAGGCCATCTAACATATTGATCGCATTCACTACTACTACTAACCACAAGACGCTTAAGAGATAGTCCCACATGGGCGGGAGGATAAATACTCCGCCAAATGGATTAGTAACCTGACCAATATGCATCCCGAAGCTCACAGCGACAATAGCGGCAGCTAGCTGCCAAAAGAATTTAACTATTGCTGGAAGATTATAAATATCATCGATCAACCCCATAACAAAGATCAAGGTCATACCAATGAGAAGCCCTACGCGGGGGGGAGTGAGATCTACAAATCCCAGAAACACCATGAGGAAAGTCAGCCAGATTGCGACTCCTCCCAGCCGCGTTATCTTCCTCGAATCATGATGAGCGCTGGTCTGACCAAGCCAACTGTATTTTGTCGCCAAATATTTTATTCCAGCGAGGAGTCCCCAGCTTAAAGCAGCTGCCACAAGCAGAGGAGGCAAAAACTGCCACCAAGATATGGAAATTAATTTAGACAAGGAAATTGGTGCTTAATTTAATAATTTGATTAAAGTCATCCTTGGGCGAAGCTTTATTGCGCTTCGTGGCACGGCACTTCAAACACTTATGGATAATGTCGTATTCGCCGCCTTTAAGCTCCACTCGTGAGGGCGCCATTAAGCCGCCGCAAGGATTAGCCCTGTCGCCGGGGAGATTATCGACATGCCGGCTATACAAACATTTCGGGCAATGATTGGTGTAGCCGCTGCCACGAACTTTATACCCGCAGTTTTCGCAGATAAAATCTTCAGGAGTTTTGATAAAATTCTTTCTGTCCATTAGTTTTGCTCCAATTAGCCCCTATGCATGTATGCACTATTACTATCCAAGAAATTGAACGATTTTGCTAATATATTTATCGGGTTCTTTGCAAAGCTGATGTTCCCAGATTCTCAATACTTTCCACCCTGATCGCCTCAATTTAGCGCGGTTACGTCTATCCCGCGCAACATTATCGCTAATTTTCTGCAGCCAATACTTCTCCGGGAGCTTGGACTGCCATTTTTCAAGATCATGGCCATGCCAAAAATCTCCATCAATAAAAATAGCAATCTTTTTTCTTGGTAATGCAATGTCAGGCTTTCCGATAACTCTTTTGTAGTGCCTGTAAAAATATATTTTTCTCTTCGTAAGCTCCCGAAAAACCAACATCTCAACTTTGGTATTCTCAGAGTGTATCCGAGACATCACCTTGCTTCGCTTGTCTTTGCTAAATACATCAGCCACTAGCTTGCTCAATCTTAAACATTGATATATAATAAGGCTACAAATTCCCCAAGTAAGCACAAACACCCTATGAAAATTATATCCCTATTTTGCGGAGCTGGAGGCATGGACTTGGGTTTTATAAAAGCCGACCATGAGATAGTTTGGGCTAATGATAACGATGTTGACAGCATAAAAACATACAAGAACTACTTCTGCGAAAAACTTGGATTAGATGAAAATCATGTTATGCTTGGCGATATTAAGGATGTGCGGACAGATGATATTCCTGATGGTGATGTCGTAATAGGTGGTTTCCCCTGCCAAGGATTTTCCATAGCAAATCCCTACCGCCATACTGAGGATTCACGCAACGAGCTTTATTTGGAATTGCTTAGGATTATCAAGGGGAAAAAACCAAAATATTTCATTGCAGAAAATGTGCAGGGGATCACCTCTATAGGTGGATATGAAACGTCCGAAGATCAAAAACACAAGGAGGGCAAGGTGTTAAAAATGATCTTGGAAGACTTTAGGAAAGCTGGATATTACGTAAAGTGGAAGGTTCTTAATGCTGCTGATTTTGGAGTACCTCAATTACGCAAAAGAATAATAATACTTGGCACTAGACATGGCGTCTATCCGGATTTATTACACCCCGAACCGACTCATAACCAATATCCTGAACGTAGCGACCTGCCAACATGGACAACCCTAAGGAGTGCGATAGGCAACCTCCCGGATCCAAATAGCAGTCATGTGCTAAAAAATCATATAGGGACATCGCACCAGGTCAAAATCAATGGGTTTATTGGAAATAGGGCTACCCAATGGGATAAACCATCGCCAACTATAGTTGGCAGAGGCGGAGGAACAGGCGGACCGGTAATTATTCCTCACCCTAATCTCGAGCGACGCCTAACGGTCAGGGAAACTGCACGTATACAATGCTTTCCTGATAATTTTGAATTCTACGGCTCTATAAGCTCCTGCTACCGACAAATCGGCAATGCAGTCCCTTGGCCTCTCGCATACCACGTTGCTAGAATGCTGCCGACTATCGTGACCACCGAGACTGCAAATAATCAAAAATTGCCTTCTGCTCGGACGCAGTTAATTGCTTGATTTTATCAAGCAAAGACAGCGTTTTAGGTGGTATGATATCTTGGTTTTTCAGGCCCTCGTTGCATACATTACAAAGTGTGACAAAATCAGCAGCCGACAATTTATGTTCGGGGCCATTATCAGATTTATCGTCTCTGCATTTGTGAGCTATCAGATGCCCAACATGAAGAGTGATTTTTCGACCCGAAGCAAATGGGTCATCATCGCTCGGCCCTCTGCCGCACATCCTACATGAGTAGTTATCTCGTCTAAATACTTCTACCATTATAGGTTTAGTAACTCCGCGAGAACGAATTTTGCTAGGAATTGGATCCCTGCTTCGCAGAACCCATTCATTAACCTTGAGATTCAATCCTGTCTCGGCATTATTCTTATGGTTCACAATATCGTACCCCATCTCATCCCGTAATTCAAATATCCGACGAATATTATGGGATATGGGCTTTCCTCTTACTCCCCCTAATTGAGCTAACTCTTGGGACGTAACAACTTTTCCAATTCTGGATTGAAATAATTCAAGAGCTTTTCGTATATAAGATTTTGGCTTTACTTTTTTATAATTCATCGGGTAATGACCGAATTAATGCTCAACCCATAAAGCGCGGCTAATTTGCTTAGCTCTACAACATCAATGCGTCTTTCTCCAGATTCAATCTTAGACACAAAAGATTGTGGCTTTTCCAACTTGGCAGCCACCTCTTCCTGCGTTAAACCAGCCGCTTTGCGCGCCTGCTTTAGTTTTTCGATTATCCGCTTATACTCACCCGAGTAAACTGATTTCATACAAAGGGCTTAATGCCACTAGAATATATCCCAAAATAGAATATCCCAAATTAGGATATTGCTTATGCCCTGCTTAAAATCAGCCCGGCAGGGTATCTAATTCTCTGTAAGCCGGCGGGGAAGGACATTATGCTGCTTAGGCAGCTACTGTACTAACAATTTCTGCCAACATAGCAAGGGCTTTCACCCTTTCTGCGGAACGTATGGCATCGGATTTGGTAGTATAAGCTTCGCTTACGGCTACCTTTTCACCGTTGCCGGCGACTAATCGCCATCTGTACTGACCAGCAACGTCCCTGTAAATGCGAAATTGCACACTATGCATTTTCACCTCCAGAGTTAATGCTTAGTATAGAGAGGACATCGGTCCGAATCTCACTGCCCCCTCGAAATAGACACGTTAGCATAACTAACCCGCCCATATCAGGGGAGCGTGAAAATCGCATGATCTCCCACAACAAATAACCAAGAAAATTGCCCCGGAGAATATCCCCACCGGTTTGCAAAGAACTAGTTAACGTAACATTGTAGCACGTCCAGAATTCAGATAATTTGCATGGCTATTTAATTTTTAGCAGCCTCTCTCCGACCTATGAAGTGAGCTGGAAACAAATAACCAAAATTGCCGTCGCGTGTCCATGTTTGAGCCAGTAGGCGAGTTTGGACTTTAAGCGGTAAGACAATTTTGGTATATGAAGTCAGCTCACGGAGTCGGGAGGCGGCTTTTGGGCCACCGTTTTGGCCGCTCAAAATGGTGGCAAAATTATTTACAGCAGATATTTAACCTTGTTTTGGTTATGCTCCTCTAGGGTCTTGGCATAATGGGTCACTCCCTCGGGATCAGTGAGGTAGTAATAATACTTATGCTGAGCTGGATGCAGCGCTGCTTCTATGGAAGCTAACCCGGGATTGCAGATAGGTCCGGGCGGCAGCCCGCTGAATCTCCGGGTATTATAGGGCGAATCGATAGTAAGGTTGGCAGCAGTTAAGGGATCCTTCCAGTTATTGATGATGTACCGCACCGTGGCATCAACGCCCAACTTCATACCAATCTTCAGACGATTATAGATGACTCCGGCGATCATCGGCCGGTCTTCCGCCTTGCAAGCTTCCCGCTCCACTAAAGAGGCGACGATTAATACTTGATACAGATTTTGCTCGCCCAAATCCGGCTGAATGTCTGAATGATACTTATTAGAAAAATTATCCAGCATCTGGTGCACCGCCGAGAGGGGATCGCCCTTAATTAATTTGTAAGTATCGGGAAACAAAAAACCTTCCAGAGATTTACCGGCGGGGCGGAATTTTAGAAAATCATAATCAGGAGGAAACTCATTAGCGATCTTTAGGAACTCTTCTTTGGTGGAGATATTCTTTTGCGCCACCAGCTCAGCGATCTGCTCTAGAGTAAATCCTTCCGGGATGGTCAGGGTAACATTAGCGGTATTGCCGCTGGCAATGAAATTAGCAATAACGGGCAAACTCTGGCTCGGCGAAAGCTCGTAAGTCCCGGGTTGCACAATGACCTGCCCAGTTAATTTGAGATATGCCTTGAAGCCCCAGGCAGATTTAATAATGCCTTCCTTTTGCAAATGCTCCGCAATGGCGCCAATGCCTTCCCCCGATTGCACCACAAACTGCTTGGGCTGGCGGCTAGCCCCAGCCGGTGCCAGCCAGACATAATAAGCCCCTCCTAACGCCAGAATTAGGACTAAAAACCCTCCAATTAGCCACCAGTGTTTAGTTTTCATTAGTAAATTTATTTTACCACTTCAAAAATCCGACCCCAGGCGGGATCGGATTTCACTTCCCCTAAAATAGGCTGCTTAGCGCCGCTCAATCAATTCTTTGACGGCTATTGCGATCAGGAGAACTGGCCAATAAGCCAACAAATAGACACCCAAAAACCCCAGATTAACTCCCAGAATCACAAATCCGATCAAAAATATGATGATGATATAGAACCAATCGTTAAAAATATGCACGCCGCCGCACTTACACTCATCATGTTTAGCCATAGAGTTTACCCTCCACATCGTTAGATGTGCTCCGATTTCCAAGTGTCATTGGAACATCGGAGCCACTTTTTATATAATAATTAACCTAATAATCTTAATGCTTCTTTGACCTTGTCTTCTAAGGAAGCTTGCGGAGAGATTTTGCGAATCACTTCACGAATTTCATACATATTATAACCTAATCCTGACAGTGCATTAATAACTTCCTGCGAACTGCCGCTTAATTCACTCACACCAATTTCACCGACCTTGCTTTTTAGTTCCAAAATGATGCGCTCCGCGGTTTTTTTGCCGATCCCGCTTACCGCCGTGAATAGAGCGCTGTCGCCACGGCCAATCGCAGATTGCAATTCTTCCACCTTGCCAGCGCCAAGGACCGCCAGAGCGATCCTAGGGCCTACTCCGGACACACCAATCAACAAATTGAACAATTCTAGCTCCGCCAAAGTTAAGAACCCATAGAGCGATTGACTATCCTCTCGGACTACTAATTGAGTAAACAATTTAATTGGTTGGCCCGCTAATGTTTTGACTACCACATCGCTCACCACAAACACTTTATAGCCAAGCCCACCAACCTCTACCACCAGATGGTCTAATCCTTTATGAATGATGTTTCCTGAAACCCTCGCAATCATATCTTTATTCTAACATCCCACCTGGTCATCCCCCGCACTCTTTTGTCATTCCCACCTCTATCCTGTTATTCCACCTTTTTTGTCATCCTCAAGCCGGAGGCGAAGCGCTCCGACATTGGGGATCTAGACAGAAAACAAACAAAAAACATTTTTCTGTTTCTATTTCTGTCTGGATTATCCGATCAAGCCGGATAATGACAAGAATAAATAATAACAAAACTCTCCCAATAAAATGGGAGAGAAATGAAGAGAGTTGTGGACAACGCCGCCGGGTTGTTGTCATTCCAATCGTTGTCGAGCCAGCTGTAGTCCCAGTTCCACCTCGTGCCATTCCAGTAGAGATAACGGACAACGAGGTTGCCATCGGCGTTGCGATTATATCTAGAGTACCACCCAAGCCACTGCCCTTAGAATACTCTCGGGGCTGTATTTTATCCGACATCTTAAATGTCATAGCACTCCAGACCAAGTATCTTCATTTTTTGACCCATTCGACTTGGCTCAGGGTCACCCCGAGTTTATCGAGGGGTGAAGTTTCTACATACTCCGCTCTACCTGCAACCTTGATCGCAGATACTCTGGGATAGTATGGATACTAGTTTCGGTAGTCAGGGACCTTGATCCCTGTCATATTCACCTACTTCCATCTTTATTATAACAAAATACAAAATCAGCCCCGCTAACGCGGGGCTATCAAATTCTCAAGAACAAAGGGTCAGGGACCAAAGAAAAACCAAGGGTCCAAGGACCAAGGATCAATTACTTGTGGACAACGCCGCCGGGCTGAGGTCAATCCAATCGTAGGCGAGCCAGCTGTAGCCCCAGTGCCACCTCGTGCCATTCCAGTAGAGATAACGGACAACGAGGTTGCCATCGGCGTTGCGATAGACAGTGCCCCAGAAGAATACTGCTTTGCCCTTCCACTCCTCTGGGATGAGGAGCGGATTAGCCAGCAAGAAATCAAGGACATTCGCATTCAGGACAGATTTACCTTTAAGCTCCTCGCGAAGCTTATTACCTTCAATGCGCTCGCCACCCTTCTGTCCATCTGAAAGATACAGAAGGACTTTGGATGGATCCCACTCCCACTTGCCGCCTTTGATATGTTCGACTACTTTCCAGCCCTCTGGAACGAAGGGCTTAACATCGCAGTTGACAATCTGGGCGACCTTGTTCAGAAACTCCTTGAAGTCACCGATTGAAGGAAGCACGGCTCTGGCCAGTATCTCACTGATGTAGTTCATCCGCTGGAGCATCCGCCCAAGGGCTTCTTCACCC
This sequence comes from uncultured Candidatus Saccharibacteria bacterium, assembly GCA_964354145.1. Taxonomy (GTDB): domain Bacteria; phylum Patescibacteriota; class Kazan-3B-28; order Kazan-3B-28; family UBA10110; genus UBA10110. The sequence goes on from CAYGXX010000006.1 coordinate 19,643, forward strand.
AGTGCAATGAGTTGCTTGCAGATTTCCTGCGCAGTAGCGTAGCTACCTTGAGGATCCTGCTTCCTTTCGATCATGGCTTTGCAGAAAGCCATGATAGTTCCTAAAGCGGCTAACATAGTTAGTCACTCCTTTATCACCTTGCAGGCTAGAGTTGCCCAGTCTTTAAGGTGCTGGTGGTTGGATTTACCCGCCTAGGGCGAGGTACCACCTTATATTTTTAATCTACCACAAAATCCGCTCCCAGTAAAGAGTATTTGGCTCCCAGACCTGGTTTTCCTCCGTACCGTCATTCCGGCCACCGAGCCGGAATCCAGACAAAAAAAGAAATATAGTGTTTTTGTTTGTTTTTATGTCTGGATCCTCCGACCAAGTCGGAGGATGACGAAGTAAGGGATCCTTCGTCAGTTCAGGATGACACACAAACCTGGTGATGAACGGCACAAATCGCAATCGCTAGGGCATCGGCGGCATCATCGGGCTTCGGAACGTTTTGCAATTTTAGAACGGACTTTACCATCCGTTGCATTTGCTGCTTGTCGGCTTTGCCATAACCAGTCAGGGTTTGTTTAACTTGCAAGGGAGTATATTCAGCTATTTCTAAGTTATGCTTAGCGGCTGCCACCAAAATTACCCCGCGCGCTTCTGCAACCGCAATGGCAGTGGTGATGTTTTTCGTAAAAAACAATTTCTCCACCGCTAAAACATCTGGGTGATATTTTTTTATTAATATCTCCAGTGACTTGGCAATCGTGAGTAATCGCTCACCGGGGGAAATACCTTTGGAAGTGGAAATGCAACCGCAATCAATGTATTCAACCTGGCCTTTGTCATCTTTTATTACTCCGAAACCAGTTGTCGCCGTCCCCGGATCCAATCCTAAAATAATCTTGTTCATCTCCTCCATTTTACACCAGCAGCTTTCCGTCATTCCCGCCCCCCCCCGTCATTCCCGCGCACCTTGCCTACCGGCAGGCAGGGGCGGGAATCTAGACAGAAAAATAAACCAAAACATTTTTTTGTTTCTGTTCTTGTCTGGATCCCGGATCCTGCTGTGCTAATGGCACGCCGGTCCGGGATGACAGGTTATAAAGTAACCCCCTCGACAAGCTCGGAGAGTAACATTACTCCTCGAGTTTTGCCATGACTTCATCGGGCACATCTAAAGTGCTGGCCACTTCCGTTACATCATCATAATCATCTAAGGCATCCAAAAAATTCAGCACCCGTTTAGCTAGATTAGGATCAGTAATGACAGTTTTATTTTTAGGCACCAGACCTAAAGCGCTGGAAGTCACTTTAAATCCAGCCGACTCTAACTGATTTTTCACTTGATCTAATAATTTTGGTTCGGTATATACTTCTACCGTGTCTCCAGCATCGGAAAAATCCTGCGCCCCTGCATCAATAATCGCCATTTCCAATTCTTCAGTTTTCGCAGGGACCTTTTCCACCTGTAAAATCCCTCTATGGTCAAATTGCCAGGAGACCGGCGAGCCAAAACTCCCACCAGCTTTATTAAAGATATTCCGAAGTTCTGAAACGGTTCGATTTTTGTTGTCAGTCAAAGCTTGAATAACCACCGCCACATTGCCCGGGGCTAACCCTTCATAGGTAACTTCCTCTAATTTACTTGCCTCTTTATCTTGCCCACTGCCTTTTTTGATCGCTTTATCAATAGTAGCGGAGGGCACATTAGCTGACCTGGCTTTTTGGATCGCCAGTTTCAGCTTGAAGTTCATCGTCGGGTCCGCCCCGCCCCGCGCCGCTACTTCAATCAGCTTTACCATTTTGGTAAATAAAGCCCCGCGCTTGGCGTCTAGCGCTCCTTTCTTCCGCTTGATGGTAGCCCATTTTGAGTGTCCAGACATAGAAAAATTCCCTACAGGATTAGTATAACACCAGCGAACTGCCAGAATATACTATACTGAATAAAGGTAAAATCAAGCTATGCCAACAGATTTATTAGACAAGCTTAACCCGGAGCAGATCAAAGCGGTACAGGCCACGGAAGGGCCGGTGTTGATATTGGCGGGGGCGGGGAGCGGCAAGACCAAAACCCTCACTTCCCGAGTGGCTTATTTAGTACAGACCAAAAAAGCTACCCCTAGCGAGATTTTGGCAGTAACTTTTACCAACAAAGCAGCGGGGGAGATGAAAAAAAGGATTATGCGCCTTCTGAAGCTCCGTTCCGACCGAGCTTTTCACATCAGCACTTTTCATTCGCTTTGCGCTCGGATTTTAAGGGCAGAAATGCAACACCAAGGTAACCCCTCGACAAGCTCGGGGAATATCACTGGCAGAAACCGGAATTTCACTATTCTGGATACTGACGAACAAATCACTGCTACTAAGCAGGCGATGAACGAACTAAACATTGATATCCAGAAATTCGCCCCGGGCGCGGTACTGGATTACATCTCCTCCGCTAAAAGCGAACTCATAACGTCCGAGGAATATCCGGAAATGGCGTATGGCTATTTTCAGAAAATAGTCGCTAAGGTATACCCCCGCTATCAAGAGCTTTTGCTTGCCAATAATAGCTTGGATTTTGATGATCTTCTGATGCTAACAGTGAAATTATTCCAAGCTAACAAAAATATTCTCCAGAAATACCAAACCAAATTCAAATATATCTTGGTGGATGAATACCAAGATACCAATACTGCCCAGTACCAACTGACTAAATTACTAGCAGCCAAACATAAAAACCTGTTTGTGGTGGGGGACGACTGGCAATCGATTTACAGTTGGCGCGGGGCTAATTACCGTAATATTCTAAATTTCCACAAGGATTACCCCAAAGCCAAAATCATCAAATTAGAAGAAAATTATCGTTCCACCCAAAATCTTCTGAATGGAGCTGCCGCGGTGATTGCTGCTAATAAAAACCGGAGCGATAAGGAGCTGTGGACCAAGAATGGGGCAGGGGAACCAATTACCATCAAACAAGTATTTAACGAGCAACAAGAAGGCGGCTATATCATTCAAGAAATTTTACAGCGCAAATCCGCTGACCCAAGACTAGAATTCAATGATTTTGTAGTGTTGTACCGTACCAATGCCCAATCCCGCGCCCTGGAAGAAGCCTTCCTCCAGCAAGGGGTGCCTTACCGGATCATCGGCGGCACCCGGTTCTACGACCGCAAAGAGATTCGTGACGTCCTAGCATTTATGAAGGTGGTAGCCAATCCCCAGGATGATTTGAGTTTAAAACGAATTATCAATCTGCCTCCCCGGGGAGTAGGGGAGAAAACCTGGGAAGAACTGCAAAAATATGCCTTTTCCCACGCTAAACCAACCAGCGAAATCTTATTGGACGCTCCTGTGGGCGCCAAAGCTCAAGCGGAACTTAGGAAACTTGGCCAGATTTTTGCCACCGCCAGAAATGATAAACGCAATTTAAGCAAACTATTTGATTACCTCCTTGAAAAAACGGGTTATCTGGCTTGGCTCAACGATAAAACCATTGAAGGCGAAACAAGGATCGAAAACGTTAAAGAACTTAAGAGTGTCATTGAAAAATATGATTTTCTGGACATCAAAATTGCCTTGCCTCTCTTTTTGGAAGAAGTCAGTTTGATCCAAGACATTGATCAGTATGATACAGCTGAAAACGCGGTCAGTCTGATGACTCTCCACTCCGTTAAAGGGCTAGAATTTGAATATGTCTTTATCGCCGGGATGGAAGAAAACCTCTTTCCCCACTCCCGCAGCCTCCTAGATAACGAGGAACTAGAGGAGGAACGACGACTCTGCTATGTCGGGATAACTCGCGCCAAGAAAAAACTTTATCTCATTTATGCCATTCAACGGCTGCTTTATGGAAATCTCACCCCCAGTTTGCCTTCTCGCTTTATTGATGATATACCAGAAGAGTTAAAAACCTTTGGCAACGATATGCCAACCACCACTACCACCACTGAGGAATCCAAATCTCACATCAAAGTCAAAACCGGGGACTGGATTGAGCATAAGCATTTCGGCACCGGCAAAGTCATTGCCGTGGATAAAGATGAGGTCATTGCCGCTTTCCAGCGATTTGGCATCAAAAGGTTGGCTAAGAACTTAGCTCCCATCAGAAGAATAGAAGCCCCGACAGAATCCTCCCTCTAAGGTTCTACAGTATAATAAGGGGGTGAGCAAACTCTTCGGGGACAGGTTGACGAGTTCAAATTATCCTCATCCTGCGCCAAAAACTATAAAAAAATCCTTTGCCACAGCCATAACTTTAGGCCTGTTAATTATTTTAGTGTACGGGCTGTGCCAGCTGGGGGCCACCGAAGCTAGGACTACCAAAACCATCACTGTAGCCATTAATGGCCTGACCGATACCTATACTACCACCGCCGCTACGGTGGGGGATTTAGTCTCAGAACTTAATATCCAGGAACCGATTGTCG
>CAYGXX010000007.1:0-22788 GCA_964354145.1 uncultured Candidatus Saccharibacteria bacterium
TACTGCTAGAAGTACACCTGCCAGTAAGGTAAACCCGATTTTGAGCGGCTGATGAGGGCGCTTTTTGGGGGGGATTGAGATAGTCATACAACTATATCTATTTCTTTCTTCTTTCATTGTGTTGACCAGGATATTTTTTTGTCAATTCATTTCTGATATATTAAATAGGTATTAACTCTTTAATGATAAGGGAGACATGGTTATTAGAAAAAGGGATTTAAAAACTAAACGGGTGAGCCGGAGTCTGGCTGCTGAGCGAGAAGAGCTGGCAGATATGGAAGTGGATACTAATGTCCATGTGTTACGTAAAAGGGGTTCAGCCAAGCGGTTTTGGGGCGTAGGTTTATTGATTGTGGTTTTGTTATTAGCAGGCTGGTTTGGTACTAAACTAGCTTTGAGCGGGTGGAATGTATCAAAAGAGGACCTCCTGAAGGATTTATTTAGCTTTGGGGCCACTACCTTAACCGGTGAAGATCAGGGTCGGGTGAATATTCTCCTCGCGGGGATGCCGGGCGAGGGGAGTGACGGCCCCACCCTTACCGATACTTTAATGGTAGCCAGTTTGGCTACCACCTCGGAGAAGCAAAGTTTTCTTTTCTCTATCCCACGAGATTTGTATGTCAAAGTACCCGGTTATGGTGATACCAAGGTCAACGCCGTTTATGAGATCGGCAATAGCCGGGAAGCGGGGAGCGGTGGGAAGTTGATTGCCCAGGTTGCCGGAGAGGTACTGGGATTAGACATTCCCTATTATTGCAAGCTGGATTTTACCGGGTTTGAAAAGTTTATTGATGAGTTAGGGGGAATAACTGTGACTGTTGATAAGGATTTGTATGATGATAAGTACCCTACCACTAGTGGGGGATATCAAACTGTAGATATCAAGGCGGGTACCTATACCATGGATGGGGCTACTGCCCTCAAGTATGCTCGGTCCCGCCAGAGTACCTCAGATTTTGATCGAGCCCGCCGCCAGCAAAAGATTATGATGGCAGTTAAAACCAAGGCTGGTGAATTAAACCTGCTCAGTAATCCGGCTAAAGCTCTAGCTTTGATGGATATTTTGGCCAATCATTTCGAAACCAATATGAAGTTGGCTGAAATGAAGCGATTGATTAATTTAATGAAAGACTTTGACATTACTAAGCTAGTAACAAAGGTCTTTGATGACTCACCAACTGGCTTGTTGTACGGCACTAAGGTTGATGAAGCCTATGTTCTCAGGCCTGTAGGTGATGATTTTAAAGTGATTAGTGATTATGTGGCCAAGGTTATCTCAGGAGAGACTAAAATAGAAGATCTGGAGCAACAGGTGAGTAAGGAGCCACTGAAGATTGAGGTATTAAACGGCACCACCGTTACCGGGTTAGCGAAGAAAGTAGCGGCCAGCTTGGGAAAGGCTGGCTATACAGTAGTCAGCACCGGCAATAACGCCGTTAAAGGTTTCACTAAGACTATAGTCTATGATTTGAGTAATGGACAACGGGTCTGGGAAGTTAGAAAATTAGCCGAAAGCTTACAGGCGGAGATAGGTACCGAGAAGATAACTAGCACTACGGGGGCTCTAGCGAGGGTGGTCTTAGGTAGTGATGCGGCTAATCAATAAGCTTGAGTATCATGATCTGGGATTGGTTGTGGCGCTATCGTAAACTAATTCTTTTAGAGGTGGCCTTACTGGGCCTCATGGAGGCGATGTATTGGTGGCCAACCCTTTTGCTATGGTGGTTATCGGCTGTAGTAGCAGTAGCCTTGTTGTTTGCTTGGTGGATTGGCAATGCTAAGTTCCAACATGACGTAGGAGTGTTCGCTGCTGAGCTGTTGTGGGGAGTACTATCAGGAGTAGGGTTCTTATCCTTTTCGTTGTTTAATCTCTGGCAGGTCCAATTAACCATTCTAATTATTGGGGTGGTAATAGCCTTTGTAGCGATCTGCCACCAAAATCGGATCGATTCTGGTCAGTGGAGCTTACCAGCTATTAATTGGCTGGGTTCGATTGACTTATTAATCTTGTTCATTGCCACTTTGTCTTTGATGGTATTGGTGCGTTTCTATTACAATAATTTCAGTGTGGTCTGGTTAATGGTGGGAACATTTGCTCAACTTGTTCTAGTCCTTTATTTATTGTTTTGGCGGCAAAGTCTACCCACTGCCCGGTTTTGGTTGTATGCGGCGGTATTAGCTCTTATCGGTGAAGAGGTGGTCTGGATGACCAATGCCTGGAACAAAAATGCTTATTTCAAGGCTTTCCTCTTGCTAGTGATTTATTATCTATTTTCCGAGCTGGTGGCGCATTATTTGCGAGGTAATTTGACGGTGCGGGTTACTTTTGAATATATTGGAATAGCCTTAATTTTGATATTGGCTCTCTTCATCTTTGACTGGTTGTTTGTTTTAGCTCCTAATATCTTATAATTTAATCTTTAAAAAGGATGGATAAGAATAAGTTCGGTTCTTTTTTGTATAGCGTGTTTGGGGGGATTATTGGGGGGGCTCTTTTAATGAGTTTAGCTATATGGGGCGGATGGTACAAAGGGGCGACTAATTCCCTTCCGACTAACTCCTCAAACAATACCCAACAGCAAACCGTAACCTTGCAAGAGGATTCAGCAATCATCGATGCGGTGGCTAAAGTGTCCCCGTCGGTCGTTAGTATTGTGTCTACGCGCAGTGTACAGAGCTTTTTTGGCACTTTTCAGCAGCAAGGGGCGGGGACAGGATTTGTGATTAAATCCACTGGCTTAATCGCTACCAATAAACACGTAGTTAGCGACAAAGCTACTTATAAAGTCCTGACTTCTGACGGTAAAAGTTATGATGCGGAGATAGTGGCTCAGGATCCTTTTAATGATCTGGCTTTAGTAAAAATTAATGCCAGCGGGCTTAGGGCAGTTGAGCTCGGTGATTCGGATAAACTAAAAGTTGGCCAACAGGTGATCGCAATTGGCAACGCCTTGGGAGAATACCAGAACACGGTGACGCGAGGAATTGTGAGCGCCATTGGCCGCACTATTACTGCCGGGGGTGGAGATGGCACCTCGGAGACATTAGAAGGAATGATCCAAACCGATGCCGCGATTAATCCTGGGAATTCTGGTGGGCCGCTGATTAATTTAGCTGGTCAGGTGGTGGGAATTAATACTGCTATTGATCTGCAGGGCAGTCAAATTGGTTTTGCTATCCCAATTAATAGTGTGAAAGCAGCCTTGGATTCTTACGCTTCCGCTGGCAAGATCTCTCGACCCATGCTAGGTATCCGTTATATTAATATCACTAAGGAGATAGCCGCGCTCAATAAACTGGATGTTACAAAGGGTGCCTTAGTAACCAGAGGCGATAGTGTAGGACAGCCGGCGGTCGCTCCTGGGGGGCCGGCGGATAGAGCGGGAATTAAAGAGAATGATATCTTAGTCAGTATTGATGGTAAAGTAATTGATGAAAATCATAGTATCACTTCACTGTTGCGTGCCTACAAACCAGGAGACACCATCACTATTAAGCTATTACGGTCTGGCAAAGACATCCAAGTAACCGTGAAGCTGGGCGAACTAGAGTAAGATTATTGTTCTATCCAAAAACCCGCTTTAAAGCGGGTTTTTGGTAATCGTTAAAGGTAATTAGTCTCTGTGCTTCATGTCTTTGCGGATGTCTTCCAGGGTCTCAGAAGCGGCTTTTTGACCGCCTAGGCCAAAAGCTAAGCCTCCAGCCAAAGCAAGCATGAAGAAGATCGCCATCATCAAGTAGTTGATGATCATACTGGCGACACCTAGCTGATTGAGGGCAACCAGAACGGTGAAGATCCAGATGACCCACTTAGTAACGGCAGCCAGGAAGTTAGCGGAGCGGATTCTGGCGATGCCGACAGTACCCCGCACGACATGGGAGAAGAAATTAGCAGCTAGCATACCAATCAGCAGGATACCCACCGCCACGAAGATGTTCGGGACATAGCCGAGGATCTCGTTTAAGAAATCGGTCACCTTGGCTAGACCCAAGATATCGGCAGCAGCCAAGAAGGCGACTAAGAGGATGGTCCAGCGTACCAAACCGCCGACAAAGTCAGAGGTTTCAAAGTCGACGCCGGCCTTGCGGAAGAAATTCCTTACGCCAACTTTATTAAGCGCTGTGTCGAGCTTAATCTGCTTGAGGATCTGGGTCACTAATCTATCCAACCCGGCAGCGATGATCCATCCAATAATGAGGATCAACAATGCGCCAATTAAATTGGGCAGGAAGACTAGGAACCGATACCAGATGTCTTGCAGTGGGGTGAGCACAGCGGTACCCCACGTATTGAGAAGATTGTATCCTTGCATACACGGCTCCTTTCAAATTAATATAAATTAATAATTACTTGGCTGTAGGAAAATTAAACATCAAAATTTATTTCCTTTAGCTTTGCGATTGTCAACGTCCTGATGTTCCCCCACATTATACCCAAAATCTGCCTAGTTATCAACTTTAGGTGTCTATGAAGCGTGATTTTTACAGTGTGGACAAATAAAAAGTGATTTGTAGCACGACGTCAGACGTCGCTCATTTTATTTCATAGATAAGGTGTGGTCGCGTCGAAGAACGTCTAACGTTCCGAACGCGACTGATCACCAGTCCGTCTCACTAAGGACGTTCGACGTCCTGGTGGACGAGGAGAGATTCGAACTCTCATGGGTTGCCCCGCTAGCTCCTAAAGCTAGTGCGTCTACCATTTCGCCACTCGTCCCTCACTAAATCATAGCTTAAGGATGCCGAGCAACACAAAGTATCTTTAATAAATAAAGCATTTGATTTAGGGTGCTTTTATTTAGCGAGGGGGCGGACCTCTGAAAATCCTGACCTTGTCTTAGGGGGGGGCTGTGGTAGACTATGAGTAGAAACGCTGCTCCTTGAGAGCACAATTAATGGAGGTGAGGTTATGAAAACCTCATGGCCGTTGTTTATGGTTGCAGTTTTGGTGCTACTGGTGGTTTGTTTACCCTCAGTTAAAGCGCAGACCTGTGGCGTCCCACCACCGACCATCACGGTTAATTTATCGGAAGGGCCGGTGGAGGTACAGAATTCTATCCCGCCTGTGCCGGGCGGGAACTGCTCGCTCAATGTTCGGGGGGAGGGTTTCACGTTCAATCTCTCCTACTTGCTTACTGAGGGGGTTATTCCTCGAGTCCGAATCAACCTTTCGGACCGGTGGTCCGCTTTTGCCCGAGAGCCGGGAGCGATCTCCCTATCGGCTTCCAGCTGGTTGGAGGAGCCGGCAGATTACTCCGCCTTGGTCAACACTAGGGTAGAGTATGCTCGGCTCTGGTTGGAAATGCGGGATGTCTGCGGCGAACTGGCTGCGGATGATGAGTTTTGGGCCTCTATAGACGAGGTTCAAAGAAGCAGTCTGCGGGGGGTTCTCGCGGACATCAAGGAGGGGCATTACCTCCCCGAAGTCTACAGCGAGATCCTAAGCGTTCAGGAAGTGGTAGCGCCCAATCACTACCACGGGATGCGGGTCCTTTTCGGGTTTACGATCCGAGGAGGATTGGAACCGAGAGAGCTCTCGGTTTGGGATGGCGGCGACGGGGTCATCTATATTGACACAGATGGAGCGATTCCGGAAGACCGGTACCATCTCACCTTGCATGACGCCGGGGGCTCCATTTCTATCTTCTGGGACGCCGGGAACCCCGCATCTCCCTTGACTTCAGAGGAACTATGCGACATCATCAGCGAGATCCGTTACACTCTTTGGGATGTTGGGGTCAAGCAAATCATCAACCCTCGGGATAACCCGCAGCTTCACGAGCTGTTCTTGCGTGCCTCCGGAGCATTCGGTTTGGCTTATCCGGGACTGGATATCGTATATCCAGACTATCTGGATTACCAAACCAACATTCTATAAGTTTACGCCCTGTTCATTGTCCACTAAATCTGCCCCTGTGCATGGGGGCATTTTTAAATTGTGATCAGGTCTTTCAGTTTAGCATATTTGGAAGAACTGATACCACTGACGTTCATTAAATCTTCTTTGCGCTTGAAGGGACCTTTCTTGGTTCGATAATCAATAATATAGCCAGCTGTCACCGGACCGATCCCTGGCAGAGTATCTAATTCAGCCGGGCTAGCCGTGTTAATATTCACTGGCCCGGCTATTGAATTTGTGGTACTGCTAGCGCCAGTGCTGTCAACTGTATAATTAACCGCTCCTTTGATCGGGATATAAACTTTTCCGTGGTTTTGGAGAAGAGCGGCACGGTTAACCGTCCGCGCCATTAACTCTAGGTCAGCCTGTTCGGTTAACCCGCCAGCTTGTTTAATAGCATCCTCTACGATCTGCTGGCTGATAAAGTTATAAACTCCGGGATTAACAATTGCTCCAGCTACATCCACCGCGATTGATTCGCCCGCTTGAGCAGCTTCAGGGGGAGTATTAGAATGGTTAATAATAAAATAAGCCCCCACTAATAAACCGATAGTTAATATTATCCCTAATGGCAGAGCAATCTTGTCTAAGATTTTTTCATAGTTGAACGGCATAACTTCAGTTTACGCCGTTAGAAATGACACTACTATACGTGCTGATTATAATTTATCATCAAAGCCAGGTGTAGCCCTCCCCAATTTCTGTGCGTGGTCAGCAACTAAGCTTGCGGCATTCAGGGAAATTGAGGAGGGGCGAAGACTGGTCCCCACATTTCTAACGGGGCTTATTAAAAAAGGAAACCGGAACCTTATAATGGATGAATTTGGTTCCGGTGGTCTGAGTCTGGTCAAGTTGTTTTGGTAGCCTCGATGCATGGTGGTCTCTCCTCCGATCGGCTCTGTCCCTGTGCCCCTCTTTGTTTGGGCAAACGCTTCTTTAGCTTACTTAGTTGGCTGACAAACTCAATGAGATATTCCTTCCTGATCTCCTTTCCTTTTAGAGTAATCGCATACTGCAGGGAGATAGGAATCCCTCGATCCTGTAACATCTGATTCATTCTAGCGGGATTAGGTTGATGCCCATCTTCATCTAGTATCCGCGAGAGATGACGCACCAATCCCTTCTGGCTTAGTATAAGTTTGTCGTTCAGCCAGTCACAAGCTGCGTCGCGAAATGTCTGGGCGGGGTCGCTTGGGTGACCATTTGACGCCATTAATCTCACCTCCTTTCAAGGTGATGGAATACACTGGAAAACTTGACCAAAAATGAAGGTGCATTCAAGCATCTTCATTTACTCAGAATGCGGCAGGATGTTCAACTGGATTTTTTGTTTAAGGTTAGGATGGTTCTTGAGTAAGGGATCTTGTTTGATGAGTTCGCAGGCGGCTCGGTGAGTGGTATGGATAAGTTTTTCATCCAGTAGGTTGGCAATTTTTAATCGTAGAAAGCCGGACTGTTGGGTATCAAAGAATGCTCCCGGTCCGCGCAGGGCTAAATCTATTTTGGCAAGTTCATTCCCATCCCGGATTTTAATAAATGCCTTTAGGCGATCCAGTGTTTCCAAATCTTCCACCTTAGTTTCTACTAAACAGTATGATTGTAGATTGCTGCGACCTACCCGACCGCGGAGTTGGTGCAGCTGAGCTAAGCCAAAGCGCTCAGCATTTTTAATCCAAATCACTGTGGCGGCTGAAACATCAATGCCGACTTCAATCACAGAGGTAGCCAATAAAATATTGATATTGCCTTCTTTAAAATCTTGCATAATTTGGAGCTTTTCCTCCGCCGGTATGCGCCCGTGTAAAGTGGCAATGTAGGCTTGGGGGAAAAGTTTAGCCAGATTCCGGGTTTCCGAAGCAATAGAAGCCCGTTCGGCTTTGGTATCTTCTTCAATGAGTGGGGTAATCACAAAAATTTTATGACCAGTTGAAATCTCTTTATTAATTAAAGCCTGGACTTTTTCTAAGTTATTAGCGGTAGCGAGGCGGGTGATGATCGGTAGCCGACCAGCGGGAATTTCGGTTAAAATTGAGACATCCAGATCACTAAAAAGCGACAAAAATACCGTCCGGGGGATGGGAGTAGCGCTAAGGCTAATGAAATGCGGCACGGTATCGCCAGCTTTATTTTTTAATTGATAGCGCTGGGCTACGCCAAACCGGTGTTGCTCATCCACAATCACTAGGTTGAGATTTTTAAAGGCGACTTGTTTTTGGATAAGGGCATGAGTACCGATCACTAAGTCAATTTGGCCGCTCTCGATTTCGGAATGATCCGCTAGTTTAGTACTGCCAGTTAGCAGGGTAGTGGTAACCCCGAATTTATCCATCAGCGACTTGAGGTTCTGGTAATGTTGCATTGCTAAAACCTCTGTGGGCGCCATTAATGCAGTCTGATAGCCATTTTTTGCGGTCGCCACACTGGCAGCGGCAGCCACTACGGTTTTGCCGGAGCCGACATCGCCCAGTAGCAGCCGATTGGTGGCTTGGTCTGCCGATAAGTCATTTAAAATCTCATGGATGGCTTTCGTTTGAGTAGTAGTCAAAATAAAACTTAAATGCGATTGGAAATTAGTAAGAAAATCTGGAGGCACCGGCATTGGTTGGCTGGGCAATTTTCCCCAATTTTGCTTAATAAATGCTAGGCTGAGTTGGATGAAAAACAGCTCATCAAAACCCAACCGTTGCTGTGCGTGTTTAAGCTCGACCTCCGAGGCAGGGAAGTGGATATTTTCTAAAGCGGCAGTCAACGGCACTAACCGATATTCCTTAATAATATTTTCTGGAAGGATTTCTGGCTGATGCCGAATAGTATTGAGCAATACTTTCATCACTCGCCGGATGATTTTGCTCGAAATGCCAACGGTTTCCGGATAGATTGATACGATCCGTCCAGCATGCAAGGGAGAATGATCAGCCTTCTCAAAGACAGGGCTCATTAAGGTTGGATGCCCTTGATAGCTCCCCACATTGCCACTGAAGTAATATTCCTCGTCTTTTTTGAAAGTTTTTTGAAGATAGGGCTGATTAAACCATACTACTCGCAAGGAACCACTCTCATCTCGGATAACCGCGTTAGTGATAAACATCTTTTTATAGAGGGAACGGAAATGGGAGATGGCAAGAATAGTAGCTTTAGCAGTGATTTTCCGGCCAGCCTGAGCTGCCGTGAGGGGCGAGAGAGTGCTTAAATCCTCCCATTTACGGGGGTAAAACGACAGGAGCTCACCCACGGTCAAAACCCCTAGTTTTTGCCACTTTAGGGCTAAAGAGGGGCCAATTCCAGGAAGGTGGCTAATGGGCTCTGTAAGGAGGAAAAACATGGATTTTGCGCTCTGGGAGCTAAAAAGTCCTTGCTTTAATCGCTAAAATGCGATATACTAAATAGGTACGCTAAGGAGGGTTAACTATATTAAGTTTAACCCAACTATGAACAGAAACGAGCAGATTATTAGCTTTGCGGGGATGCGGTTTGATACCAGCCGGAGGGCCCGTCTGCCCCGTGCTCGTCAATGGAAAGCCCGGCGCCAAGTCAAGAATCGTCTGGGAGTAGCCCGTAACTTGCGTAGCGTTTTAGAGAATATTTTGGGGGCCTAGCCCTACTGGAGCTTGGCGAATTTACGTTTGCCTACTTGTACCACCATGCCCGCTTGGGGGCTAATTTGTTGATCGGGATCAGTCATTAATTGTTGGTCAATTTTCACGGCGTTTTGTTCAACCATCCGCCGGGCTTCTGATTTAGACTCGACTAATCTCGTCACTAGTAGTAAGTCAACTAAAGTAGTGGGATTTGGGCTAACTGGCACTAGTGGCAGATCCTCTGGAAGCTCATTTTTTTGGAAGGTAGCCGTAAAATTTTTATCGGCTTTGTCAGCCGCTGTTGCATCGTGGTACATAGTGACGATAGTTTTAGCTAGGCGGACCTTGATGTCTCGGGGGTTGGCACCAGATTTTAATTCGTCGGCGATACTTTCCAATTCAGTGTCGGATGCATTAGTGCACAGTTTCCAGTAATCCAATACAAGACTGTCTGGAATGGACATAATTTTACCAAACTGTTCTGTGGCAGGCTCAGCAATGCTGATATAATTACCCAGACTCTTGGACATTTTCTTTACTCCGTCCGTGCCCAAAAGAAGCGGCACGATCATCACTTCTTGTTCGGTTTGCCCAAACTTTCGCTGTAGATCTCGCCCCATTAACATATTGAGCTTTTGATCTACGCCGCCAATTTCCACATCGCATTTTAATTGCACTGAATCATAGCCTTGCATAATGGGGTAGATAATTTCATGCGTGCCAATATCGATGCCTTGCTTGAGGCGCGCCTGAAAGTCCTCTCGTTCAATAATTTGGGCAACAGTGGTCTGCCCTAATAGTTTAATCAGTTCAGCAAAAGTCATCTTCTCAAACCATTCACTGTTGTGATGGATTTCACATTTGCTGACATCTAAAATTTTGCCGACCTGATCTAAATAAGTTTTGGCATTGCGGTCAATTTCATCGGGCGACAGGACTGGTCGGGCAGTATTGCGACCACTAGGATCGCCGATGCGGGCGGTGTAATCTCCGATCAGAAAAATTACAATGTGGCCAGCCTCCTGAAATTCCTTGAGTTTCCATAAAGCCACAGCATGGCCTAAATGTAGATCAGGCTTAGTAGGATCGACCCCATGTTTAATCCGCAGAGATCCCTCTTCCAAGCGATGCAATAGATGGTCTCGGTTAGGGATAATATCATCCACGTTGCGATCTAGGAGATGGGATAATTTAGTTTTAGGGATTGTAGCCATAGATTTTCCTTATGCCTTGATTATATCAGAATAGGAGTTAGCTAGGTTTAGCCTAACGCTACTTTGTTATATAATGTGGGTTGTAAATAGGAGACAAGAGTGGGAGAACTATTGCCGTTTAGAAACAATCCAGCGACCATGCGAGGAAGATGGCGCCGGCGGGCTTGGTTGCGCCGCCATAGACAAACCATGGCCAGTTGGCTACAAAATTTAGGTATTCATAGTACATCCAAACTAGTTTTAGGTGTAGGAATAGTTGTGGTGTTGTTTTTCTCGTTTTTGGCAGCAGCTTTAAGTATTGGTTTGCCCAATCCTTCTAGTATGACTATCCAAAGATCGGGTCAATCAACCAAGGTGCTCGATCGTAACGGCGTAGTGTTATATGACATTTATGGCGAACAGCGCCGGACACTGATTTCCTTTGCAGACATTCCGGATTATGTGAAAAAAGCTACCTTAGCCGCTGAGGATAGTAATTTTTATATTCACGGTGGCTTTGATGTCAAAGGTCTATTGCGCGGATTAGTTCTTAAACCTTTGACAGGTCGTGGCTTCCAGGGCGGCAGTACTATTACTCAGCAATATGCCAAAAATATTTTTCTGACATCTAGCCGATCAGTATTCCGTAAAATGAGGGAGTTTATTTTAGCTGTTGAAATGGAAAAACTTTATACCAAGGATAAAATCTTGGAAATGTATCTCAATAGTATTCCCTATGGTAATAGTTATTATGGCATTGAGACGGCGGCGCAGGGTTATTATGGCAAATCAGTCAAAGAATTAACTTTAGCTGAAATAGCAGCGCTGGTTGCTTTACCGCAAGCGCCTTCTTATTACTCGCCTTATGGTGGAGACTATGAAAAACGCTTGCTTCCTAGAAAAGATTGGGTATTAGACCGAATGCTGGAATTGGGTTACATCACTAGCAAACAATGTCAGGAAGCTAAAACCCAAAAGCTCACCTTTTTGCCTAAAAGAGACAGCATCAGAGCGCCGCATTTCGTTATGTACGTTAAAGAATTATTAGCCGAAAAATACGGTGATCGGGCGTTAGAGGAAGGCGGCTTTACTATCACTACTACGTTGGATTGGACTAAACAACAGGCTGCTGAAGATATTGTGGCAGCCAAAGCCCAGACCAACAAAGAAAAATATAGTGCGAGCAATGCGGCACTGGTGTCCATTGACCCCCACACGGGTGAAATTTTGGCGATGGTCGGGTCGGCTAATTACTTAGATGAAGAAATAGGAGGATATGTGAATGTGGCTACTCGAGAGCGACAACCGGGATCGGCATTTAAGCCCATTGTTTATGCGGCGGCTTTTTTGAAGGGCTATAGTCCCGCCACTATGTTAATGGATGTACATACTGATTTTGGTCAAGGTTATGATCCGTATAATTATGACAATAAATTCCGCGGTCCTGTTTCTATTCGGCAGGCTTTAGGTAATTCTTTAAATGTGCCGGCGGCAAAAACATTAGCTTATGTAGGGGTGAATGAAGCCATAGATTTGGCTCATAAAATTGGCATTACCACTATGACTGAACCCGATAGATATGGGTTATCGCTGGTGTTGGGAGGAGCCGAAGTCAAACTATTAGATTTAACTTCTGCTTACGGTGCCTTAGCCGCTGGCGGGCAGTGGACAGAACCATTATCCGTATTAAAAGTTGTCGATAACCGAGGCAGAGTATTGGAGCAAAATAAACCTCAACCTCTCCGGCAGATTTTTGATCCCGAAGCAGCCTACCAGGTTACCAGTATTTTAAGTGATGATTCGGCTCGGGTGCCAACTTTCCCAGCAGGAGGATACTTAACCTTACCAGGTCGTCCCGTAGCAGCTAAAACTGGAACTACCCAAAGTTATCGCGATGCTTGGACATTTGGTTATACTCCTGATCTAGTAACAGGAGTTTGGGCAGGCAACAACGACAATTCCGAAATGGATAAAGCCGCCGGCTACGCGGTCGCTTCGCCTATTTGGAATGCTTATATGCGGCAAGCGACTGCTAATATGCCAGTCAAAGATTTCCCAGTGCCCGATGGCATTCGCAGCGTGGTAGTAGATACCTTGTCTGGTAAATTGCCGACGGATGCCACGCCCAGCACTAAAACCGAAATATTTTCTAGCTGGAATGCTCCGACCGACAAAGATGATGTGCATAAAAAAGTCCGGGTGGTTAAAGGCACGGATTTGTTGGCACCGTCTGGCTATTCGGAAGATCAGGTGGAATATAAGATTTATACAGAGTTGCATTCAGAGCGGCCCGACAATTCAGCATGGGAGAACCCGGTGATTTCTTGGGCTAAGGATAATGGTTACAATAATGTGCCTACTCAATATTATGATGGTTCAACTGTCACTGGCGGCGAGATTAACATTACCTGGCCTCAGAATGGGAGCATGGTGAACGGCAATTTTACTATTAATGCGACGGTTAATAATGAGTCAGTAGTCAAGGAGGTGGGGCTCTATTATGATAGCAATTTAGTGCGCAAAGTCGCCAAAGCGCCTTGGACGACGGAGGTAACCGGGGTAGTTTTGGATGGAAGAAATCATCAAGTAACCGCCCGCTTATTCAAAAAAGATGGCAGCACCGTGGAAACTTCTATTAGTGTGATTGCGGGGCAGGCTCAGTCAGACATGGTGGTGATGAATGATCCTAGTGCCAGCTTTTTCCCGCTGGATTTAACAGCTCAGTTAACCGACAAAGGGAAAGAGCTCAATATCCAAAAAATCGAACTTTATTTAGATAACAAGTTAGTGGAATCGTTTTTGCCTAATGCGACGGGGATGTATACTTCCAGGATTGATAGCGGCATCAGGGGTCAACACAGCGCTTACGCTAAGCTGTATGACCGGAATGGCATTACTTACACGAGTAACACCATTAATTTCGAAACCCGATGAAATCCCAGATAATGGGGCAGAAAGGCAGCCAGACGACCATTAGAGTTGAGTTGGATGAGAAGGAATGGCAGGAGGCGATAAAACAGGCGGCGAATAAACTCTCGCAGGGGCTTAAGATTGCGGGGTTTCGGCCGGGGAAGGCGCCTTTGGAAGTAGTGATAAACGAGGTTGGAGAAACTCGAGTAGCTAGCGAAGCAGCTGAATCAGCGATTAATAGGTTTTACGTAGCGGCGCTCAAAGAACACCAGATTTTGCCGATAGTCCCGCCCAAGATTTCAGTAGAAAAAGTCGGGTTGGAAAATCCTTTGGTGTTTACGGCAGAGGTAGTAACGATGCCAGAGGTTGAATTAGGGGATTATAAAACGATAAAAGTTGAAAAGAAGCCAGTTGAAGTAGATTCGTCTAGGATTGAAGGGGTTTTGAAGAATATTCAACGTCAACAAGCTAAATTCAATCCAGTGGAACGAGAAGTAAAGCAAGGCGACTGGGTGGAAATTGATTTTGAAGGGAAGATTGAGGGAAAAACATTTGAGGGAAGCTCAAGTAAACACCATCCGCTGATTGTGGGCGATGGGGTGTTTTTACCGGATTTTGAAAATGCGCTGGCGGGGATGAAAGCCGGGGATAACAAGACCTTTCCCGTGACTTTCCCAATGGATTATCACAAATCCGAACTTGCTAATAAAATGGCTGAGTTTGCGGTAAAATTGCACAAAGTCAAAGCCGTAATCTTGCCAGAAATGAATGATGAGTTCGCTAAGGCGGCGGGGAAATTCGAAACTCTCGCAGCCCTTAGAGACGATATTGCCAAATTTCTTAAAGAAGATGCCGAAAAACAAGAACTAGATCGGCAGAAGGAAGAGGCCATTAATCAACTAATTAAATTATCGAAAGTCGATCTGCCGGAAGAGTTGGTGGAACAGGAGGTGAACTCGATGGTGCATGATCTGGAACATCAATTAGAGCACCAGAAAGTGATTTTAGAGGAATATCTCAAAAAGATGGAAATGACTGAGGAGAAGTTGCGTGGAGAGTGGAGGGAGACTGCCAAAAGAAGAGTGATGGCGGGGCTGGCTTTACGCGCTTTCCAGAAAGCTGAAAAAATTGAGGCTGCCGACGATGACGTTGATCAGGAAATTACCCGACTGAAAGGATTGTATCCTGAAGAGAAAGAGCATATCGAAGAAAAATACCAGCAGGAAGGGGAGCGAGGGCGATTGAAGACCTTGCTTTCTGGTCAAATGGCGATCGATAAAATCTGGCAAATCGCTATTAGTAAAAATAGCACCTCGACTCCGCTCAGCGACTAATGCTAGTCCCTGAGCCTGCGTTAGTCCTCCGTAGCTCTGCTATACAGCAGAGCGAAGGATGGATCGAAGGGTTACTTTGGTATAATAGCTGTAGTTATTCTTAATCGGTAAACCTATGAATTTAGTACCTATGGTGATTGAAAAGTCTTCATTTGGCGAGAGGGCTTTTGATATTTATTCTCGTCTTCTTAAAGATAGGATTATTTTTATCGGCGATCCGGTGGATGATAATGTGGCGAATCTAGTAATTGCCCAGCTCTTGTTTTTGGAGAGCGAAGATCCCAAAAAAGATATTCATATGTACATCAACAGTCCGGGAGGCTCGGTGACGGCAGGGCTGGCGATTTACGACACTATGCAGCACATCAAATGCGATGTTTCCACTATGTGCGTGGGGATGGCAGCATCAATGGGGGCGGTCCTGCTGGCGGCAGGAGCCAAAGGCAAACGGTTTGCCCTGCCCCATGCCCGGATTTTGATTCACCAAGTTATGGGGGGAGCACAAGGCCAAGCGAGCGATATTGATATCCAGGCTAGAGAAATCCTCAAGGTTAAGGAAATTCTTAATAAAATTTTAGCTGAGCATACTGGTCAGCCGCTAGATAAGATAGAAAAAGATTCTGATCGCGATTACTATATGTCGGCGGATGAAGCCAAGAAATATGGTCTGGTGGACAAGGTTGCCGAGAAAGCTAAAGTGGCCGCTGCCGCTTAAGCAATGTTAGCTTAACTCCGCTTTTATCTTGACTGGGAGCGGGTTTTGATGTATGGTGTTGCTATCCCGCAGAAAAGGAGGTTGTTTCCTATGCGGTATATGATCCTTGGGGGATTGATGACACTAGCAGGGATCTTCTGCACCTACCAGCTCGGAGCTGGGAAGGGCGATCAAGGGTTTCTCCTGTTTCTCACCGTTGCCTTTTTGCTGGTTGCCGTGCTGGCGGTGATTGCCAGTATAGCAGACCAGCGTCGTCATCAGCTCCCGCCCTCACGCAAGTGAGGGCTTCCTTTATTCAAAAACTTTGCAGTAATGGGTTTTTGATATAATGGAGAATCCTTTTGCCCTAAGGAGGAGCAGTTATGCCTACTGGCCCGCAGAGGACGATCTTTAAGGTGCAGCGAGGGGTTGACGCGAAGTTGGAGTCACTTAAGGGGCTTGAAATCCAACTTCAGGGGCTGCTGGATGATCCCGATGTCTGGAAAGGATTGGATCCAGCACTTGTCGAAGCTCCTTCGAAAGTAAAGATTCAGGATGCAATCAAGCAAGCCAGGGAGCTAGGAACGGTACTCTCAACCGATGTAGCAGCAACCCTTCAAATGCTCCAGGAGCACCACCTCTCCCGCTAGCCCCTAGCCTTGAGTTGAGAGCCCGCGCATAGCGCGGGCTTCCTTTTATAAAACTCTTTACAGGAGCTGATTGATTGACTATAGTCAACTTAATTTGCACCCCCGGAGGAAAAAGTATGGTACTCTGTGATGCCTGTATGGAAATGAACGCCTACAGGGCAGCAACCACTGCCTTAGCTACTCGGCTTTCGGAGTGCTCCTTTAAGCAAGTGCGCGATTCGGAGCTTCGGGCAAAGCTCAGGGTTATGCAAACTGCTGCCATCGACAAGATGGGAGAGGCGGAAACGGCAGCCGAGGACTTCTACAAGGAAGTTAACTCTGCGGCCTAGCAAACTAGGCGAGTAGCTCCCCGGTATGTACCCGATACGGTGGGGTGGCTAATACAGTCACCCTTTTTGCTATGATGAGATGTAATGGATATAGGAGTGCTAACCCAAAATTTAGGATTGCTGGTGGGGCAAGATCAGGCTAAACATTTGTTAACTAAATGTTTGGTCACTGGCAGTTGTTCCGCTTATTTACTGATTGGACCGCCACATGTCGGCAAGGGGTTTTTAGCTCGATTAATGGCAGCTAGCTTGCATAGCGAGAACAATATTACTAAGCTCCACCCGGATACGGTTATATTTGATGACATTTTGATTAAAAATAGTGGTGACAGCGACGAGAATCAGTGGAAACAATCGGTGGACGATTTTATCCACGCTATCTATTTGTCGCCAGTCAAATCTCCTAAAAAGGTAGGAATTGTTGAGGATATTGATCGTTTTAGTCCCCAGGCTCTCAATGCTCTCTTAAAGACTTTAGAGGAACCTCCCCCAAAAGCAGTGTTGATTCTGACTGCTCAAGAGATCACTAATGTTCTGCCGACCATTCTTTCCCGGGCGCAGATGATTCGCCTACATTATTTGTCAGATCTAGAGATTTCCCTATATTTACAAACTCATAATGCCGAAAGAATCCCGGAGATTACGGAGTTGGCCAATGGAGCTGTAGGCATGGCTAACCGGTTAATGCAGGATACCAAATTGTTAGACAAAGCTCTTAAAAATGTGGCTGATTTTCAAATTTGGTTACAAAAGGATATCCGCCAGATGCTGCAGATCGCGAATATTAAGGATCGAGAAGAAGCCATGGATTTAATGCAATTGTGGCTAAATTTGGCGCATCGGGCCCTCTTAGGGAAACTAAATGATAATAGTTCAAACACGGCGGCAAGTTTAGTCCAGAATTATTCTGAAGCCGATCTAATTAAGCTGATTGATTATTTGAAAGCGGGCTTGTCTGCTTTGGAAGCTAATGCTAATGTGCGTATCACCTTGGAATCAACTATGCTTTCGGTGGTTTAAGGTTTGTTATAATAAGGAGGATCCCAAGATATAACCTAAACAGGAGATATTTTTAATCGATGGCGATATTAGAACTAATTATTTTTGCCGCAACCGTTGTCTTACTGATCATGGTTCTCAAAAAATTACCTCTGGAAAAAGAGGTAGTTAAAAGATTGTCTCATGAAGCGCGCCAGCTGACTAAAGATGAAGAGGATGACGATGCTGGCGATGAAGATGTCATGGCTCGGGCGGATCGCTTGGCTCAAGCCGGAGAATATCAAAAAGCCGAAAGAATCTATCTCCGGTTGATCACGAAAGACTCGCAGGACGCTAGTTTGTATAATAAATTGGCGCTGGTTTATCTGGGCGATAAGAATTATAAAGATGCGGCGCACGCTCTCGAACAAGCTTTGCAATTAGAGCCAGATAATGATACTTTCTACAATAACCAAGGCTTATTGCAATATCAGGAAGGGCAATATGAAGAGGCAATTGAAAGTTACGAGAAATCAATCGCCATTAACAATAAGGTCGCTTCGCGGTTTATGAATCTGGGACTGGCCTACTTTATGTCCAAGAAATATCGCAAAGCCGCTGACGCCTATGAGAAAGCATTGATTTTGGAGCCACACAACGAAGAGTATAAGCGACTATTAGCAGACGCTGAGGCAAAATTGAAATAATTAAAGTTGTCATTCCGAGCGAAGTCGAGGAATCTATGCCAACTTAGCTCAGTGGTAGAGCAACTGTTTTGTAAACAGTGGGTCGTCGGTTCGAATCCGACAGTTGGCTCCAGTCTCCACTTCCTTACGGAAGTTTCGCCTGGCTTCGCCATACCATTGATAATCTGCCGGGGTACTCAAGCGGTCAAAGAGAGCGGTCTGTAAAACCGTTGCCTTCGGGCTACGTAGGTTCGAACCCTACCCCCGGCACCAAGCTTCGTTCTTCCGAACTACGCTTGGCTACGATATCCTCAACTGAAGTTTCGGATATCTTGCCAGTATAAATTAATCAGAAAGAAGACTGCCCTGCATTGTATCCGGCGTAGCTCATGCGAAGACGGAAGCTCGAAGAGCGACGCATGGGCCGGTTTTAGTATTAAGTTTTCTGTAGGGTGTGAACCCTTGGAACGTTTGACGTTCTAGGGAAAGGGGTCGGAAGGCAACTGATTTTTTGTTATAATTTAACTGTTCAGTAGTAGTGTACTTTGAGACAGATTGTGGTTCTTGGCTAGGCATAAAGTGCCGTATCCCGTAACAGCACCAGTGGCCAATGGTTTGTTATTGGGATTATGGCCCGATCCATCCATAACAATCGGAGACGCAACAAATGCGTCGGAAGGAGGCACACCGCGGCGTCTTAACCACGCTGCAAGAAGCACTCGTTCAGCACTACGGAGACTCAATCAGTTTGGCACATCCCGATTACTAGTATGAGAGGTGTTGCCTATGCTCAATTTCATGAGTTCTGGTAAGACTCAGAAGATGTACATGACGGACGAGTCGAACTTCTCAGAGCCGAGATCTCCCGACTACCAGTCATGCCGGTAGGACATCATCCGTGTCCTCTCGACCAACTGAAGGAGATAGCCAACGGTGGCGAAAGCCAAGGCGATCCACCCCAGTGTTTACCCAAGGACCCATAACTGCAGTGGTGGCGAGTGGCGCTAGGGTAAAGCGTCAAGATGCCTCTGCGGTTGGTTCTTTCTGTTGAGTGTGGGTATCTCGCGGTTTAGCCATTGTTTGCAGGTTCGACGCACATTCAGCGGCCCTTGCCCTTCAGGCAGGGCCGCTCCTTTTTATCTGGAAGATTGTTATATATCGTGATAATATTTGACCTGTAAATGCCGAAGTAGCTTCCTCCTTCATCCGGCCTCATCAAAAATAGATAATTATTCTCTTTTGATATAAATTGGATTACGGAGGACAGGCAGTTGGTAGATTTATCCGCCACAATGCCGAGGTAGCTCAGGGGTAGAGCAATTCCATGGTAAGGAATAGGCCGTGAGTTCGAATCTCATCCTCGGCTCCAAGCTTCGTTCTTGCGAACTACGCTTGACTACGATATCCTTCACTTGTGTTTCGGATATCTTGCCAGTCCTACTT
The DNA here is from genome assembly GCA_964354145.1 of uncultured Candidatus Saccharibacteria bacterium. Classification (GTDB taxonomy): domain Bacteria; phylum Patescibacteriota; class Kazan-3B-28; order Kazan-3B-28; family UBA10110; genus UBA10110. The sequence continues at coordinate 19,695 of CAYGXX010000007.1, forward strand.
TGCGCAAAAGAAGCTTGCCCTGCGTAGCCCTTGGGCGTAGCATGGGCTACAATTCGCCTGGCTACGCCAATTTAGGAGAACTCCAAGCGTATTATAATAAGCAGTTATGAATACTGCAGTTTTTGCAACACCTTTGGCAGATCGAGTCAGACCAGCTACGCTGGAGGGATTTTTTGGTCAAGAGGAATTAGTGGGTGAAAAATCATTTTTGCGCCAAGCCATCCAAACCGATACCGTGCCCTCATTAATTTTATGGGGTCCGCCGGGGAGCGGCAAAACCACCTTAGCGTATATTATTTCCCAGCAAACTAATGCTGATTTTGTGCAGATTTCAGCGGTTAACAGCGGCTTAAAAGATTTACGGGAGATTTTAGTCAAAGCAGAGGCTAGTCGTGGACAAGGTAAAAAGACAATTTTATTTATTGATGAAATTCATCGTTGGAATAAAGCCCAGCAGGATGCGCTACTTCCATATGTTGAGAAAGGTATTATTACTTTAATTGGGGCAACTACTGAAAATCCCAGTTTTGAAGTGAATTCCGCTCTCGTTTCTCGCACTCGTGTTTTAGTGTTGAAAAGGTTGGAGCAATCTGATTTAGTACGTATTTTGACGCGATCGCTGCAAAATACGTATCAGGGTTTGGGTGACCGAGGGATAGTGGTTGGCGACGCTACTCTTAATTTGATTGCTGATTTAGCGAATGGCGATGCACGGGTAGCTTTAAATATTTTGGAAATTTGCTCTGGACAGAGTAAAAACATTACTTCGGAATTGGTAAAGCAAGTAGTGCAAAAATCGCATCTTTTGTATGACAAGGATGGCGAAGAGCATTACAATATCATCTCTGCTTTGCATAAATCTCTCCGGGGTGGTGATGCCCATGCCTCGCTTTATTGGTTGGCTCGAATGTTAGAGGCAGGGGAAGACCCATTATATGTAGCAAGGCGGTTAGTACGCTTTGCTTCCGAAGATGTCGGTTTAGCGGATAATTTTGCCGTGGTTTTGGCGAATAATGTATTTGAGGTTTGCCAAAAAATCGGTATGCCGGAATGCTCGGTGCATTTAGCCCAATTAGTAATTTATCTCGCCCGGGCTAAGAAAAACATCGTGGCTTATCAGGCATATGGGTTAGCCAAAGAAGATATAGAAAAATACGGCAATTTGCCAGTGCCTCTGCATCTTCGCAACGCCCCTACTAAATTAATGAAAGAACTGGGTTACAGTGCGGGTTATAAATATACGCCGATAGAAGATAGCTCCAGCCAAACTTATCTGCCGGAGGAGTTAAAGACCCGCAAATACTTCCGTGAGTAGTTATGTATAATACCAGTATGATTGAAACTCAGAAAATAAGAAAATTTTTTCCATCAATAACCTCAGGGAGGATAGTTTCCAATAATGCGGCAACCACGCAGGTTCCGATCCAATTGTTGAATTTATTAAAAGAACTTGTCATACAATATGACAATGTTCATAGAGGGCAGTCAGGCTCTTCGTTATTGACTACTGCGAAGTTTGAGGATTCTTATGATACTATTGCGCAATTTATCGGTGCCCCATCAAGAAAAAATATTATTTTGTACAGAAATGCCACTGAAGCGATCAATTCAGTTATGTATTCTTTAATGACTGAATTTAAGGGTGGCGATAATATAGTTGCAACACTTATGGAACACAATTCAAACTATGTGCCCTGGTATGGATTGTGCAAGGAGATATTGCCGAAATTTGGGATTAACGTGGAGTGCAGGCTTGCGAAGTTTGACAAAGAGACAGGAGAATTGGATCTTACTCATCTAAAATCCTTGGTCAATAAAAGAACTAAATTAATATGTTGCACCAGCGCATCAAATTTCTTAGGAACAAAAATCCCAATAAAAAAAATAAGGGAAATTGCTCATTCAAGCGGTTATGTACAGCCAAATGGCGAGAAAAAGTCTTATCTTTTAATTGATGGCGCTCAGATGGTGCCAAATATGTTCACCGACGTTAAGGAATTGGATATAGATTTTCTGGTCTGGTCTTTTCATAAAATGCTTGCTCCTTTTGGTGTTGGTGCCCTGTATGCAAGAGCGAAATTACTTAAGAAAATGAGACCCTTTCTTTATGGCGGGGACATGATTTCCGAGGGAAAAGTTAGTCCCAAAAAAGTAGAATATAATTCACTTCCTTGGAAATTTACAGCAGGAACCCCGAATATTTTAGGGACAATTCTTTCTGCTCAAGCGATAAGATTATTAATAGATTTTTCTCTAAATCCCGGGCAGTATAAGTATTTTATGGCTGATAAAAAATTGGAAAGATCTGATGTAAAAAAAGCAATGGGAAATATAGAAGATCATGAGAGGATTTTAGTAGTTGAAGCGCTAAAAATATTGGAGGGAATACCTTCCATAAAGATTTATGGACCAAAGGACGCTGAAAATAGAACCCCCTTAATCGCTTTTACATGCAAACACAAAAGCCCATTCAAAATTGCTGAAGAATTAAACAAATTGGGCATAGAATCAAGGGCAGGCTGTCATTGCGCAACTTTAGCGCACCATTATTATGAATTGGATCCTCCTGCAAGTTGTAGGCTGAGTTTTTACATATACAATAACATTGAAGATGTAAGAAAAGCATGTTCGGCCGTAAAGAAAGTTTGTTTAACCTAATCTGGTTGACAGAAATCATCGGGTAGAGAATAATATGCCTTATGGCAAAGAAGATTAAAGCTAAGGTGAAATTGCAATGCCCAGCCGGCAAAGCTAATCCAGCGCCTCCTGTAGGCACGGCTTTAGGTCCGCATGGCATCCAGATCATGGAATTTTGCAATCAATTTAATGAACGGACTCGGGAATTAGGTGATACTGTGATTCCGGCTATTGTTACGATCTACGAAGACCGCAGTTTTGATTTTATTCTCAAACAACCCCCGATGTCAGAATTGATTAAGAAGGCAGCTGGGATTGAAAAAGGTTCCGGCAAACCTAATAAAGAGAAAGTAGCAAAATTAACTAAGGCCCAGGTCAAAGAGATCGCCGAAAAGAAGATGCCTGATTTAAATGCAAATGACATTGAAGCAGCGATGAAGATCGTGGAAGGCACCGC
>CAYGXX010000008.1:0-19575 GCA_964354145.1 uncultured Candidatus Saccharibacteria bacterium
GCCTAGCCAACCTGGGGGCTGTGGGTCACTTGACCACACAGCGATTGGCAGGGGCGAGAGGAGTCGGACCTCTGCTTAGGGTTTTGGAGACCCTCGTGATACCGTTTCACTACGCCCCTTTAATAGGTATATTTTAACATACCAGGTTTCTCGCCAAACCCTGAATGGCGCCTTTAACCGAGCATTGGAGCTCGAGCCTTCTTCTGGTCTCTAGCTCCAGCCCTTGGAGTCCGAGCGTTCCGCCAGCTGGCGGAGAAGCCAATAAAATTGGTGCTGCGGAGCCAACTGTTCGAGCGTGGGCGAGTTTGGCGGAGCGGAAAGACATATTTTATTAGGCGAATAGAGAGGACGACGGGCTGGGACTTTTACGCCACTTTTCTAGAAAAGTGGCAAGAAAATTCCCCTTTAACAGGTATATTTTAGCATAAGACTTGTCTGCCACGGTTAGGAAAAGGCCGCTCCGGACAGAGAGCGGCCAAGCTGCGTGGGCAAGGGGACGGGACAGAGGCCTTAGAGCTCAGACCCGGGGGGTACAGATTTCGTTCAATCACAGCGTTCGTCCAAGATACCCGTTACCCTTCCCAGCAAGCCGTTTTATTGTAACAAAAGCCCGCTATCTAGCAAGATATTATTGCTACCAAGAATTACATCAGGATAAGGGAAGAGAGAAAAAAGAAAAGCGGCCCGTAAAGGCCGCGAGAAGGTACACTGCTCGGTCCATGCCATCCTATTAGAGATAGCTGTAGGCCCTCCCGTATTCGATGTAACACCAGACCATCCGCCGAAGCACTCCTTTGGACTCTTCAGGGATTCTTACGGGAGGAAGGCCGTGGGCTTTCAAGATAGTGGTGATGGCTATCATCTTCCAACTATAACCCCTTCCCTTACACTTCCCCCGAAGATCGCGGAAAAGGAGCGGCAGGACATCCGTTCCCATCCCGATAACGGCTTGGACCGATGGTTTACCAAGTATCACGAGGGGAGACGCTATCGGTGCCGTCTCGCCCGTGGCTCGGGCTGCCAAAGTAGCGTACTTTGATTCCAGTTCTGATTCCAGAGACATTAATGATCATCTCCTTGCCCGATGAGTCGGAGGGATACAGTTTATTATATCAAATAAGAAAGGCCTGCCTCCCAGGGCGGGCTTGTCCTGTTGTGTTGATCGTCATCTCGCTTACCCAATCTTCACTTGTGGGCCAAGCAAACCTTGTCAGGAAGGAGGCAGGGCAGGGTTGCTGCTAAAATCATTTGGTCTCTTTGTGCAAGGTATGTTTGCGGCAGACCTTGCAGTATTTCTTCAACACCAAGCGATCGGGAGTTTTAGTAGGATTTTTCCGGCTCTGATAGACCGTTTGTTTACACCCTTCGCACATCAACCTAATGATGGGGCGCTTGTCTTTTTTGCTGATTTTTTTCTTTACGGCCATCCCTAGAGAAATTAAGAATTGTAATTACTAGTGAAAATCATAGAGAGATGTCATTATCGGGCTTGACCCGATAATCTAGACAAGAACAAGAATATTCATTTTTATTTTTCATGTCTGGATTCCCGCCTGCGCGGGAATGACAGAAGAATAGGAAAATCCTTCATTGAAAATTGGTGGACATTGGTGACATTGGAAATTACGCCGTTAGGCGTTTAGGCGCGTTTGACTTGCAAGAAATCAAGTTCAACGGGAGTTTCACGGCCGAAAATGGACACCAGGACCTTGATTTTACCCTTAGCCTCGTCCACTTCGCTCACCGAACCATCATACTCTTTGAACGGACCATCAGTGATGTGCACTAAATCGCCAATCTTTAAATCAATCTTGTGCTTAGGCTCCTCCACAATCATCCGCTTCTTGATGGTCTCCATTTCGGCATCGGAAATCGGTACTGGGATGGTGCCGGAACCAATAAAACCGGTTACGCTGGGGGTATTCCTAACCACATACCATGAAGCTTCCGTCACCATCATCTTAACCAACACATATCCCGGGAAGATCTTTTTTTCTACCGTCCGCCGCTTGCCGTTCTTGATTTCAATCTGCTTTTCCTTAGGCACCAGGACATGAAAGATCTTGTCCTTCATATCCAAAGATTCAATCCGTTGCTTTAAACTCTCCGCCACAGCATCCTCATAACCAGAATAAGTATGCAACACATACCAATGCCCGGGAGTGCTATCATCAAATACATTGGCGGGAACAGCCACGGTGGTTTCCTCTGCTGCTCCCTCTTCTTCTGGTTCAGCTCTCTGTCCGTCATCCTGAACTTGCCTGCCCCGCGTATGCTGGGGGTTCAGGATCTCTGGCCTAGATTCCGGGTCAAGCCCGGAATGACGAGGGGGAAGGGTTTCTTCCTTGGCTTCCTCGGCAACAGTCTCTGGAAGCCGCACCGGATCAGCGGGAGATTCTTCTTCCACTGGTAAATTTTGGTTTGTATCCTGGTCGGCCATAATAAAAAATTATGGGGTAGTATTAGTTTCTACTTGAATATCTCCCGGCTGCACCTGGATCGGCGAACCGGTTTGGGAGCTAGTCTGTTGAATAGTCTGCCGCCACTGTGCCACAAAGGTCAATAAGCCTTCTATACCCTTAGTTAGACCAATATCTACTAATCCAATAAAGATGGCAAAAGCGGCCGAGATTAAGATCACGCCTACCGTCATCCGGAAGACTCCTGTCCGAGTCGGCCAGGTCACTTTTTGTAGCTCTTGGAGAGCCTCTTTGACAAATTTGATAACTTTATTCATGATTTGACTTATTGACTGATGGACTTGTGGACTTATTGGCTCATAGACTTATCGACTGGTGGACTATTAGTTTATTTGTCCATTAGTCTATTGGATTAGCGTTTGGAAAATTGAGGCGCCCGCCGTGCCCGCTTTAAGCCGTATTTCTTGCGCTCTTTAGCGCGCGGGTCTCTAGTCAATAATTTATTGGTTTTCAACGTTTTTCTCAAAGTTTCATCTACTTTTAACAAGGCCCTCGCTACCCCATGCCGGATCGCTCCCGCCTGGCTATGCGGACCGCCGCCGGCTACTTTAACCGAGATATCAAACCGGTCTTTCATCCCAATTAACACGAGAGGTTGGAGAATCTCATCAATCAAACCGGCAGGGTTAAGGTAAATATTGGCTGGTTTATTGTTAATTACCACTTGCCCCTTGCCCTCGTATAACCGAACTCGGGCGGTGGAGGTTTTGCGCCGACCGGTGCCGTAATAATATTTCCCTTTCAAAACAATGTTAGTAGCTTCCATACTATATCTCTAGTTTAACTGGTTTTTGGGCGATATGCGGATGTTCCGCCCCCACATAAATCTTCAAATTAGCTAATCTTAGGCGGCGTAACCGATTTTTAGGCAACATACCTGAGACGGCTGCCTCTAAAACCTTAGCGGGGTTTTTAGCCATCACTCTCCCCACGGGAGTGGTTTTGAGCCCGCCCATATACCCGCTATGCCGATAATAAACCTTCTGGGCTAACTTCTTGCCCGTAATCTTTATCTGTTCAGCATTAATGACCACGATTTTTAGGGGACTCAAAACCGCTGGATCAAAGGTAGCAGCTGTTTTGCCCACCAAAACTTTGGCAAGTTTACTGGACAACCTCCCTAATGTCTGACCCGCCGCATCCACGAAATACCACTTTTCAACAAGCTCTTTTTTAGTAGGACGCTTGGTGGTAGTCATTTTTTTAAACATATTCTATTCTCGCCATCGGGGCATTATCGCCCGGCCGCGATTTTAACTTGATTACTCGGAGGTATCCGCTAGTTTTTTTAGCATACCGGGGAGCAATCTCCTTAAGCAGCTTTTTTACCAATAACTCATTGTTATACAACCGGCTCATTAAATAATGCTTAGTGGTTAGATCTGCTTTTTGGGCGCGATGAGTCAACCTTTCCAGGATAGGCAAGGCTGCTTTAGCTTTGGCGAGAGTAGTATCAACCTTCTCATACAGAATTACTGACAAAACCAGATTGCGGATTAAACTTTCTCTCCGCTTTTTTATCAAACCAAATGTAGCTGCTTTCTTGCGTTGGGCCATAGTTTAATTAAATTCCAATCCTAATTCGTCCAGTTTATCCGCGATCTCGGCTAAAGCGCGTTCGCCTAAGCCCTTCATTTCAAACAATCCATCTCGGCCAATCGCCATAATATCCTTAACTGTCTTGACATTATTTTGGATGAGGGCGTTAGTGGTTCTGACCGAGAGATTAATCTCCTCCACGGAAAAGTTCTCGGGACGAGCTTTACCCCCTTCGCCTTGGGGTTCCTCCATATCCTCGGGAGAGATCACCTCCGCGGGTGCCGGGACAGCGGGTACGGGAATATCCACGTGGAAGATATTAAACTGCTCCAAAAGAATATCCGCTGCAATTTTTAAGGCATCTTTGCAGGAGATCGTACCATCAGTCTCCACCTCCAAAGTCAGTTTGTCATAATCAACCCTCTCACCCACCCGGGTATTTTCCACGGCGAAACTGCATCGTTTAACAGGAGAGAAGATGGCATCGACAGCAATCATCCCAATAATAAACTCCCGGTCATCAATCGCTTCGCTAGGAACATAGCCGCGACCTTTCTCAATTCGGATATCCATCTCTAAATTAGCTTTACCGCTCAGGGTAGCGATGTGGTGGTCAGGGTTAACCAGCTCCACTGAACTGGGTAAAGCAATGTCTTTGCCCGTCACCTCATTAGACTTGGGCTTCAAGGTCACGGTCACCGGACCTTCTTCATGCAGCACAAAACGCAGACCTTTCAAATTCAGCATCACCTCCACTAAATCTTCCTTCACGCCTTCAATAGTAGTGAACTCGTGATCTATCCCCGCTACCTTGAAAGCAGTCACCGCGGCTCCCGGTAAAGAAGTTAAGAGCACCCGGCGCAAAGAGTTGCCCACGGTAGTACCATACCCGGGATAAAACGGCTCAATCACGAACAAGGCTCCGTTGCCTTCCTCTTTGACTAACTTAATCTCTGGTAAATTGATGGCTTCCACAAACCCTCCAATAAATTAAAAATTATCTTGAATAAAATTCAATAATTAGTTGCTCGGTGAAAGGAATCTCTATCTCTTCCCGAGTAGGCAGCTCCGTTACATTAATCTTTAACTGAGTCGGATCCACCTTTAACCAAGAAACCGGGCTGTTATTGACAGCAATGCTGGCAATAATATCATGCAGTTTTTGTTTGCTGATGCATTCAATCACATCCCCACTTTTTACTTGGATCGAGGGGATGTCCACTAGTTTGCCATTGAGACGAAACTGCCGGTGGGTAATAAATTGCCGTGCTTGGGGATGGGAGGTGGCAAAACCAGCTCGATAAATTACGTTGTCCAGCCGAGACTCCAAGAGGCGGGGCAGATTGTTACTGGCTGAACCTGCCTCCCGGATAGCTTCTGTATAATATTTGCGCAATTGCTTCTCGTTAATATGATAGAAAATCTTGGCTTTTTGTTTTTCCTGCAGCTGCAAGCCATACCCGGTATGCTTTTTGAAGATGCGAGTGGCACCGTGCATCCCCGGCGGTTGTTTATGATGATTTTTCACATATTTAGCCGCGGTAGCTCGGTCAGCTGCCATGGCGAATGTTTCGCCATACTTTCTTACCCTTCTCATTTTAGGTCCTGTGTATCTGCTCATTCTTATTACACTCTTCTAGCTTTCCTTGGCCGTGGGCCATTATGCGGCAGGGGAGTCCTATCTTTGATCTCTCCAATATGTAAGCCGGCAGCATCCAGAGACCGGATAGCAGCATCTCGCCCTGCCCCTACCCCTTGTACCCAGACACTAGCTTGGGTCATCCCCATATCGACGGCTTTAACCGCAGCTGCTCTAGCAGCTAGGGATGCGGCGTAAGGAGTAGATTTTTTCGAACCCTTGAAGCCAGAGCGACCGGCGCTGCTCCAAGCCACCACCTCGCCTTGGTCATCAGTAATAGTAATCATTGTGTTATTAAAAGTGGATTTAATGTAAACCCTGCCCGAGAGGAGGGTTCTTTTCTTGGCTTTGCGGACTTTTTTAGGAGCCTTACCTAAAGCCTGCTGCTGCATCTGCGCTTTGACCCGGGCTTTTTTCTCGCGTTTCTCTTGTTTTTTCTTACCGGCCATAGTTCCTTAAAAATGATTATGTCTTCTCGGCGGTTTTCTTACGACCACTGCCCACCGTCACCCGTCTTCCCCGCTTAGTGCGAGCATTGGTCTTGGTGGTTTGTCCGCGGACCGGAAGATTTTTCCGGTGGCGATCCCCCCGGTAACTACCAATATCCTTCAATCGTTTTACATTAGTAGAGATCTCTCGCCGTAAATCGCCCTCAACGTTGTAATTTTTTTCAATAATCTCTTTGATCCGGTTAGCCTCATCTTCTGTAAGAGCATCCGTTCGTTTATCTAAATTTACATTAGCGGCTGAAAGGACCTCTCGGCTACGAGTCAAACCAATACCATAGATGTAACTAAGAGCTACCTCAATGCGTTTATTGGCTGGTAATTGGACCCCGAGGATTCTTACCATATCATTTAACCTTGAACTTGTTTATGCTTAGGATTAGAACAGATAACTCTCACCTTGCCCCGCCGGCGAATTATCCGACATTTCTGACATATTTTTTTTACTGATGATCTGACTTTCATGATTTACTTATAACGATAAATGATGCGACCTCGGGTCAGATCATAAGGACTCATTTCTATAGTGACCGTATCGCCCTGCAAAATCTTGATATAATTCATTCTAATTTTGCCTGAGATATGGGCTAAAATTACATGCCCACCCTCAATCTCCACCCGAAAATTCGCATTGGGCAGAGCTTCTAATACTTTACCTTTGACCTCGATAACCTCTTTAGCCGACATAGGAGAATACTTAGCTATTATACCTATTATATTAATGAAATCAAGGGGTAAAATCCAAAATATGCTGAATGGGTGTGAGAATTTCGGCCCCCCCCTGAACTACTGCCACCGTTTCTTCAAAATGGGCTACTGGTTTCTTGTCGGTGGTTCGGACGCTCCAGTTATCTGCCGCTGTCGCGTGCTCCTCTCCCCCTACCCCAGCAATGGGTTCAATAGCGATGGTGCTGCCAGCTGGCAGAATGGCGTTCTTATCATGCCCAACAAAGTTAGGAACTATTGGGTCCTCATGCAGCTCCTTTCCTACCCCATGCCCTACAAACTGTCGCATAACGGTGAGGTGGGCCTCTGAGAGGGCGCTTTCGATGGCCCGAGAAACCTCTCCCACCCGAACCCCCGCCCGGACCTGGGTTACCCCAGCACGCAAAGCCTGATAAACTCCCTGTAGCAAAGGAAGATAATTATTAATGTCTTTCTCAACAATCCAGGTTATAGCCGCATCGGTATACCAACCTTGGTAGTAAAAACCGAAATCAATACTTACAAGATCTCCGGTTTGCAATTGGTATTCAGTGGGGATGCAATGCACCACCCCCTCATTCACCGAAGCGCAAATGGCTGCGGGATAGCCCTGATAACCTAAAAAGGCAGGTCTCCCCCCTTGCTTTTTGGCCTCATCGCGAGCGATTTGGTCTAAAGTTTTCAATGAAACCCCGGGAACAATTTGTTTTTTCAGGCATTCAAGGATTTGAATCAACCTCCGGCCACCCTCGCGCATAATTTCCAGCTCAGCCGCAGTTTTAATCTTGATGCTCATAACTTTCTAACTGCCTGCCAAATATCATGAGCTACCCGAGGGACAGTTTGATCGCCATCAATCTTAATAAAGCATCCTTGTTGCCGAAAATGTTTGATAACTTCTTTAGAGCGTTCCCGAAAAACGCGGAGCCGCTCAGCCACAGTCTGGGGTCTAGCATCGTCCAGCCGATTCTCTAATTTGGCCCGTTTAACCAGCCGCTGCTTAGCCACTCTTGTCGGCAGATTCACAAATACCATCATCGCCTCCCGGCCGAATTGCCGCTGCGTTTTCTCAAATAAATGGATCTGCAACAAACTCCGTGGATAACCATCGAATACAATGCGCTTACTCTTTGCTATCTTGGCTACAAAATCGTGCACCAGCTGAGAATTAATCCGTTCGGGGACTAATCCTCCCTTATCCATATACTTTTTAGCCGTTTGCCAACCAGATGCCTTTTTAGCTACGGCAGTCCGGAGCAAGCCTCCCATATTCATATGCCGAGCACCTAATTTTTTCACTAGCAACTCGGCTTGGGTACTCTTCCCACTCCCCGGCCCCCCATAAATAATAATATCTGGTTTCATTTTAAAACTCATCGTACTTCTTCATAATTAATTGGGCTCTAATCTGCCGCATAGTCTCCAAGGCAACGCTTACTACAATCAAGACCGAGGTCCCGCCAATCGTCAGGTTAGGCATCTTAACGAAGGCTTGGACTAAAAGAGGTAGCACGGCGACTAACCCCAAGAAAATCGAACCGGCTAAAGTAATACGGTTGCTGACAAACGTTAGAAAATCTATGGTCTGCTTACCAGGACGGATACCGGGAATGAAACCGCCCGATTTCTGGAGATTCTCCGCCACTTGCGTTGGCTTGAAGATCACCCAGGTATAGAAAAAAGTGAAGAAGATCACTAATAAGAAGTACAACACGCCATAGACCACATTATCAGTGAACAATTTCTGTACAAATTCAGCGCTCGCAGCCAGCCAAGCGCTCCGAGCATTGGCAAACAACGTTGCCACCATACCGGGAAACACTAAAAGAGAAAGGGCAAAGATAATAGGAATCACCCCGGCTTGATTAACCTTGAGGGGAAGATTAGAAACCACGCCTGACATAAATCGATTGGTGCGCACCCGACCGGCATAAGAAATTGGAATGTTGCGCTGGCCTTCCGTGATATAAACCACAAAATAGATGGTAAATAGAGCCAGGAATAAAAAGATCAATATGCGAGAAATTTGACCCGTGCTGAATACCGCCGCTGTATTAGAAAAGACCTGCGGCAAGCGGGCAACGATCCCTAAGAAAATGATAAGGGAGATACCGTTGCCAATGCCAAACTCACTGATCAGCTCTCCTAGCCACATTACCAAGATCGTACCCGCCGTGACCGTGATAAGGATCGCTATCAATTTATATATGCCGATATCCCCCATTACCGGAAAGTCGCCTCGCTGCAGTAAAGTAATCATCCCGAAAGCTTGAAGGATGGCCAAGGGCACGGTGAGATAACGCGTGTACTGATTAAGCTTGCGCCTGCCGTAGTCGCCCTCTTTTTGCAGAGCTTCTACCGCAGGGATTGCCATAGTCATTAACTGAATGATAATGGAAGCATTGATATAAGGCGCCACTCCCATCAAAGCTACGGAAAAATTACTTAAAGAGCCGCCAGAGAAAATATCCATAATCCCCAGGAATTGATTCTGAGCAAACAGCTCCTGCAGCTTAGTTAAATCCACCCCCGGAATGGGGATATGAGTGATGATCCGGAAGATCACTAGGAGCCCTAGGGTCCAGAGAATCTTGATCCGAAGGTCTTTATGTTTAAAAATTTGGAGCCAAGTTTGCCACATAATTTTATATTTTATTAAACAAGATTAACTTTACCGCCGGCCTGCTCAATTTTCTGTTTAGCCGCAGCAGAAATACCATGTACTTCTACCTCAAAGGCTTCTTTAATCTCTCCGCCTCCCAGGACTTTGACTAGATCAAAACCATCCAGCCATCCCCTATCTCGGAGGACCTGCAAACTTATAATCTTCCCTTCTGCAAATCGAGGCAAATCTTGCAAGTTGATCACTAATACTTTAGGGCGATGGGGCCGGCGAAACCCCTTCTTTTTCGGGATGATCTGAGCAAGCGGTTTTTGACCCCCCTCAAAATGAGCCGGAATATTCCCCCCCGTTCTTGACTTTTGTCCCTTAGTCCCGCGGCCAGCGGTCTTTCCTCTACCGGAGCCCGTCCCCCGTCCTACCCTTCTCGTCCCGCGATTCTTTGGCTTAACTTTTGTTAACTCATGTAAACGCATGGCATTACTTTTTAGTAGTTTTAGCTTTAGTCTCAGGTTGGATATTCTTGCGCATCCTCAATAATTCCTGGGGGTCCATCAATAAGTTGAGGGCCTTAACGGTAGCCATAGTATTACTCAGTTTATTTTTGCACCCCAAGATTTTGCCCACGACGTCTTTAATCCCCGCGAGCTGCAGTACTACCCGCATGGAACTGCCGGCAACAATCCCGGTCCCCGCTGGAGCCGGTTTTAGAAGCACTGCTGCGCTCTTAAAATGCGTACGCACAGGATAAGGGATGGTCGAACCCTGGATGAAAACGGGAGTAATATTTTTTTTAGCCGCCACTACCGCTTTGGCGATGGCTCCACTGACATCGGCTGCCTTGCCTAAACCATAACCGATCTTGCCCTTCTCATTACCAATCACGACGAGCGCACGGAAGCGAACTCTCTTACCACCCTTCACTACCCGAGCCACTCGGTTGATCTCTAGGACTCGCTCTATAAACTCTGGTTTTTCGGTTGGTTGTGCAGAACTTCTTCTCATAATATTAATCCTCCTGCGCGGGCGGCTTCAGCCACTGCCTTAACCTGTCCGTGATAGGGATAGCCCCCCCGATCAAAAACTACCTTTTTAATCCTCATTTCAGTAGCTTTGGCTGCCAGTGCCTTGCCTAGCTCCGCGGCCTCCTTGACCCCACCTTTAGTTTTTAGAGCAAGCGTAGATAGACTAGCTAAGGTCTTCCCGTTAACATCATCAATCAATTGGATCCTAAGATGCTTTAAACTTTTATACACTGATACCCGTGGGCACTGAGCAGTCCCCGCAATCTTGGCTCGAATACGACGATGCCTTCTTGCCCGACTAATTGTTTTAATTAAGGTTTTCATTATTGGCTGGTACCAGTAGTCTTAACTGTCTTGCCTTGTTTGCGCCGGATGATCTCCTCCCGATACTTAATGCCCTTGCCTTTATAAGGCTCCGGCTTTTTAGCTGCTCTCAGGCGGGCTGCCAGCTCCCCCACTAATTCCTTATCAATGCCGCTTACTGTAACCTCATTTTTTACCACTTTAATGCTAGTACCAGGGATAATAGCCAGCTTAATAGGATGGGATAAGCCAACATATAACCAAACTTCCTGATCATGCACTTCCGCCCGAAAACCTATCCCAGATATATCCAACACCTGTTCAAACCCAGCCGAGACCCCTTTCACCATATTAGCCAAGCGAGCCCTGGCTAACCCATATGCAGCAGAATCGGCAGCCGAAGCAGTGTTTAATACCAAGACAGTGCCTTTTTCTTCCTCGCGCAAGGTTATTCCCTTCGGCAACGACCACTTGAGGACACCTAAGGGACCTTGGACGGTGACTAGAGAATCGGCCGCTGAGAGAGTGGTATTAGCCGGTAATTTGATGGGTAATTTGCCTATCTTCGACATAGCTACCAAATCTTAAACAATACTTCGCCTCCCAGACTAGCTGCGTGAGCCTCGGCTCCTGTCATTAAACCTTGGGAGGTAGACACCACGATAGTCTCCAGTTTAGAGGAAGGATTTTTCGCCAACTGGGCTTTGCCCATATAAATATGCTGACCGGACTTACTAATCATCCGGATGCCCCGAATCACCGGTCGCTGCCGATAATATTTTAAAGAAAGTAATAAGTAAGGGGTCTCATCAGTAGGCTTCACCACCTCCGCTTTCTCCACCCAACCCGTTTCTACTAAGAGTTGGCCAACGGCTTCCTTAAACCGCGAGGTAGGAATTTTGACAGTTTGAGCCTGCCGCGCAGAGGCGTTACGAATTCGGGTCAACATATCAGCGATAGGATGAGTATTCATTGGATTATTAATTACCAAGAGGCTTTTTTAATACCGGGTAGGTTGCCTGCACTAGCTAATTCTCGAAAACAGATCCGACAAATCTGGAAAGCCCGGAGAAACCCATGCCGGCGACCACAAATCTTACACCGATTAATCTTCCGGGTGGAAAACTTGGGTTTAGCATTAGCTTTTTTGATTAAT
Source organism: uncultured Candidatus Saccharibacteria bacterium (assembly GCA_964354145.1). Taxonomy (GTDB): domain Bacteria; phylum Patescibacteriota; class Kazan-3B-28; order Kazan-3B-28; family UBA10110; genus UBA10110. The sequence goes on from CAYGXX010000008.1 coordinate 11,974, forward strand.
GCGCGTCTAGCCATAATTATTTATCTTGAAAAGGAAAATTTAATTTGGACAGCAACTGCCTGGCCAAAGCATCAGTTTTGGCAGTGGTATGAATTGTGATCGCTAATCCGAAAGTCTTTTCTATATTATCCAGGCTAACCTCTGGAAAAACAATATGCTCTCTTAGCCCCAATGTATAGTTGCCTCGCCCGTCAAAGGCGGTGGGAGAAACTCCTTGGAAGTCCCGCACCCGCGGCAACGCCACATTAACTAATTTATCCAAAAAATCATACATCCGCTTGCCGCGCAAGGTAACAACGACGCCAATCGGCGTTTTTTCTCTCAGCTTGAAGCCCGCAATCGACTTTCTTGCCTTAGCCACCACCGGCCTCTGGCCGGTAATGCGGGCGATTTCTTCCTTAACTTTTTCAATATAGTTCGGGTCAGACACCGCTTTACCTGCCCCCACATTAATAACCACTTTTACTAATTTAGGGGCTGCCTCAATAGAGGTCAGCTTCAGCTCACCTTTCAAGCTTTGTTGCGCCTTTTTGTATAAGTCTTTAAAAGTCATATCAAACCGTGCTCTTACAAAGTTTACAAATTCGCTCTCTATTGCCAGATGAAGTAAGTTGGGAACCTAACCGCGTGGGTTTGTTGCAATGACTACACATAAACATCACCTTAGAGATGGGGAGAGGTTTAACAATCTCAGTCACTCCACCGGCCACCCGCTGCCCTCGCGGCTTAACATGTTTCTTGGCTATATTAATCCCGCTAATTTTAACCGCTTGGGCTATAGGATTAACCGAGACCACCTTACCCGTCTTGCCGCGTTCTTTGCCTTTAATAACTAAAATTGTATCGCCTTTACGAAGTTTCATCCCGCTATATATTCCCGTTAAGTGATAATTGTTGTGACAAATAAACCATATTGTTTGTTAATCTCATTAGTGTTATTAGTTCCGCTATCTATAGCGGGATAAATTACAATACCTCGGGAGCTAAAGAAATAATCTTCATATACCCTCCGTCGCGGAGTTCCCGTGCCACTGGTCCAAAGATGCGCGTGCCCCGAGGGGTTTTATCTTTATTGATCAACACAGCGGCATTTTCATCAAAACGAATATAAGAGCCATCCTTTCTGGTCAGCGGGTGTTTGGTCCGGACAATCACGGCTCGCACGATTTCTTTCTTCTTAGCCAAACCGTGGGGGTTAGCTTCTTTAACCGAGGCAATCACCACATCTCCGACATAAGCATAGCGGCGCTTACTCCCACCTAAAACTTTAAAACAGCGGATTGCTTTGGCTCCCGTGTTGTCGGCTACTTTTAAATTAGTTCCGGCTTGAATCATAAATTATTGTTGGTTAATGGCAGCATCAATCTCTTGGATATCTTCGGCAACCGTTTTTTGGTCTCCTGCCGCCTTCACTTCTATAACTACCCAGCGCTTCAGCTTGCTTAAGGGGCGAGTCTCTTCAATGACTACCCAATCGCCTTGCTTGGCCTTGGCGTCTCCATTATGAGCGAGAAATCTCCGGGTCTTTCTAATTTTCTTATGATACAACGGGTGGCTCACAAATGAATCTACTGAGACGACCACCGTGGACGCCATCTGTGCGCTGACTACCCGTCCCATCTTCCGCTGTTTATTGCTATTCATTGCCCAAAGTTTTAATAATCTCTTGTTCTCTTTTAATCGTGAGGAGTTGAGCCAGATATCGCCGCGCCTCGCGCAGACGAGACCAATTTTTTATTCGATGCATAGCTGTTTCCGATTTAAGCTGGGTCACCAAAGCAGTGGTTTTAGTGATCTCTTTAGCTAGATCCGTAGAGGATAACTTTCTCAATTTTTCTAATTCCATGTCTTTAATGATGGCGAGCCACAAACTTAGTTTTTACTGGCAATTTATAGCCGGCTAGTTGCATCGCTTCCCGGGCGGCGGCTTCGGCTACCCCAGAGATTTCATAGATAACCGTCCCTGGCTTAACCGTGGCCACGTAGTGACTCACCGCCCCCTTGCCACTCCCCATCCGAACCTCATTAGGCTTAGCGGTGACAGCTTGGTGTGGAAAGATCCGAATCCAAATTCTCCCTTCCCTTTGGATAAACCGGACCATGGCTCGCCGACCGGCTTCAATTTGCCGTGCCGTCACCCAACCTAAGCCCAAGGACTTCAGTCCATAATCCCCGAAGGCAACCTGGGTTCCCCGAGTGGCTTTGCCTTTCATGCTCCCCCGTTGCTGTTTTCTATATTTAACTTTTCTAGGAATTAACATAATTACTTGTAACTATTAGATTTTTCCAGTTCGGTGTCTTTGGCTCCGGCTTTGAAAACCCAGACTTTTACTCCAATTGACCCATAGGTGGTGTGGGCCTCGCGCTGGGCATAATCAATGAAATGCCGGAAGGTATGCAAGGGGATATTACCTTTAACAAACATCTCTGACCGGGCAATCTCAGCCCCATTCAAGCGACCAGCCACAATAATCTTAATACCATCTATCTTAGTCTTCTGAGCGGCCATCAATACCCCTTTCACGGCTCGCCGGAAGGGCAAACGCCGTTCAATTTGATCAACAACCTGATTGGCGATAATAGCGGCGTTTGATTCAGGCTCTTTTATCTCAATAATGTTAACCTTCACTTCGCGACCAATCTCCGTTTTAATCTTTTTGCGCAAATCTTCAATGCCGGCTCCCCCATGCCCAATAATCATTCCGGGTTTGGCGGCAAAAATATTCACGACTACTTCATGACCAAACCGCTCAATCTCAATCTTGGCCAGCGAGGCTTTTTTAAGCTGTTTGCTGATCAACCGGCGCAACTTTTGATCCTCCAAAAGATAAGTAGAATAATTTTTGACATCAAACCAGCGCGATCTCCACCGCGCGGTGTAGCCAAGTCGATTACTAATTGGATTAACCTTCTGTCCCATAATAATTATTTATTAGTAGTTCTGGTGAACAACCTTTTTATTCCCAACCTACCTTTGGGCTTACCGGTTTTTTCTGTCTTGGGAGTTGGCCCGGGAGTAGATGATTTGGGAACGGTAGCCAGAGGGGCTTTATAACCAGCGCTGGGAGCCGAGCCAGGGACAACTGGTTTAGCTATCCTTCTGACCCCCGCCGGCAACACCTCTTCCAATATGACAGTGAGATGAGACATTCTTTTTAATTTAATGTCAGCTGCCCCGTGAGAACGCAACCAATACCTCTTAGCTCGAGGCCCCTCATCGACGGTGAGAGACTTGATGTAGAGATTCTCTGGCTTAATATTATAGTTATTAGCGGCATTGGCCACGGCAGCAGCAATTAATTTGTAAACTAACTTGCCTCCCTTGGTTGGCACATAGCGGAGATTGCCCAAGACAAGACTGGCTGGTTTCTTGGCTAAATCGCCCAGCAAGGGTTGCACTTTTTTGGGACTAATGCGAGCAAATCTAACTTTGGCAATAACTTCCATAAGGTTCTATTTAGTAATGGGGGCGGGGGTAACAACCTCCGTGGTTTTCTTGGCTTGCTCTTTCGCCATCCTCCCACCATGCCCCCTAAACTTTCTAGTAAAGGAAAATTCACCCAAACGATGACCCACCATATTTTCTGTTACAAATACAGGGATATGCGTTTTACCATTATGCACTTCAAAGGTTAGGCCTACCATTTCAGGAGTGACGGTGGAGGATCTTGCCCAAGTTTTGATAGGGCTTTTGGCACCACTAGCCTTCATTTGATCAACCTTTTTTTGCAGATTGGGGTCTACCCACCAACCTTTTTTTAATGATCTGGACATTAGTGTCTCCTTTTCCTAGTTCGAGGTTTAACGATATGCCGACTGCTCTTAGTCTTCTTGCGCGTTTTGTACCCCTTCGTGGGCTTGCCGGTAGGGGTCTTAGGGTGCCTGAGTCCAATCGGGCTGTTACCTTCACCGCCTCCATGGGGATGGTCCACGGGGTTCTTTGCCTTGCCGCGCACCCTAGGCCGACGCCCCATGCGCCGTACCCTTCCCGCCTTGCCGAGCCGAACATTACCATGGTCAGGATTAGAAACCGTCCCAATGCTGGCAAAACAAACTTCGGGCACTAATCTGATCTCTCCAGAGGGTAGCTTAATTTGGGCACAGCCTTTATCAAAGCCAAGAATCACCGCGCTACTTCCCCCCGAGCGCACAATCTGCCCACCGTGGCCAGGTTGTAATTCAATATTATGAATAGCCACTCCCGTAGGAATATTTTTTAGCATTAATCGATTTCCGGGCTTAATCTTGGTATTGAGATTGCAAACTATCTTATCCCCTGTTTTCAAGCCCGCCGGAGCGACAATATAAGTCTTGGCACCATCAAGAAAACTAATTAAAGCGATGTAAGCTGACCGATTAGGGTCATATTCAATACTCTGGACGGTAGCCGGAATCCCTAACTTGGTTTGTTTCAAATCTACCTCTCGCCAAGCTCTTTTAGCCCCGCCCCCTCGACCCTGGACAGTAATTACCCCGCGCGAATTCCTTCCGCTGGGCCTCTTCCTGCCCTTAAGTAAAGATTTCAAGGGAGCCCGGGAAGATACTGCACTGGCGTGGTCAATCACGCTAATCCCGCTCCGGCGACCGGCATTGTTAGATTTTAAAATTCTAACTGCCATCTTTTTTCTCCTCAAATAATTTAATCGTCTGACCGGGCATCAAGGTGACAATGGCTTTTTTCCAATGTGCCCTCCGGACCTTCAGCCGGTCCGCCTTTTTGGGCTTACCGGGAACATTTAACACATTCACCGACTTCACCTTAACTTTAAATAACGTTTCGACCGCCTGTTTAATTAGGGGGAGATTAGCGCGGGGGTCAACTTTAAAAGTGTAGACGTTACCGGCGCCTAGGCTCACGCTTTTTTCAGAAACCACTGGTTGATAAATAATTAAACTACTCATTGGTTTAACCTAAGCAGGAGAGCCTGCCGCGCCTCCCCTAAGAAAATGATATGGCGATGGGTAACTACATCCAATAAATTAACTTGACTGATGGAGCGGAGGGTGACATACGGCAAATTGCGAACTGCTTGGCGAAGAGCGGGATCGGCTGCTGCGGTAATAACCAGATTGCTCTGCGGATCTAGACTGCCCTGGAAAAATTGCAGAGCTGTTTTAGTTTGGCTCCCACCCCCATATTGCTTGTCGATAGAGAGGACTTCTCCCGCCGCAGCTTTTTGGGACAGAGCAGTAAGCAGCGCTGGGAACAACAACTTATAATTGATCTTATGCTGGAAATTACGAGTGGATCTAGGGCCAAAAACTCGGCCACCCCCCCGCCACAGTGGAGTTCTCCTGGTGCCTACTCGTGCCCGTCCCGTCCCCTTCTGCCGCCAGGGTTTCCTAGTGCTCCCCGCTACCTCACCGCGGGTTTTAGTATGGGCAGTGGCGTGGTGCTGATTGTGTTGCAAGTCAACCACCAACTGACCTAATACCGGCAAAGCCACTTGAGCTCCGGCAAACTCAGTAGCCTCTACCTTGACTATCGCAGTGGTAGGCTCGCTCATCGCCACGTTACCTGATTGAATAATATTCTTTCTAGGCATATTTCTTAATTAAAACAAAACTTTTATTCCCGCCGGGAACCGCTCCCTTTAAGGCAATCCGCTGACCAGCGACATCAACTAAAACTACTCGCAAGTTCTTGGTAGTAACTTGACGATCTCCCATATGGCCAGACATCCGCCGGCCCGGCAAAACTCGAGCAATACCCATAGCACCAATTGACCCTGGTTGACGATGATGATCATGACCATGGGAGCCCGGACCGCTTTTAAAGTGATGCCGCTTGATCGTGCCGGCAAACCCCTTACCTTTAGATATGGCAGTGACCATCACCCGATCACCTACCTCAAATATGGCTGCATCGATTTGACCTCCCCGCTGATACTTACTAGGATCGGCCACTTTAATCTCTCGCAAAACCTTGGCGTCTAAACCTTTTAGATGCCCTCGGCGAGGCCTGGTATATTTTTTAGCTTCGCCAACCCCTAATTGAATGGCCGCATAACCCTCCTTGTCCGGAGTTTTGACCTGGACTGTCGAATTAGGCTGGACCGCTAACCAAGTTGCTCCGACGATATCGCCGTTCTCCAAAACCAGCTGTGACATACCCGATTTTTTGGCAATTAAACCAATCATTTTTCTACATAAATAAGATTTCAGCTGCGGGACTTACCCCCGGCAGCGGAATCTAGCTTAATTTATTAATTGTCAGAGATTACATTTTAACTTCAATGCTCACTCCCGCGGGCAGGTTTAAATTAGTGAGAGCATCGATAGTCTTGGGACGGGGATCCGTAATTTCAATTAATCTTTTGTGAATTCTCATTTCAAACTGCTCCCGAGAATCTTTATCAATAAAGGTTGATCGCTGCACGGTGTAAATTTTCTTTTCCGTGGGCAAAGGGATGGGACCAACGACATTGGCTCCTGTACGCTCCGCTGTCTCCACAATCAATTTAGCCGACTGATCAATAATCCGATGATCATAAGCTTTCAATCGAATACGAATGCGCTGTTTGCTAGCAGTTTCTTTGCTGTCTTGCTTTTTACTAGCTGTCCCCTTAGCCATGTAAAATTTCAATTAATATATGGGGAGGAAAAACCCAGTCTTACAGAACCGGGTTTCAACAACCTTTCTATTTGATAATCTTAGTCACTACCCCGGCGCCGACCGTCTTCCCGCCTTCCCGAATAGCAAACCGGAGGCCTTCCTCCATGGCGACGGGAACAATCAATTTGACCACTAACTTAACCGTGTCACCAGGCATCACCATCTCTTGGCTAGTTGGTAATTCCAATTCACCAGTCACATCGGTAGTGCGAATGTAAAACTGTGGCTTATAGCCTTTAGTGAAAGGAGTGTGCCGACCGCCTTCCTCTTTACTCAGGACATAGAGCTCAGCCTCAAAATCAGTGTGGGGGGTGATGGAGCCCGGCTTGGCTAAAACTTGGCCTCTTTCGATCTCATTGCGTTCAATGCCCCGTAGCAGAACACCAATATTGTCTCCCGCTTGACCCTGGTCTAACATTTTGCGGAACATCTCCACACCAGTGACTACTACTTTCCGGGTGGGCTTCAAACCAACGATTTCAACCTCTTCATTAATCTTCACTATCCCTTGCTCTACTCTACCCGTGGCTACCGTCCCTCGCCCTTTGATAGAAAAGACATCTTCTACCGGCATCAGGAAAGGCTTGTCTAGCACCCGGACGGGATCAGGAATATAGGTATCCATCGCATTTAAGAGATCCCAAATCGGCTTGGTAGCTGCCTCATCACCAGGATTCTCCATCGCCTTGAGGGCAGAACCTCTGATCACCGGGACTTCCTTGCCCGGAAACTCATATTTAGTTAAGAGATCTCTTATCTCTTCCTCAACTAAGTCAACTAATTCAGGATCATCTACCATATCCGTCTTGTTGATAAAAACAATCATCCGAGGCACTCCTACCTGATGAGCTAAGAGGATATGTTCTCTGGTCTGCGGCATCGGACCATCAGTTGCTGCCACCACCAAAATAGCGGCATCCATCTGAGCGGCGCCAGTAATCATATTTTTGATGTAGTCAGCATGACCCGGGCAATCCACGTGAGCA
>CAYGXX010000009.1:0-18512 GCA_964354145.1 uncultured Candidatus Saccharibacteria bacterium
ATTATTCTGGACGAAATATTGTCTCGTTTTCCCCGTCATCCTGAACCACCCCCCCGTCATCCTGAACTTGATTCAGGATCTCTAGCACAGGAAAACGAGATTCCGGGTCAAGTCCGGAATGACGAAGAAAATCTGTCATACAAAGTGGCGATTCAAGGCATTGGGAATGTGGGGGGCGGATTGGCGAAATTATTAGCGGAAGACACGAGATATCAAGTGGTGGCGATCAGCGATTCTCAAGTTGGTTTATACTCCCCTGCTGGTTTAGATGTGGCTGCAGTACTGCAATTCAAACACCAAACTGGTAGTTTAAGTAATTTTCCTAACGCCCAAATCATTTCTAATGCCGAGTTATTGGAACTAGGTGTAGATATTGTAGTTCCGGCAGCGCTGGATAACCAAATAACCGCTACCAATGCGGATAAAATCAGAGCCAAATTAGTTCTGGAGATGGCTAATAATCCTGTGAGTGAACAAGGTGATGCCATTTTAAACTCCCGCGGTATCACAGTAATACCGGATATTTTAGCTAATGCCGGTGGAGTAACTGTTAGTTATTTTGAATGGGCGCAAAATCGCTCGGGTTATTATTGGGAAGAGGCAGAAGTGAATGAAAAGCTGCAAAGAATTATTCTTCGAGCAACGCGAGAAGTTTTAGGAATTGCCAAAACCCAGCAAGTCAATTTGCGGGTAGCTGCCTTTATTCTGGCTTTACAAAGGGTTTATACAGCGATGCAACTTCGTGGAAGACTTTAACGTTACTTTTCCGAGAAAAGTAACCAAAATCTTCGGGCAGTCGCTCTGGCTTGGTATTTAGCTAAAAATTACCTGGCTGTTCTCGCCGGTATATACCGGCTTCACGCGCTAGTAATTTTTAGAATACCTGGCGCCAAAGCTCCAATGCCCGCCTTAAAAAGACCAAGCTCCAAGGGCTGGAGCTAAGAACCAGAGCCTCTCCTCCAATGCCCGGATAGGATATAAAGCGCGCGGGACCCAATCTAAAATAGTGATATACTAGTCATTGTTGGTTAATTACAAGGAATATGGCTCGGCTAAAAGAGTACAAGATTTTTTCAACTCCCAATTGTGGTTATTGTTTTATGTTAAAAGACTGGCTGACCGAAAATAAGATTCCTTTTACCGATATCAATGTGGCAGCTGATCCAGCCAAGGGGATGGAGATGATTAAAAAAACGGGGCAAATGGGGGTGCCAGTGAGTGTTATCGTATTTGATGACGGTAAAGAAGAAGTGATTTTAGGTTTTGATCAAGAAAGAATCGCCAAAATCCTTGGGTTAGAGAAGTAGTTTACTGTTCGAGCCTGCCTACCGGCAGGCAGGCATAGCGAGAACTCTTTCTTTACTCCCCGAGCGTAGGCTTCACAGCGGTAATTTTTTGGAATACCGTACGCTTCCGCTCCAATGGCTGGGTTAAAGACACAGAACTTCAACGGCTTAGTGGGTTGAGCCATTGGATTTAATTGCCTTGGTGATTACTAAATAACTGAATCCTTTTCTGGCAAGATAAGCGCGGAGCTTCTCGGGAGTTTTTGAATGTTTGAATTTGACCACGAGCTTGATGGCGGTTTCTAATTCGTGGTCAATAAGATCTGGAGAAGATAAGGTTTCTCGGATGATGTTTTCGGCTATCCCCTTTTGGATGAGCTCGGCTTTTAAGTGGACGATACTTCTTAACCGAGTTTGGCTGCGTTCTTTCACCCAATGTTCAGCGAATTTTTGATCATCTAGCCACCCCTCTTTTTTTAAACGAGTAATAGTTTGCGTAATGGTCTCGGGCTCAAATCTGGTCTTAAGTTTTTGACGAACTTCAAAAATGCTTTGGGAGCGATACGATAATAATTTTAAAACCTTATCATAGGCTTTCCCTCTGATATCTTGTTTTCTTAGCTCTTCACAGAGCTTAGGAGATACATCTGTCCCTACTTTTAGGTTGTGGGAAATCCAGGTGAATTTGTCAATCCCAGTTAAGAATTTGTCATCCACAAAAATATTCACCCGATCTGGGTTAGAGCTCTGACTGACTATTTTGGTGATTTTAGCCATTAGCTTATAATAGGAGTTGATTTGTTGGTTTATATCTTAGTTCTCACTGCGCCTGCCTGCCGGCAGGCAGGCTCGAACCCGTCCTTCGCCCAATGGGCTATGGAGGGCTATCGCAGTAATATTCTTCGAGCATGGCGAGAAGTCAACCTTAGTTTAAGTGGAAAAGAAATATATCACAACCTCCATCGCTTATATCAACGCAGCGCCCCATGTGGGGTTTGCCTGGGAGCTTCTGCAGGCGGATGCGCTGGCGCGGTGGTATCGCCTGAATGGTCATCCCACCTGGTTTTTGACCGGGACTGATGAGCATGGCAGCAAGATCGCCCAGGTCGCCCGGGATGAGGGAGTGGAGCCTAGAGTAATCGCCGATCGCAACTCAGCCTTGTTTGCCAAACTAAAATCGGTTTTGAATTTATCTAACGATGACTTTATCCGCACCAGTGACCAGAGGCGGCACTGGCCGGGAGCTCAGGCACTTTGGCAAAAACTAACTGCCGCGGGAGATATCTACAAAGATAAGTACGTGGGATTGTACTGCGTGGGGTGCGAGGCATATGTCACGGAAAAAGATTTAGTGGAGGGCAAATGCCCCTTACACAAATCGAAGCCGGAGAAGATTGAAGAGGAAAATTATTTCTTTCGGTTGTCTAAATACGCCGATAGAATTGCGGAGAAGATTAAAACCAAAGAATTAGAGATCATTCCAGAAGGGCGCAGCAAAGAAGTCTTGAATGTGATTGAGTCAGGGCTAACCGATATAAGTTTTTCCCGACCCAAAACCAAACTTCCGTGGGGGGTGCCGGTACCCGGCGACCCGGAACAAACTATGTATGTCTGGTGTGATGCCCTGTCCAATTACATTAGTGCGATTGGTTATGGTAGAGACGAAGCGGAGTTTGCTAAATGGTGGCCGGCTGACTTGCACTGCATTGGCAAAGATATTTTGCGCTTTCATGCAGCGATTTGGCCCGGAATGTTGCTTTCAGCGGGGCTTCCTTTGCCTAAAAAGATTTTGGTACACGGATTTATCACTTCCGGCGGGCAAAAAATGAGCAAGAGCCTGGGGAATGTGATTGATCCAGTCGAGGTAGTGGACACCTACGGCGCAGATGCCTTGCGTTACTATCTTTTGCGGGAGCTTCCTACTACCGGCGATGGTGATTTCTCCTGGAAGCGGTTTATTGATTTATACAACAACGAATTAGCTGATAATCTTGGCAACTTACTCAATCGGGCGATAGTGATGGCGAAAAAGTTTTCTGATGGGCATGTCCCCTCGCCGCGAGATCAGTATGGACCGAGCAAGTTTTGGCAGCCTTTCAAAAAACATATGGCCAGTTTAGAACTAGATAGAGCCATTCAGGACATTATGGCGGAAGTCAAAGCAGCTAATATTTACATTGACACTAGAAAACCCTGGGAGCAATTTCCTACCAATCCGGATATGGCTCGGGAAATAGTTTATTATATCTTGGAGAGTTTACGCCAGATCAGCCTTGCCCTGCATCCATTTATGCCAGAGACGTCCCGTAAGATTCGTGAACAGCTTGGTTTATCTCCTATTAATGAAGCTAATTTCGCTATTGATGCTGATAATTTGGCGGTGGGCGCCCCCCTCGGTCAGCCCGGGATCCTATTTCCTAAAAAATCATAGCCAATGTTGTATGCGTTTTTGGCGGTAGTTTTCGATGCTTTTACTCTCGTTGTCACCAAGAGAGTCTTTGTTAAGTTTAGAGCCCTCGATTATAAATCTTTTGCTTGGTGGCTCTTTTTGTGGGTTGTCGCAGTGGGGTTATGCGTTTCGCCCTGGCTGGTCGTAATCAAGCCAGAGGCTACCCAGCCATACTATTTGTGGTTGCTTTTAGCACTGGCGTTCCTGGCAGCTAATTATAATCTGCTGTACTATTTTGGTTTAGAGTACGAGAAGATATCAGAGATTGAGCCTTTTTTGCTTTTTAATCCGATAGTCGCCATTGTCATTGCCAGCCTGTTTTACGCCAGCGAACGCTCCTGGCATGTTTACCTCGCTGCTGCCATTGCTAGTTTCGCCTTGGCTTGGTCGCATGTGGATCACCAGCGGCTCAAGTTGACTAAACCTTTGCTGGCTATTATAGGGTTTTCCTTGTTGCATGGCTTGGAAGCCGTGGTGATTAAACAGCTCCTCGCAGTTTATTCGCCACTGGCTATGTATTTGGTGCGCTGTATCGTCACCGCCTTGTTTTTGTGGGTGTTGGAAAGAGGCAAGATTATGAAAATTACTCCCAAACAGATTCCTTATTTTTTGCTGATTGCCATTAGCGCCATGGCTACCAGCGTATTTGTCTACTCTGCCTACCAGGGAGTAGGCATTGGCTTAACTATGGGCATCTTATTCTTATCCCCTATTCTGGTTTATTTATTGTCGTCTGTTTATTTGCACGAAAAACTGGGATGGAAAAACATTTTATCTAGTTTGGCGATTGTGGGGGTAGTTATTTGGCTAGCCATCGTGCGATGAACTATGTGGATACTCACTGTCATTTAAACTTTCCCCAGTATCATCGCGATATGGAAAAAACGATCCTGCGTTCCTTGCAAGCGGGCTTAATTTATTTAATTAATGTTGGCACTGATTTGAGATCTTCCGGCGAGAGTGTCAATTTAGCCAGTAGATACAAAGAGATTTATGCCACCGTAGGGGTGCACCCCCATGATGCTCGCAAATCCCTGGACTATTTGCCGGCTGGGTTAGCTGCTTACTTGCGCCATCCGAAAGTGGTAGCAGTGGGAGAGATCGGACTGGATTATTATCGCAATCTTTCTTCACAAGAGAGTCAGAAAGCGGCTTTTGTGGAACAACTGCGCTTGGCCATTAGCTCTCGCAAACCGGTGGTGTTGCACTGCCGGGATGCCTATCGAGACATGCTGAAGGTTTTAGATGAGGTGTATTTACCTAATGTAAAGGATCGGGCTCCTGGGGTAATCCATTCTTTCTCGGCTGGTCCAAGCTATTTGCAGGAGTTTTTGCGGCGAGGATTTTATATTGGATTTAATGGGATGATTACTTACCCTGATCGTGAAAGCCTCTGGGAGGCAGTGCGTAATACTCCACTAGATCGGTTGCTTCTAGAAACCGATGCTCCTTATTTACCGCCTGTGGGGCATCGCGGGGAACGCAATGAGCCAATGTGGGTAAAAGAGATAGCCCTTAAGATAGCTGAATTAAAAGAGGCGGAGTTAGAAGAGGTAGTTAACCAGAGCACGGCTAATGCGGAGCTCTTGTTTGGGTTACAATAAAGCTATGGAAGATCATTTTGCCCCGGTCGGGTGGCTCCAAGAAGCAGGCTATAAGGCTTATTTAGTGGGTAACCAGTCCCGCAATGCTATATCCGGGAAATCCTACAGCGCGCAAGATATTGATATCGCCACATCTGCCCTTCCTTCTGAAACTGATAAAATATTACTGCAGCGACAGATTGTGCCGACTCGGGTAGATGTGAAATTTGGGGTGGTCGCCTTTTTATGGCACAACATTGACTACGAAATCACTACTTTTCGGGAAGATACATATGATCCGCAGTTTAACCATATTCGACGCACTCCCATTAAGATAGCTTTCCATCAGGACATTAAAGCTGATGCTTTGCGGCGAGATTTTACTATCAATGCTATCTATTGGAACCCCAAGAGTAATCATTTTCTTGACCCAGTTGGCGGCATTAAGGATTTAGAGAATAAGATTTTGCGCTTTATCGGTGAACCGGAAGTACGCATAAAGGAAGATCCCTTGCGGGTCCTCCGGGCTATTCGGTTTAAATATAGTTTAGATCTCCACTATGCTCCCTCTACCCTGAAAGCTTTGGTTAAATTCGGGAAATTGGTACATAAATTACAGCCCTCACTCTTAAAAAAGGAGTTCAATAAGATCCAAAACCTGCCGAACTATCAGGAAGCGAAACGGGATATGCAAAGGATGGGAGTGGTGCTTAAGGTTTAATTGGCAGTCGGAACCTGCTCCTCTCTCGTCTCCTCCCCTTAAGATAAGGGGAGGTTGGGTGGGGTTATGTTGTTGTAGAGATGTATCATAACTCCCCTACCCCTCTTATCTTAAGAGGGGTGATTTGGTGGTGCAATATTTGTGCGATCGCATCAAAATTGGTTCAGGGAGAAAATTCGCACAAGTAGGGGCGGGGGCGATGTTGAGGGATAAAGCTTCTCTCTTTTCTCACTATGACTCGGAGAGGGCGGTCTGTTTGATAGCTTGCCAATCACCGCTGTCATCCGTGACCACAATCTTTTTTTGTTCAATCGCGACGATTTTATCTGCCGGGATAATTAAATCAGGTTGATTAAACATACCTAAAACACCTGGCCGGACATAGATTTTTTGGATAGTCGAGTCGGTAGTTTCAAATAATAAATCCTCTACTAGTCCCAATTTTTTCCCTGACACGGTGATCACGGGGCTGCCAATGACGTGATATTTTCGGCGCATTAACCCAGGTAAGTTCACAATCTCACTAGGAGGGACGAGAGCCTCTCGGTTTTTCACCACTACCATTTTAGGACCGTATTCTATGATGTCGATAGTGGTTACCGCCAGAGTGCGGGCGAATATCCCTCCAGACTTAACAATTAAAGCGCTGATTTGTTTTTTGTCCGGGTCGATTACCCAATTGGTAACCTCACCTAAAGTTTGGCTGTTATCTAAATCAACCAATCGGGCCCCCATTATTTCGGTAATCGGTTTGAGCATAGTTTCCCCTTTCCATTATACTTAAAACTCAGCTTGTCACATCATTCGCGAAAAGTGATGCGGCTTACCCTGTCGGCCGCGACTGGCGGGCTTGTCAAAGCTCTCTAAGTAGCCTACAATCAAGCATAGCCTTTAAGCTTTTTATGGTATGAGAAATAAAAAATGGCTTTGGGGGGTATTGCTTGGTTTGTTAATCCTCGGTGGTTGCGGGATAAAAGCCGAGGAGCCGCCCGTGGTTTTGGAAAAGATGGTCCAAGTGATGAGCAAACTGGAGCAAGGAGAGTTTTCAGGTGAGTTCAAATTAGTAGGTAAATCTGCCCTCCCCCTTCTGCAAGGACTACAAGATTTGCAGATTACGGGGACTGGTCGGTTTAATTTAGCTGATGTGAGTAATCTAAAGTATTTATTAAGTTTAGTTATCAGCGGGATGGGCAGTGAAGGAAAAACGGAGATTGGGGCGGAGATTAGAAGTTTTCCAGACTGCAATTATTTTCGGGTTACTCGCATTGCTATGCCGCTGGGCTTGCCCTTTTCGCTGTCTGCCGATAACCGGTGGTATCAGATCAAATCCAGTGGACAGAATCAGGAATGGTTGGGTGCTAGCCAGCCGCTAACTTCCGAACAGATGCAACAAATCCGGGTATTATTGGCTCAAAGCAAATTATTTAATGTGGTACAGAAGTTCCCTGATGAAACGGTGAACGGGGCGAGGGTCTATCATTGGCAGGTGGCTCTTGACGGTGATGTCCTGCAAGCCTTTCTAAAGGACTGGGCTGCGATTATCAATCCGGTTGGCAATGTTAATTGGGAGCATTGGGCCGCCGTACTCAGTGATTACAATTATGAATTCTGGATTAATAAGCGTGATCACCGATTGATGCGAGGAAATGTGAAGGGTTGGTATGAGGATTCGGCTAGTCAACGCGCTGATTTTACTATTATTGTGAGTCTTGATAAATTTAATTCTGCGCAATCGATTGAACGACCATCCAACGTGCAAGAATTTAATCTGCGCCAGCTACTCGGGTTACCGTTAGCGGCTTCGCCGCAATAATTTTTCGGATCCCCTTTCCCAAAGGTTCGATCTAATTAGTCAACCAAAAACTGACATTCACTTTCAGTGCATGACAGTTTTTGGTGGGCCCAGAAGGGATCGAACCTTCGTCCCCAGCTTAAAAGGCTGTTGCTCTACCATTGAGCTATGGGCCCCTCTATATAAGCTATCATACCAAAAACATTGTAGGTCAGCCTATCTGTTATAGTAAATTATTCTTGGTTATAATATAATAATGATAACCGCCCGGCACGAGATGCCGGTCAGGGTAGGAGAGGAAGGCTCATAACCCGATCCACTCCTGCCCTTTTCTTTTTTGTTTAGTAAAAGGGATCGGGGAAAAAATTATGCTATACTAAAATGTCTTTGCCTGGTCGATAGGCATTTTGATCACTCACTAGGTCAGACGTTCTCCCCTACACCAGAGAATAACAGATCCAATCCTGTTCTTATACCCACTTTGCCAAGTGGGTTTTTTCTTTTGTTTGGATAATGTTTTCTGATACGGTAAAATCTATAGTATGGTCATCAATACCAAGAGAATATTTAGTATGACAAAATTTAGGTGGAGCAGTTGGGTGATCGCGGCAGTTTTGCTGATTAGTTTGGCGCCAATTTCTTCAGTGCGGGGGCAATCTTACACTGTTACTCCGGGTACTGATGGGCAATGGCCGATTATGATTGCTAAAGCCCCCAATGATCCGCGGTTTGCTGAACAGACCAATCTTAATCAAATTAAGCTCCCGCCAGCCTGGGATGTTACCACTGGCAACAGCAGCCAGATAGTTGCTCTTATTGATACGGGAGTTAATCCGGATCATGAAGAGTTAATCTATCGGCTATGGGTCAATGCTGATGAAATTCCCAGTAATGGCCGAGATGATGATGGCAACGGCTATGTTGATGATTACCAGGGTTATAATTTTATGAATGATACCGCTGACATTGTGGATCAGAATGGACATGGCACTGGAGTAGCCAGCGTTATTGCAGCCAATACCAACAACGGCATCGGTATGGCCGGGGTCAATTGGGGGTGTCAGTTGATGGTCCTGAAGGCCTTGAATAGTGCCGGGGGCGGTGAATATCATGATGTAGCCAGGGCCTTACGATACGCAGCAGACAACGGGGCTGAAGTGATTAATATGAGTTTTGGTACTTATTTTGATAGCACTGAGTTAAAGGAGGCTGTCGATTACGCAGTGGCTCGGGGTGTAGTCATTGTGGCAGCGGGAGGCAATAATAGTCAGAATCAATTACTCTATCCCGCCGCTTATAGTAATGTGATTTCGGTGGGGGCAGTGGATAATGCTGGGCAGCGAGCGTCATTTTCTAACTACGGTTCTAACCTGGATGTAGTAGCGCCAGGTATAAATGTTTTGATGGCTAATTATGTCGGCACTAACTCCTATTCCTATGGCTCAGGCACGTCATTTGCTGCTGCCCATGTCACGGGCCTAGTTTCATTGATTTTAGCGCGTAATCCTGCCCTGTCCCCTACCCAGGTAGAAAATATTATCAAGAGTTCAGTCTCTAGTTACAGTAATACATTGGAGTATGGTAGCGGGATAATTAATGCTGCCAGTGCTTTAGGATCAACTCAGATTACTGACCATATTGTTGGCAGGATTACCTCCAGTAGCTCTCATGCTCTGGCGGACAACCAAAGTAGAATCAGGATATCAGTGCAAGTCACTAACAATGATTTCCCCTTGATGAATCACCAGATCCGCGCTTACATCAATGGCCCGGTTACTTGGAATGGCGAGGTTGTTGATAAACGGGATATTGGTTTGGGGAATACGGATGGGTCGGGAGCAATAAGTTTTGAGATTACTTCCGCTGTGGCAGGAAATAAATTGCTTGTCTTTTCGGATATAACTTCCGGGGTGGGTTTAGGGGAGCTGACCTTAACCTTTGATCCTCTGGGTGGCGTTCCGAAATACAGTGCTACTAAAGTTGCCCAGAGTGAGACAGGAGTCTTAGCGCCAGGAGAGTATGCCACTTTGTGGTTAGACTTGCGCAATACGGGGAATATGCCTTGGTTTGGTCAAGGGAGTATCCCGAATGGACAGGTGCGCCTTGGCACTGCTCAACCCTTAGACCGGCGCAGTAATTTCTATTTCAATGAATGGATCTCGATTAATCGGGTGGCCACTCTCCAACAAGCGACAGTAAATCCTGGAGAGACTGGTCGGTTTACTTTTACCGTGCAAGCCCCCAGCCAACCCGGTGTTTATAAGGAATATTTTAATCCCGTAGCGGAGTATGTTACCTGGTTGCCTGACTTGAAGATTTATTGGGAGATAACGGTGGCTAATGGTGGAGTTGATCCGGTCATCGCGAATTACGATGCCAATCTCATTTATAAATCCGCCAACTTGTTGTTAGCGCCGAGCCAAGTCGGGATGTTACAGGTAGAAATTAAAAATACGGGGACGGCCAAGTGGATCGCACCGGGAGGGGTGTCTCAATACGGGGTAGTGAAGTTGGGTACGGTGAATCCCTATGATCGTGCTAGTAGCCTAGCTAACAACTGGTTGAGTGATAATCGGGTGGCTGACATGGGTTTTGCGGTAGGTCCCGGGGAGCGTATCACATTGGCTTTTATGATCAAGGCTCCTTCTCAACCCGGAATATATCGGGAGAATTTTCGCTTAGTCGCCGAGTATGTGACTTGGTTTGGCCCTGCCTTTGGGTGGACTATTACCGTACAATAGAGCTATGAATGGCGGTATGTTATGGCATCTTATCCAGGCAGGCATCCTCGGTTTAGTGCAAGGAGTCACTGAATTTTTGCCGATCAGTTCGTCAGGGCATTTGATTATCGTCCGTGAATTTTTGCATATCGATGATCCTGGTAATTTTTTTGATGCCGTTTTGCACTTGGCCACCATGATGGCGATCTTAGTTTATTTCCGCGGTGACTGGTGGCGAATACTAACTCTAACTCGAGCTAAAAAAGAGACTAAAACTGGATTGCCCACTGACCGTCGCTTATTGGGGTTAATTGTTTTAGCGACCCTCCCGGCTTTGCTCGCCGGTTATCTGGGCAACGCCTGGATCGGGAGCCATTGGCGTTCTCTTCTCACGGTAGCGGCTTTGTTGGTGGTAACAGGAACGGGATATTTATTATTTGAGTCTTTGGTTAAGCCTCTCAAAAATAGCCAACCGCTTACTGGCTGGGGAGCTTTGGGTATTGGTCTCACCCAAGCTCTCGCTATTCTGCCGGGGATTTCCCGCTCAGGAGCTACCTTACTTGGAGGAATGTATGCAGGATTAACGCGCGAAGCCGCAGCGCGATTTTCTTTTTTGTTGGCTGCTCCGGTGGTGGCCACCGCGGGGGGGTACGGCTTGTATCAAACCATCATTCATCACACCATCACACGAGATTATTGGTTTTGGGTAGTGGCTTTTATCGTATCTTGGTTATCCGGTATGTTGGTGATTCGTTGGCTACTCAAATTCTATCAGAAATATTCCCTGAAAAGTTTTGCTTATTATGTCATAGTAATGGGCCTGGGGCTTATAATTTATTATTTCTTGAAGTAGATGGTCCCTGCTAGTTGGTGGGTAGTATTTCTGATGGCGATGACGCCTCTGGGAGAGTTGCGGGCTGCTATCCCTCTGGGGATGGGTTTGTATCAGCTAAGCCCCTGGTTAGCTTTGGGGTTATCCTTTGTTGGAAATGCTATTCCAGTAGTATTGCTCTATTTTTTGTTAGGGCCCATAACTTATGGTTTAAGGAAACTTGGGCGACCCATCGACAGGTTTTTCATTTGGTTATTTACTCATACTTATCACCGCCACGCAGCCAGTTTTGATAAGTATGGTAGTTTAGCGCTGATGATTTTTGTAGCCATACCTCTCCCCCTGACAGGCGGTTGGACAGGTGCGCTAGTGGCATATGTCTTTGGTATTAAGTGGCAATACGCGATTCCGAGTTTGCTTCTTGGTATCCTAGGAGCTGGCATTATTGTCACCATGTTGACAGTAGGTGGGGTCTGGGCAGTTTCTTCGCTATAATAGGGATATGGCGATTAAGGAAGAAGATGGCATTCGGGTGGCCGATGCGCGGATAAAAAAGGACGAGGAGGAGTTTGATCGGACTTTGCGTCCCAAGACCTTTACTGAGTATGTGGGGCAGGAAAAGATCAAACAGAGTTTAGCTATTGCTATCCAGGCAGCTAAACAGCGGAACGACCCCCTAGATCATATTTTATTGTTTGGTCCTCCGGGGCTAGGCAAGACTACTCTGGCGTATATTATCGCCGGCAGCATGGGCGGGGGTCTGCGGGCTACTTCTGGATCTGCCATTGAACGGCCAGGGGATTTGGCTTCCATTGTAACCAACCTAAACGATGGCGACATTTTGTTTATCGATGAAATTCATCGCTTAGGTCGTCAGGTGGAAGAAGTCTTGTATAGCGCGATGGAGGATTATGCGATTGATATTATTATTGGTAAGGGTCCGGCGGCGCGCTCTTTGCGCATCGATGTGGCTAAATTCACTTTGATCGGAGCGACCACCCGAGCGGGGGCTTTATCCTCACCGCTCAGGGATCGGTTTGGCGCCACCTATCGGTTAGATTTCTATAGTGAACAGGATATCGAGACAATTCTGCAGAGATCAGCTAGAATTTTGCAGGTTGATTTAGACCCAGCCAATGCTAAGATTATTGCCCGGGCCTCCCGCTGTACTCCACGGACGGCCAATCGCATTCTAAAAAGGGTGCGAGATTTTGCCCAGGCAAAAAATACCGGACAGATTACCCCTCAGATTATCCGGGAAGCACTGGAGTTAATGACGATTGACGCAGATGGCTTAGATTTCGTTGATCGCAAGATTTTAGAGTGTCTCATCAAACGATTTAAGGGCGGTCCGGCGGGGATTGCAGCAATCGCTGCCGCCATCGCTGAGGAAAAACAGACCATTGAGGAAGTGTATGAGCCGTATTTGTTACAGTCCGGTTTTTTGAATCGGACGGCGCAAGGTCGGGTTGCGACAAACCAAGCTTATCAGCATCTGGGATTACCAGAGCCGCACGCGAGTCAAGAGTCCCCACCGGCTAAAATGTTTGATTAATATGAGTTTAACCGCCATTATTATTTATGTCATTTTGTTTTTGGCTGCCCTCAGCTACGGCGGTCTAATTGTCTATCATATTATTAGATATAAATCAGAGCTCTATGACGGGCAAGTCCCCCGGGTGATGGCGGCGATGTGGTTCTACATTATTCTGGGAGGCTCCATTTTACTATTGTCTGTTATTTTAGCTAGCATAGGTGCTATTATTTTGCCTCAATGAATAATCTAGCTAGTAATTTAACTTCTGCGGTTTCATCAAGCGATACTCATCGAGAATTATTTTATCGTCGCCATCCGATTAATTTATTAGTGCCGGCATTAGTGACGGTGGGAGTACCGCTAATGATTTTGGGTTTATGGTTAGCAGTGGGGTGGACGGGAAGCGTAGAGCTAACTCTTTTCTGGCCGCATCTAGTTTTATCTACGGGACTGGCCGTATTTGCCGCTTTGAGTTATTTCATGATGGAGTGGATTTTTTGGTATTTTGATATTTGGATAATCAAAGATGATAAATTGATTGACTCTCAGCTGATATCCTTTTTCCGACACAATCGTTCCGAGATGCCTCTCCGCCAAGTTCAGGATATTCGCTTCGATATCTCCGGCGTCTTAGCAACATTAGCAGGTTGTGGGGATGTTACCATTCAAACTGCTTCTAAACAGGCTTTTTTCAAGTTGTTATCTATCTCCCACCCCGAGCAAGCGGTCAGAGAGATTAGCGAGATGGTCCAACATGCTGCCCGCAAGATGTATGCTCACAGTGAATTTATTTATTCCCCCACGCCGATTTTATTGGGTGAACTATTGATTAAGAAAGGCTTAATCACGCCAGTAGATTTGGCGATCGCCTTAGAAGAACAAAAAAGGTCCGGTGGGCGCCTCGGAAAGATTTTAATTAACAAAGGCCTGATCACCAAACAGGATTTGTTAAATGCTCTGAGCGCGCAGCATCGCATTCCCGAGATTGATCTCGCTTACGTTGATATTGATCCGGAGGTGGTTAATTGCCTAACTCCGGAAATTGCTCGGAAGTATCATATATTGCCTCTCTATCGCACGCCAAGTAATGTTTTAATGATTGCGGTAGATAATCTGTCCGAACCCCTGACGCAAGAGGTTAAGGATGCTTGTGGGGCGCCGGTGATGTTTGTTGTTGCCGATGAGGACAAGCTTCATCAAGTCATCGATAAATATTATCCGATTTAATTAGTTTCACAGCTTTTTAGGCTCGACCACATCTGATAATCAGATGTAAGATTACTCTTGACAAAAATCAAAAAGTGTAGTATAATAAAAAATAATGTAGATATATGTATAAATCAAAGTAGCTAGATTTTTGTTAGAATAAAAACAGAAACAAAACTTAATGTCTATTGGGGAACATTTAACTAGTGGTTGGCAAGGCCGTCAGGTTACTCCGCGCCGGGTGGCCCTCTTTTTGGTGGGAGTAGCCGTTTTAGTGGCGATAGTTTTATTTAATCAGGACATTGTTAACCTGTTTAAGTGGTTGCGCGGCGGCGCGGCAGGAGAAGCTGGTCCCTGGGGGGATAACCTTAACAAGCAATGGACCCAAGAACTATCTAGTAATTTTGGTCGGAGCAATGCTAAATTGATTGATGTCACGCTTCCCGCGGGCAACCTTAACGCTGGCAGGCGGTATTTATATTTGATCGGGGGCATTGAAACTAAACAAATTGATGGAGAAGACCGGCTTAGATTAATTAACACTGTTGAGCGCATTGAGTTAGACAAAGGTACAGGGGAGATTATCGGAGCGAACTGGGAATATCTGTCAGGCAGTGCGCCAGCCACCTGCAAGGTCGGGGCAACTGTGGGAACAGGAAACTGGTCTTATATGTGTTCGGGTCATGCTGAATTTGGTGTGTTACAAAGCGATGATCTGAGATATTTGTATGTAATCTCGGGGGATATCCATATTCCTAATCCGGACGATCCGGCCTTTAAGGGGACCAAAACCCCATTACTGTTCTCTACTGTGGAGCGGCTAGATTTAACTAACGAAATAAATGGCTGGCAACCAGTGGCGCTAGTTACGGGTGTGAATTTTTACCCGGAGGTGGTTAAATTTAATAACCGTTTTCATATTATTGGCGGAATTTATGGCAATCCCTTTAGCAAAGGCCATACTTGGATGATTGATGTAGGCGGCGGCATAAACCCATATGAAATTAAAGATCCCCTATTGCCCGCTGATGATGCGATCAATAAATGGGGAGTCTACGGAAGCCTGCCAGTTATCGGCAATATGCCGGTAGCCTTACCCAACGGAGGTATTGGTGCCAATATCATTGCTGGCGGCGGGACAGTTGATCCGGGGGGTCTAACTATTAGTGGCCTAGATGTTGGTGGACAGCAAACTGGGATGGCAGACGACCAAGTTCATATTCAGCAAGTAGTGCCCCCAAACCAGAATCTCGCAGACACTTTAACCAGAGGATTAATAAGTGGGAAATTTGTAACTAGTGTTAGCGAACACTACATCGTTAATCCGGCTATATCTCCATTGGTGGCCGAGCGTACTACTGAGTTGGGTAAGAAATCTGTACCCATTACCACTGCCGGTAATGATTATCTCGGAACGCTATATGATACTTGGACAGTCGGGAAGGTCATGCGGATTGAGCACTTAAGATTTGCAATTGATTATTTTTATATATCTGACACCCTTGGGACATACCAGATATATCCTGCTCCGCAGGGTCGTTATGGCCATAAAGCCTTTGTGCAAAACGATCAACTATGGGTAGTGGGGGGTGCTGCCTGGTCATCTCCGATCGAAAGGATATATTTGTTTAATGATATTGTTTACCCGCTGAATATATTTACTTTCTGGGTCATCGATGATGAAATTGATCCCATCACCCGCCCAGACAGTACCCATGCCGGGTTTATTATCTTTGATAACTCAATTACCCCGTTGCACGATTATCAATATGCCGGTAATATTACTTACCAGTGGAATGGCAATAGTTATATTTGGGTAGGTACTAATGACCAATATAATCTCAATGACCAACCCCTCTCGCCTAAATATGCTCTGAAGAAGGACATACAATCTAAGGGCAGAGCTTTCTTTGCTTTCGCTCAACTAAAACCTGGACCTGATGCAGATATGGTTGAACCTTTAATCACCGGAGGGCTCGAGAATAATAGTACCTTGGATACTAGTGGTTGGTCGGGCATCCCTGGTGTGCGGCATAGCGGCGGATCGTCAAGTGCGACATGGGGAATTTCTATCCTCACAACTGGCAGAGTGGAAAAACTGACCAAAGAAGACCTCGGCTGGCAGCCCCGGACGGCAACAGACGATACCTTAGGGGCGACCTATGGGTCGGCTGCATTTAGCGCTGGAGCGTTAGCAGCGGTGTTTGGCGGCCAAACAGAATTCTTAGTTGACCCAGAGCAACCATTTACTAATGATCATGTGCCAGCCTATGAGCGAGCGGTTAATACGAAGACTGTCGGTTATGCCGACTCTGCCGGGGAGACTGGTGAAGGTGGCTGGTATCCATTTACTACACCCAATACTATTTACAGCGGAGCTTACCCAGCTGTCTTGGATGTGAGGACGCCAATTTCTGTGCAAGGGGGAGAAAAAATTTATATTTATAAAGCCACGGGGTCGAACGTTAGCGGGGGAGATGATTTGCCTAATACCATCCGGGGGGTTGAGTCGTTGGGGATGTTCCAATATGGCGCCCATGGCACGGTAGATTTTTCTAAATCATTCTTCACGATCACTCCAACGCGCCCCGACAGTGCAGACAATAAGGGAGGTTATTATCACTGGCCGTCTGGCGATATCACCCCGCAAGTCTATGCCGACCGGCATGACTATGCCTTGGTAACTCTAAATCTTGTGGATTATTATGGCGATGCGGCTTTAGTAGATGTCGGAGTGGGCGCAACTTTATACACTAATCGCAGCCCGAAGCCAGCCGTTCATAAGGAGGCGCTTGATGATTGGATTAGAATTAACGGAACCCCTCTAGCTACTTCGGGTGGTTTACCCTCGCCAGCGTGGGATGCCCAATTTGTCTTAGTCGATCGAGGCGGAGCGGGAGCCGGCGAAGATGGTAACTCCCAAACCTCCCTAGGTCAAGCAGCTTTCTTTGTTTCGTCTTATTACAATACTTTTGATACGGAAGGCGTTTATCCTGCTCCAAACCTCCTTTTCTTGTCGATGTATCTGGTGGACACCAACACCGGTACCGGGTTAGCCGATGGGGCGTTAGGAACGCCCTTAGACCAGACTCGGCTGATCTTTACTCACCATGGCGTTCCGGGTATGAGAAGCATCTTGACGGCGACCAGTCCGGTAAAAGCGGATGATATTGATAAATCCAATGTTATCGGAACTCTGATTGACCGCTATGACGACATCGTCGTAGGTATCGAAACCAACATTGAATCTAATCGCAATCAAGATACTAATCCAGATACGGGGGAGAAGATTATCAATGACCACATCACTACCATAAACAATGTCAGCAATGCGCAGGGAATAGTCAGATTTGAGGTGAGGTCTCCCCTGGTCGGGCGGGCAGATATCACGGGTTATTATATTCCGCCGATCAAAGCTCCTGATGAACCCAGTGCAGGACAGATCATCGGTTATAAAAAAACGAGCATCCTGTTTGACAATAACGGGAGGATTTCTTTGTTCCCGGAATCGGCTCGGCAGGGCGACAGTATTGCCAATCCGGCACCGATGGTGGCTACCGGCGATTTAGTACTTTGGGAGGATACCCCGCCTGATATTACTACTGTTAAATTCATTCCGCCGAACGCAGTGAGTTTCCAATACGAAAATGGCAACGACTGGTCGACGGATATTAATCACCTGATGCTGTACGCTGATGAATCAGTCACTAATTTTAAGTTGGTGGCTTCCGGACAGGTGAACACCACTTTGTATTTAGGGATTACTGAAGGCGGCGGTAGCTTTTTCACTCAAGGCTATCCCACTAATATTACGGTTACGACTGACGCATTTGGAGAAGCCGGCTTTTCCTACATTTCAGGGCTTACTCCTGGTATCTTGAAGATCGAAATTAAACTTGGTAGTGTGGGTGGTAATAAAATTGGCGATCTTTGGCTTCCGATAGCGCAGAGCGATTCGCATATCCAGGTTAGAGTATCGGCAGTACCGGAATCTTTGGGCGTCGGAGAAAGCGCTTTAATTAAAGCAGAAGTGTTTAATATTCATGGTAACCATGTCTTCGACGACAATCTGGTGATTAATTTTTCTAAGGACGATGGAGCCAAGGGTGATTTTATCGGTAGTATTAATCCTTCCGCTCCTGATGGCGAAGCCACTATTACTTATCGGCGAGTTGGAGCTGAAGCAGGCGAAGTGCATATTTTTGCTTCAGTCACCTATTCTAGTGGAACGATCAATGAAACGGCTAGTGAGCGGGTGGCTATTCAAAAGATAGCTGATGCTGTTACTCCCGCCAATCAAACTATTACCCACGATGTCAACGGAATGATACTGGCGATGATAGATGTTTCCATTCCACGTATGACCCTGACCTTTGGCGGGGCGGG
>CAYGXX010000010.1:0-1660 GCA_964354145.1 uncultured Candidatus Saccharibacteria bacterium
GACCCAAAGCCAAGGAAGGCGATGAGGTAGTAATTATTGGTGCTAGTAAGAACAAAAAAATTACTGCTACCGATATAGCGGACTGGGCAGGCACTATTAATTACGAAATCACTACCCGGATTCCAGAACATATCCCTCGCTTATTTATTAAATAAATTGAGGTGGTTGAGCAAGGGCGTAAATATATCTTTATCACCGGGGGAGTTCTCTCCGGTTTGGGGAAAGGCATTACGGCAGCCTCCATCGGTAATATCTTGAAAGCCCGCGGGTATAGAGTATTTATGCAAAAACTTGACCAGTACATCAATTTTGATGCCGGGACGCTCAACCCGGGCGAACATGGTGAAGTGTTCGTTACTGATGATGGCGCCGAAACAGATCTGGATCTGGGGCATTACGAAAGATTCACTGATGAAAATTATTCTCAAGAAAGCTCGGTGATGACGGGGCGGGTCTACAGTGAGGTAATCGCCAAAGAGCGGCGGGGAGATTATTTAGGAAAGACAGTACAGGTTATCCCGCACATCACGGATCATATTAAGAATATAATCGTGGGAGCCGGTGAAAAATTCGCTGCTGATATTGTAATTACAGAGGTAGGAGGGACGGTAGGAGACTTTGAGGGGATGCATTTTTTGGAAGCGATTCGGCAGATAAAGATTGACCAAGGCCCGAATAATGTGATGTATATCCACATTACTTTTTTGCCCTGGTTAGGGGTAACTAAGGAAATTAAAACTCGCCCGGCTCAATTTAGTGTGCGGGAATTGCAGGGATTTGGCATTCAGCCGGATGCGATTGTATGCCGCTGTGATTATCCAGTGAATGAAGCTGCCCTTAGTAAAATAGCTTTGGCGGCTAGTCTGCCAGTGAGCGCAGTGGTGCCGATGGAAACTGCCCGCACGGTATATAATGTGCCCCTGACTTTAGAAAATTATGGATTCGGCCAGTTTGTGGCTAATAAATTAAAGCTATCTAAAAATAAAGCGGATTTAGCCGAGTGGCGGGAATTGGTAAGCAAGATTTTGATGGACAAGCGCAAAGTCACGGTTGGATTGGTGGCCAAGTATACTACCATGGAAGATACTTATTTGAGCGTATTTGAGGCCCTAAAAGCCGCAGGCTGGTATCATAATGTGGATGTAATTATTAGGCGCATTGAAGCAGAGAGTTTGGAATCAGCAGGAGCGGATGTGACCGAGATTTTGAGTGGCTGTGATGGATATGTGGTTCCGGGAGGATTTGGTATCCGGGGGATTGAAGGCAAGATTAAAGCGGCACAGTTTGCCCGCGAAAATCAGGTGCCGTATTTAGGACTATGTTTGGGTCTGCAAATCGCTGTCATTGAATTTGCCCGTAACGTGTTGAGTTGGCATGATGCGAATAGCACTGAATTTAATGAAAATACGCTCCATCCAGTGATCCATATTATGGAATATCAGAAGCAAATTACTGACAAAGGTGGCACGATGCGGCTAGGGGCATATCCTTGTATTATTCCTCGTGGCACTAAGGCCTACGAAGCATATAGAAAATTAGATGTTTCCGAGCGCCATCGGCATCGTTATGAATTTAATAATAAATATCGCTCCGAATTTCAGCGTGCTGGTATGATTCTCTCCGGATTGTCCCCGGACAACCAGTTAGTAGAGATGATTGA
>CAYGXX010000010.1:1670-10473 GCA_964354145.1 uncultured Candidatus Saccharibacteria bacterium
TATCATCCTTGGTTTGTGGGCACTCAAGCTCACCCTGAATTTAAATCCCGTCCCAACCGGCCCCATCCTCTGTTTCGTGAATTTATTGCGGCGGTTATCCGTAATACCTCGTTGCTCTAGCCTTTAATGACGGCGAGAGGTTTTAAGCGAGCAACTTTTTTGGCAATCCCCACCCTATCTACTACATCAACAATCTCATCGATGTCTTTGTAGGCTTCAGGCATCTCTTCCAATAACCCTCCCGGGCTGGCAGTTTTGAAAATTAACCCTAAGTTTTCTAGTTTTTTTACTGCTTCCGGATAGCTTTGTAGTTTCAGGGCTTGGTGGCGCGAGAGAGTTCTTCCCGCGCCGTGGCAAACCGAACCAAAGGTTTCTTCCATCGCTTGCTTTGTCCCCACTAACACATAAGAACTGGTTGCCATTGAGCCGGGGATAAGCACCGGTTGGCCAGTTTTTTGGTATCTCGGAGTTAACTCTGGGTGGCCGGGGCCAAAAGCGCGGGTAGCCCCTTTGCGGTGCACGATTACCTCCACTTCTTTGCCTTCCCAAATATGTTTTTCCACTTTCGCGATATTATGAGCAACATCATAAACAACTTGGATAGAGGTTTTGGGACCAAAGATTTTTTGGAAGGTAGCCCTAGTCCAGTGCAGAATCATCTGCCGATTGCCCCAGGCGAAATTAGCGGCGGCGCTCATTGCCTGAAGGTAATCCTGGCCTTCCGGCGAGTCTACTGGCGCGCAGGAGAGTTCGATATCTGGCACGGTAATGCCATATTTGTTCATAGCTTGACGCATCACGTTGACATAATCAGTGCAAACTTGATGGCCCAACCCGCGAGAGCCAGTGTGAATCATCACTGTCACCTCTCCAAGTTGCAATCCGAATTCATGAGCTGTCCCTTCATCATAAATCTCTGCAATTTCCTGGATTTCCAAAAAATGATTGCCGGAACCCAGTGAACCGGGTTGAGCGTAACCCCGCTGTTTGGCTTTGAGGGAGACTTTGGCAGGGTCGGCAAATTTGATTTCCCCGTTGGACTCCAAGAATCCGAGGTCTTCTCGTTCGCCATAACCCTGCTCTACTGCCCAACGCGCCCCTTTGGTCAACATCTCCTCTAATTGAGTTGGGGAGAGTTTGAGTTGGCCTTTAGAGCCCAATCCAGAAGGGATCTCGTTAAAGAGGATGTCTGTGAGCATCTGGAGTCTTGGTTTAACCTCTGCTACTAGCAAACCGGTAGTAAGCAGTCGTACACCGCAGTTAATATCAAAACCAACCCCACCCGGAGAGATTACCCCGGTTTTAATGTCAAAAGCAGCTACTCCGCCGATGGGAAAACCATAACCCTGATGAATGTCCGGCATCGCCATAGCGGGGCCGACAATCCCGGGCAATGTAGTTATATTTGCAGTTTGATCGAGCGAAAGATCATCCTTAATCGCATCTAGAATTTTTTGAGAAGCAAATACTAATCCATCAGTGTTCATCCCGCTGATAGTTCCTTTTGGGATCCGCCAGTGGTAGTCGTCGATTTTTTGTAATTTATCTAAAGTAATTTGTTTTTGCATAGATGATAGTGTAATCCCTCGACTCCGCTCGGGAATTATTCGCTGAGCGAAGTCGAAGCGTTACTTTAGTATTTAAATATCGAAAATAATTCTAGCGTGCCATTGTTGATTTACTTCTTCAATTATCATTTGATGGTAGGTAATGGCCTTAATGTCAGTGACGGAGCCGTGTTTAGTGAGGTCAAAGGCTTCTCCCCAGGTGGTCGCACGAATAGAGAAATTATTAGTGGTTGATAGTTCATCAACCTGGCATTTCGCCATCACAAAATTTTCAGTATCAATTAAATACAAAAACTCTGATAAAAAGTTTATCATTAACTCTTTAAGATCGGCCCCGGTAGCAGAGATTTCTTTTTTGATAACTGCCGTTATTTTTTCGGGATGCTCTACCCCCGTGTTAACTAAGCCTTGGGCTGCTAAGGTAAAAAGCTCCGGCAAGGTATCTGCCCAAATTTCTATGCCCGTGTCCGCCGGATGCTCAATGATTTGCACCGTTCCGCTCATGTATTCATTGTAACTGATTAATAAAAATGCCGCGATTAGCGGCTATGGTTCAGTATTGTATTGCTAACTAAATTACACTAACAAAGGTGCCCTTTTTGAGATTGATGCCAGCGCTGCGGACCTTTTTCGCCGAGAACTTAACTTTGCCATCTTTTCTGGCGAATAAGGTGTGATCTTTGCCCATCTCCACACCAATTCCGGCGCGGTATTTTTGGCCTCTCTGGCGCACAATAATCTGACCGGTCCGAATACCTTGACCGCCATAGATTTTGACCCCCAGCATTTTGGGTTGGGAATCTCTGAGGTTTTTTGCGGTGCCGCCCGCCTTAACATGTGCCATAACGGGGAGAGATTAGAGAATAGAGACTAGAATATAAGGGTTAGAAATACCCTGATAAATTACAGGAAAGTCAGGCTGAAGTCAATCATTTTTGAAGACTTAGCGCACCATGACCCAACAGGAAACAAGATAAGGAAAAGGAGCCCCTGTTGGGCTCCCTCAGTTACAATGACCATCAGTCTTCGTTTGATAGAACAGGCTACCCGATATCAGAATGTCGTTTGTGGGAAATCATGAATATAAATGGGTAGCTTGTCCCGCCCGTTGCTGGTCGTTCCCGGACCCGCCGTAGATCGCCCCGATGAGCATGACCGTACAATTAAAGTTGGGGCTGTACGCTACAGACACGCCCGATCGGGCCGAGGCCGTCGTTGTCATCAACGGCACCTCCTGGTTCTGGGTGGGGACGGTGGTCATCTCGCAGTCGAAATTATTTGTCGTTCCGTCTGCTGCATCCGTCATGATGCAGGGCGGGTTGCCGCTACCGCGGCAGTACATGCTGCTGGGCGCGGCTATAGCCACCACGATGATGGCAAGAAGCACAGCCACCACGAGCAGCAGCATAAGACTTAAGGAGCGAAGAACCATCCTTTGTTCCTCCTTTTTCTGGCTCTGCGTCAAAGGCAGAGCAGACCAGGTCTGTGATGGTTACGCTTTATTATAATGCTTTATTTAAATATGTCAAGAGTTATCTGGTCTGGCGGCCCAAATCTGGCCTAGCTCTCTATGTTCTCTCGAAAACGAAAAGTTCTCGCAATATCAGTTGGTCGGGGCGGGAGTACAGAAACCCACCGCGCTTACTGATCCCAGGGTCTTTTTTGACCATATCGGGGGGAAGGATCTGCTTCGGCACATACCCCAGCTTTTTGATTTCATCCAGGATTTCTACGTAGCGCAAACCATCCCGGGTTTTGAAGATAGGAAAAACCATGCCGATTTTCTTTACCGAACCAAAGTGTTTCTTTGAATTAATAAAAAACTGGTAATACAACTGTCCCAGCTCTTTGCTGATTTGTTCAGCATCGCGACCAAATAGGATGCGTTTTAAGGGCGGCCCCAAGTATGGTTCAGTGACAATGGCAACCTCCGGAGAGTTCAGGCGCTCCCATTTAATCTTAGTGGCATCAGCCTCCTTGATGTGAGTTCGCAAGTTAATTTTGGGTAATTTCTTCAATTTGAGAAACCAGTCTAAGTTATTGATGGTGTTTTTTACAGCATCCTCGGAAATATCCGAACCATAAATATTTAAGCCCAATAGAGCAGCTTCCTGCAAAACAATACCACTACCGCAGAAGGGGTCATAAATTACTTGGGTGCGATTGCTGCGGGTCAAATTGAGTAACATTTGGGCTAGTTTAGGCGGTAACATTCCGGACTTGGCATCCGGCGAAGGCTTATCCCAGTCCCGCTCGGAATAAGATTGATAATCTTGCACACTCAGGGTTTTGCCAATGTAATAATTGGTGCCATCGCGGATAAGCGAGATTTCGGCGCCCGTATCAATGAGCTGGTTGCGCTCCACTTGGACGCTGCTAAGGCGCATGGAACGATCTTCAATATAACGGATGCTGTAAGTATCTTTGAGTTTGCGTTTGATGTTGTAAGCAAAATTATTCAGCCAATTCAACTCAGCATAAGTAGGGTCTGGTTCGGAATAAACGCTGATACCAAAGTTGATCTTCCGGTCTTTTTGCGCGAAGAATTCTTTGATTAGTTTTTCTGGGGTTAAAATCTTCTCTAGTTCAAAAACCTTGCCGCGAAACTCTCCCTTAATAATGAAAATTTTGATAATCCCGCCCAGCTGGTCTTGAAGCCCTGCGATGCTGCCTGGAGAGCGCTGGATATCAATGATTAAAATATCGTGCAGTAATTGATACTTACCATAGGGGATTTTGTGGTTCTCTAAGAAGCTCAGGAGCTCGGCTAAGCTTAAAGTGGGGTGGTTACCGAATAAAAAGGCGTATTTGGTCATGAGGCTCTCTAGGAGTAGCGATTTTAGTATAATTAAGCGGGATGGAGGTAATCAAGCTTACATTAGGAAACATGGGTCGGGGAGCGATGGCTCGAATCGGTCGGATTTTGGTCTCGGGCGGGGTGATCGCTTACCCTTCAGATACAGTATACGGCTTGGGGGCGATCATTAGCTCGAAAAAAGCCGTAGAGAAGATCCGCTACATTAAAGGCAGGGATTATACCAAGCCTTTGTCAATCTTAGTCCGAGATACGGCTATGGCGGTGCGTTATAGCTATATTACTACTGAGGCGAACTCCTATCTCCCGGGTCCCTACACAGTATTAGTGGCTAAAAAGCCGTTAGTGAAAGATTGGGTGAGCAATAATGATATGGTGGGCATTCGCCTGCCTGACTTTTGGTTTACTAAGGAACTTATGCATAATGTGGTTGAACCGATCATCACCACTTCTGCAAATTTGAGCGGCTATCCGCCAGCGTATTCAATCCGGGAATTATTGCAGCAATTAGGCGACCGGGCTAAAATGATTGATTTGATTGTGGATGCCGGAGTGCTACTGCGGCGCCCCCTCTCAAAAATAGTGGATTTAACCAATAAGAGAATAATCGAACGATGACTATTAAAGAATTGATTAAGCGGGAGGCTAAGCGTCAGCAAGATACGATTAGTTTAATTGCCTCAGAGAACTATGCTCCCAAGGAAGTTCGGGAGGCGGCTGGTTCAGTGCTCATGAATAAGTATGCCGAAGGATACCCGGGTAAGCGGTATTATGGAGGAAATGAGGTAGTTGATCGAGTAGAAGAAGAGGCAATTGCAGCAGCCAAGAAATTATTTGGCGCGGAACATGCCAATGTGCAGCCTTATTCTGGAACACCTGCTAATTTAGCGGTTTATGCTGCTCTATTAGAGCCGGGCGATACTTTAATGAGTTTAAGTTTGCCGCATGGCGGACATCTTTCTTTCGGGCACAAGGTAAGCTGGGTGAGTCGAGTTTATAAAGTGGTGCAGTATGGCGTGAACCCAGATACCGGGTTATTAGATTATGAAGAGATTAGGAAGCTGGCGCGGATTTTTAAACCCAAACTAATCGTCTGTGGAGCAACAGCTTATCCGCGGAAGATTGATTTTGCTAAGTTTGCTGCTATTGCCAAGGAGGTGGGGGCTTATTCTCTGGCAGACATCTCGCATATTGCTGGTTTGGTGGCAACTGGTTTGCATCAAAATCCGGTTAAATATTGTGATGTGGCCACGTTAACGACACATAAAACTTTGCGGGGCCCACGGGGGGCAATTATTCTCTGTAAAAAGGAACTAGCTGAGAAAATTGATAAAGCCGTGTTCCCGGGCATTCAAGGTGGTCCGCATGAAAATGTGATTGCAGCTAAGGCTTTGTGTTTGCAAACTGCCAAAACCCCTATCTTTAAGCAGTATATTCAACAGGTAATCAAAAATGCTAAAGCGCTAGCTTTAGGGTTAGAACAAGAAGGATTCCGGATTTGTTCTGGAGGAACGGATACGCACCTGATTTTAGTAGATTTGACCTCCCTAAAAGTCACTGGCCAACAGGCTGAAACTGCGCTGGAAAAATGTGGTATTATTGTGAATAAAAACATGATCCCGGGGGATACTAGAAAGCCCTTGGACCCCTCGGGTATACGATTAGGAACGCCAGCTGTGACGACTAGGGAGATGAAAGAACCAGAAATGCGAAAGTTGGCTAAATTTATTGCTCTGGTTGTTAAAAATACAGATAATAGTTTAATATTGAAGCAGGTTTCTTTGGAGATTAAAAAACTCTGCAAGAAATTTCCCATTAAATAAAGAGGGTCTTGGCCAAGTGGCGGAACTGGCAGATTTACCCCGTACTAATTTTGTTTCATAAAGAATGGCCAGGTGGTGGAATTGGCAGACACGCAGGACTCAAAATCCTGTGCTCGCAAGAGCGTGAGGGTTCAACTCCCTCTCTGGCCACCAAACAAAATTTAGTGCGGGGCGCGCACGACTTCCGCCTACGCCAAGGCTTCGGCGGACAGGCAAAATCGTGTGGGGCAACCCATGTCGGTTCGCCCCAGCATTCGCGGGGCGACCTGAGAGTTTAGGTCGACTCCCACCTTGGCCACCATGGTTTGCTAAGCTGAGAGTTTTAGGTTGGCAAATCAGGGGCGGTATGCTACCCTTGAAATAATGTTCCTTAAGGAGGTTGTTATGCCGACATGGATCTGGGTGGTGCTGATTGTCATCGGAGTACTTGCGGCAGTCGCATGGGGATGCGTCTGGTGGTTTGGCTGCTGGCTAGAGAAGACTTAGGGTGATACTGATGTCGGAAGGAAGAGAGCCGACTCAAACTCCGATCAGAGCCAAAAAGAACAGCATCTATCATGAACCCCTGTTTGCTGAGGCCCCTCTAAGGAGGGGTTTTCAGATAATCAGGTTTTTGTCGTAAAATGGGAGTATTATTGATTAAATTTTTATAATGAGTATTTTTAAAACCTCTTGGTTGAGTATTGCTTTACTAGTTTTGATTATTGTTTGGTTGGGTGTTTATGGGATGAGCAAAAACGCGGCTGTTAATTCGGTGCTGGATAATAGCTCTCCTGAGGTTTCTCAAGGTGATACTAAGGCATTGGCCCAATGTCTAACGGATAAAGGGTTTAAGCTATACGGTGCTTCTTGGTGTAGCCATTGCCAGGAGCAAAAGGAAATGTTCGGCGAAGCCGCTACTTTATTGCCTTATGTGGAGTGTTCTACGCCAGATGGCAATGACCAAACTGAGGAGTGTAATGCTGCCGGTATTGAACTGTATCCAACCTGGGGGTTTCCTGACGGGAAATTAGCGCCAGGAGTGATGACGTTACAAGATTTGGCTAAGACTAGTGGTTGTCCAGTAATATAAATGAACCCCGTTAAAAATAAGTTAGTAAAATTGGATGACAAATTTAGACTCTAATTTACTAAACTAATCTAATGGGTTCAT
Organism: uncultured Candidatus Saccharibacteria bacterium; assembly: GCA_964354145.1. Lineage (GTDB taxonomy): Bacteria > Patescibacteriota > Kazan-3B-28 > Kazan-3B-28 > UBA10110 > UBA10110. The sequence continues at coordinate 9,030 of CAYGXX010000010.1, forward strand.
ACTAATTTAGCACCTAAATCTCTAACGGGGTGAATCAATCCTATCAAATCAGAGTAGAGTCGGGGCAAATCGAGACACCGCGGCACCGACATAAGAATAGATTTGTTGCCTTTCTAGGTGAATCGGTTAAATTTGTCGGATTATTTGTTTTCTTTTTCACTATTTCGTCTTTGGTGGTGATGGGACCGACCATCTATTCCAAAATTAGTTATTACTTTTTTGCCCCAAGCATCCAGGAAAAAAATATTAATCTAGGCTTACCGGTAACGGCTCCAGATTATAAAACAATTGCTCCTAAGCTTGAAGAGCAACCTAAACCTATTTCTAAAGAAAGTAAGATTATCATCCCGAAAATCAGCGTGGATGCCCCCATTGTCTTCCCCGCTACCGCCGATAATAAAGTTATTTTAGAAGCGATCAAGAATGGGGTCGCTCATTATCCGGGGACAGCCTTGCCGGGGCGAGCGGGCAATGTTTTTATCACTGGCCATAGTTCTTACTATTGGTGGAGTGGCGGCCAGTATAACCGGGTATTCACTTTACTGGATAAACTAGCGACTAATGACCTCGTCTATATTCACTATGATGGCAATGAATATATCTACAAGGTTCGCGACAGCGTTGTGGTATTACCGAGCCAAACTGAGGTCTTGAACCCAACCGCTACTGCTACTTTATCGTTGATGACTTGCGTCCCTGTAGGCACTAACTTGAAGCGACTGGTGGTCCGGGCAGATTTGATTTCAGCACCGCCGGCTGATACTAGTAAAATCAGCGAATTCGCCAACATTCCTAAGATCCCCGTTTTCCTGCCTCTCTAATCAGAAACCAATCAGGGAGTTAGATTTTTTAGCGTAAGGCAACTTCGGATAGGTACCGGGTTTTAGCATCAATGAAAATCAATTTGCTAATCTGGGGTTCAGTAATGACAAATTCGCCAGCAGCAACTAAAGGTAATAGTTCGTAATCATTTTCCCCCGTTAAATCGATACTCCTAAGTTTTTGATCATTCCAATACAAAATAGTATCAAAGCTAAAATGCAACAGCGCCCCGTTAAACGGGCTCGCCATAGTTTGAATTTTGTCTAGTTCTTCCCATTGGGTTACTATCAGTTTGCTGTTTTGTTTATAGATTAGGTAAGTATCGTCCCATAAAACATTACCGGCGACTCTATCAGCTAACGTTTTCCAAGTTAGTTTACCTTCTAATTTCTCGCTTAATAGAACAGTGGAAAAGTTGTTGGCAGTGGCAATCACTAACCAGGCGCTTTTAATTTTGCCGAGATAGTAATTGGTGGCTCGGGACACCCCCGCAATTTCTTCGGGAGGGATAAAACCACCCCGATCGATTTTGGCGAGCATGATTTTGCCATCCTTGTTCTTGATAATGGCATAGACATTTCCTTCAATTAATCCATAGTCGAGCACTCCTGAGGCTAATTCT
>CAYGXX010000010.1:10483-18504 GCA_964354145.1 uncultured Candidatus Saccharibacteria bacterium
TGATCTTAGCAGAGGTGGTGGTAACGAAACTAAGTTTATTGTTCTGCAAAAAAGCCAATTCAGTGTTGTTCAACCATTTCCAATTACTGATGTTTCTCCCACTGATGAGCCACTGTATCTGTCCGTTGTCCGAGTCAACTAATAACCAATAGTAATTACTTGCCCCGCGGGATTGCACCAACAAAGTTTTATTATCGGGGGCGAAATTAATTGGCATTAAGATTCCTCTAGCGATGTCGGTAGCGTTCCGATCCTTAATCTGCTGGCGGAGAAGAGCGGCATTTAAGATAAGCGCCTCTTTCTTATTTTTAATGTCCCATAGCCAAATCTCGTTATTTGAAAGGAGTGCTAATTTAGTATTATCAGCGTTAGGGATTAATTTGTTAACTGGATGTTCCCACAAAACCCCAGGAGATAAATCTTGAGAGGTGAGTAGAACATTGCGTTTTTCAGTGACCAGTCCAGACTCCACTAGAATGTTTCCTGTCCAAGACCGGTAACCCTCTTTATTTAAGTCAATGTGATAAGTCCCCGGCAGCAAGCGCTTAATGGTAGCGGGGGTGGTTTTATCAATGGGTTTCCCCGCTAATTTGATGGCAGCTCCCTTAGGGTAAGTTTCAATGAGGATAAAGCCTGTCTTTTTGAGGGATAGGGTCTTCCAATCGATTTTGTAGCCAGTAGCATATAAAACAGCATAGCCAGCAGCCACAAAGAAGACCAGAACCGCCAAGAAATAACCTATAATAGTTAGCCAACTACGCTGCATTTTATCCTAGAGATTTTTGCTGGTAAGATATAAGCTGATAACTCTTGAGCTTATGAGTCAATTTATTATTGAGGGGGGTAATTCTCTCTCAGGCGAGATCAGGGTGAGTGGGGCTAAAAACGCAGCGTTGCCTATTCTGGCATCGGCTCTTTTAACTACTGATACCCTAGTCATCAATAATGTACCTCACATTCAAGATATCCGGACGATGTTAGAGGTCTTGGAAAGTCTAGGCTGTACCTTAATTGACTTCTCCAATCATAAAGTAATTATTAACGGCAGTAAAGTTGACGGCCGAGACCCGGATTTTATCAAAGTTAAGCGGATTCGCGCTTCTGTGTTGATCCTGGGCCCCCTGCTAGCTCGATTCCGGAAGATAAAGGTTACCCACCCGGGAGGGTGCCAGATTGGAGCCCGACCAATTAATACTCATCTTAAAGCGTTTGAGGCGTTGGGAGCTACCGTTCGGTCAGATGACCAGTTTTATTATGTGGAGGCAGTACAAGGATTAAAAGGAACCCGGATTGTTTTAGATGAACTAAGCGTTACTGCGACTGAGAATGCTATTATGGCAGCTGTGCTAACACCGGGAGTAACTGAGATTCGGTTAGCGGCGGCCGAACCAGAGATTGGTAATTTAATTGACAGCTTGAATCGAATGGGGGCTAAAATTCAAGGAGCCGGTACCCACAATCTCAGCATTGAAGGGGTGGATAGTTTGCACGGCGCTGAGGTGAATATTATCCCTGATCGGATTGAAGCAGGCACCTTGGCCGTGGCTGCAGCAGTGATGCACGGAGATGTGTTAATTAGCGGATATGTCCCTAATCATCTAGAGTTATTCACCAACAAGCTGCTGGCTGCTAATGTTAAACTCCAATTAATGCCCAACAATTGCGCTCGTATTTCTCGCACCACCCAACTTAAGGCAGTAGACATCCGGACAGACATTTATCCGGGGTTTCCTACGGATCTCCAGGCGCCTTTTGCAGTGCTTATCACCCAAGCCGTAGGTAATAGCAAGATTTACGAAACTATGTACGAAGGTCGCTTAAACTATTTTCAGGAATTGGCTAAGATGGGAGCCAGTGCTCAAATTCTGAATTCGCATGAAGCGGTGGTCTTTGGCCCTACACCCCTCTCTGGTAAAGAGATTAATAGTTTAGATATTCGGGCGGGTGCCACACTCATCTTGGCAGCTTTAATTGCTCAAGGGGTTAGTACTATTAATGGTGCTGAGATAATTGACCGCGGCTATGAGGATATCGAAGGGAAATTACGAGCACTGGGAGCGCGGATAGAACGAAGGGGTTAGTTATGATTATTGGGATTGATGCCTCTAAATTATTGTCTAGCCAAAGGACGGGAGTGGAAGTAGCCACCACTGACTTAGTCAAAGCAATTCTAAAAAATGATGAGCAGAATACTTATTGGTTGTACTCGGCAGCGCCCATAAGTCAGGATTTGCCCTGGGGAGAAAGAATAAAAAACGTGGTAGTCCCTGGCAAAAGATTCTGGACCCAGCGATATTTAAGCCAAGAGTTAAGGAAAAGTCAGCCGGATATCTTTTGGTCGCCTAGCTATATTTTACCTAATCATCTCCCCAAAAGGTCGGTCGCTACAATTCATGATCTGGCCTTTTATTTATTCCCTGAAAGTTATTCTTGGCGAGAGCGCTGGTTGTCTACTTGGGCAGTACGGAAAGCGGCTCGATATGCCAGCAAATTAGTGGCGGTTAGCCAACAGACTAAAAAGGATTTAAAACGTTATTTTAATGTCCCCGGCGAAGATATTGAAGTAGTTTATCATGCACTCAGATCTGATTTCATACTTGAAGAATTTGATCTCGCCACTATTTATCCTCAACTGGCTAAATATTTTTTATATGTGGGACGGATTGAACTAAGAAAAAACATTCTCAATATTCTCAAGGCTTTTGCTAAATTTGGCCAGAATCATCCGGAAGCACAATTAGTTTTGGCGGGTAGCCGGGGGTATGGCTACGGCAAAATTAAAACAATGGTTAAGAAACTCCATCTCACTGATCGAGCCATTCTGCTAGATTATGTGGCAGCAGATCGCTTGCCGATGTTATATGCTAAGTCACTGGGGGTAGTATTGGTTTCGCAATATGAAGGATTTGGTTTCCCTATTTTGGAAGGGTGGGCAAGCGATGTCCCTGTTCTTACCTCAAATATAGGGGCCACCGCCGAGATAGCAGGGAATGCTGCTTTACTAGTGAACCCCCGCGATATTAGTGCCATCTCCCAGGGGTTCACTGATTTATTTACACAACCAGAGTTATGCCAGCGCTTAGTGGCAAAAGGCCGCCAACAGTTATTGAAATTTAGCTGGGATAAATCAGCTCAAAAAATGATTGAATTATGGACAAAACTATAGACGACTTACAAAAGCTTAAAGTTGCTATCGTTCACGATTTTCTAACTAAAATCGGCGGGGCGGAAAAGGTAACCCAAAGCTTAAGTGAAATCTTTCCGGCGGCGCCCATCTATACTTTACTTTATGACCGCAAAGTTGATGATTGGTTTCCCCGCAAAAGGATTATCGTTTCCTATCTTCAACGCTGGTATAAAACCTTCAGAGTACCTCAGAAACTCTTGTTGCCCTGGATGGCATTGGCTATTGAGAGCTTTGATTTTACTGGCTATGACTTGGTAGTTTCTAGCAATAACTCTTTTGCTGGGGGGATTATCACCCCTCCCCATACCGTACATATTTCATATTGTCATTCGCCTACGCGATATTTGTGGGACGCTTTTCATAGTTACATTGAGGAACAAAACCTAAGCCGTTTAAGTAAATGGTTCCTGCAGGGATTACTGCATAATCTGCGGGTTTGGGATAAATTAAGCTCTGGCCGGGTGACCCAATATATTGCTAACTCCCAATATGTGAAAAACCGCATCCAGAAATATTACCGCAAAGATGCCAAAGTGATATATCCACCGGTGGACGTAGAGAAAATTCAACCCAAAACAGAACACGCGGAGTATTTTTTAGTGGTATCACGCCTCACTCCGTATAAGCGCATTGGTTTAGCTATTGAAGCTTGCAATGACCTGCGTTTGCCGCTAGTCATTATTGGCGAGGGTGAAGATATGCCGCGGCTTAAAAAATTAGCGGGCTTCAGTATTGAATTCTTAGGCTGGCAATCAGAGCAAAACAAAATTGAATATCTGCGCAATGCGCGAGCCCTTATTTTTCCTGGGGAAGAGGATTTCGGCATTGTGCCGGTGGAAGCGATGGCCGCCGGGAAACCGGTAATCGCTTACCGCAAAGGTGGCACGTTGGAAACCGTAATAGAGGGGAAAACGGGCATCTTCTTTAATCAGCCTACCGTACCTGCTTTAATCGGAGCTATCCGTGATTTTATGGCCATCGAAGACAGCTTTAACCCCAGTTTCATTAGCCGGCATGCCCAACAATTTAGCAAAGAAAGGTTCCAGCAAGCTATAGTTAAATTGATTTGTGAAGAATTGAAGACATGCGGAAAACTATAGATATTTTAGGTATTAAAGTAGATACCTTCACGGCAGTAGAGGCTTTGGAGTATATCGCTAAACTGGCTGCCGAAGGTCACAGCCATTACATTGTGACTCCCAATCCAGAATTTATTATGCAATCGCTGGCAGATGTGGAATTTCGCAGAGTAGTGAACGATGCTGACCTGGCCCTGCCGGATGGGGTAGGGATCCTGTGGGCAGCTAAATACCTATCCTTACCAATCAGCAAGTGGAAACCCTTGGCTTATTTACAAGCTTACTGGCAATGGCTATGTATGGGCTTGGGTATTGTCATACAGCCTAAATCATTAACTAATGTGATTCCTGAGAGAGTCACAGGCGCTGACATGGTTTGGGAGATAAGTAAATTAGCCGCTGAACGAAGTTGGAGCATTTTTTTGCTCGGCGCAGCCCCGGGGGTAGCACACAAAGCGGCTAAGTGTCTACAGTGGCTATATCCTAATTTGCACATCGCCGGCGTGACCGCCGGACCGCCTTATGAGGATGAAAGACAAGTCATTCAACATATCAGAGAAATACGCCCCAAGTTCATTTTCTTGGCCTTTACGGCGCCAGAGCAGTTGCGCTGGATGAAAACTTATATCAACCAATTAAATGGCACTATTATGATGGGGGTTGGTGGTGCCTTGGATTTCATTGCCGGGGGAATAGCTATTAATGCTCCGGAAGGAGCCTCCCGGCCAGCTAAACGAGCCCCGGAGTGGTTGCAGAAAAGAGGGTTGGAATGGTTGTGGCGATATCTAACTCAGCCTTGGCGGCGAGAGCGGATTAAAGCTGCCACCGTGGATTTCATGAAACAGGTCATTAATTTCAAATTAGCTAAATAAAAACCCCCGCTTAAGGCAAGCAGGGGTCCCACTCATACCGTCGGACCCACCACATGGGGTCCCGCTCCCTTTTCTCAGTGTGAGGTGGTGTGTTGAGAGACGGCCCCATATGAACGCCGGCATGCGTGTATCGTAGGGTGCAGTGTTTATTGCTCTGGCGGAGGCTTTTTGGGGCCGCCGCATCAGCAACTAGAACCACATCCCGAGGTGCTAATTTCCAACACCGTTATTATATAAGCGCCGGCACAACTGTCAATTCGCATCTTACTGCCGCCTACAATGTGAGTTGGTGGTTAGTTTGCTACAATAAAAGCATGGAGGATAAGATGATTGGCGAACAGTCGAGAGTAAGAGTAAGATTTGCTCCTAGCCCGACCGGAGCGTTGCATGTTGGCAGTGTGCGCACCGCCCTATTTAACTATCTATTTGCTAAAAAACACAGCGGCATAGTTATTCTGCGCCTGGAAGACACTGACACAGAGCGGAACCAAAAGATTTTTGAGCAAGATATAAAAAGGGGGCTTAAGTGGCTGGGGTTAACCTGGGAAGAAGAATATAAGCAATCTCGGCGCACCTCACTGTATAAGAAATATCTCCGCAAGTTAATCAAGGAAAAGAAGGCTTACCTCAAAGATGGTGCTTATTATTTTCGGACGCCCGCCGCAGGCCAAATTATAGTTAATGATCTTATCCGTGGTCCGGTTGAGTTTGCGGCTAGCAGTTTTGATGATTTTGTAATTACTAAAACCAATGGCGACTTCGTTTTTAATTTTGTGAATGTGGTGGATGATTGGCAAATGAAGATTAGTCATGTCATCCGAGGAGAAGATCACCTATCTAACACCCCTAAGCACATTCTCTTGTTCCAAGCTTTTGACGCTCAACCGCCCCAGTATGCCCATATCCCTCTGATTTTGAATCCAGATCGCACCAAGATGAGCAAACGTTCAGGCGATACTAATTTCTCGGATTACATCGCTCGAGGGTATTTGCCCATCACCCTAATAAACTTCTTAGCTCAACTAGGTTGGTCTGACCCCGAAGGGCGAGAATTCTTCACCCTGGAAGAATTAATTCGGGTATTCGATTTGAACCGAGTACAAAAAGCCGGGGCAGTGTTTGATATCAAATATCTTAATCATATTAATCATCACTATTTAGCACGGATACCCTTTGCCGAATATTATAAATTAGCTAAAAAATTTATTCCTTTTGCTGCGAAGCCAACTTACCATAAAAAAGTTTTACGCCTGCTGCAGGAACGTGCCCAATATTTGGCAGAATTATCCGAATTAATAAATTATTTCTATCAGATTCCTGATTACGATAAAGATTTATTAATATTCAAAAAAAGCACTCCAGATTTAACCAGCCAGGGCTTAAAAGTGGCTCATAAAGTGCTGTCTGCTCTCGGCAAGCTGTCCTGGAAAGAGGGGAGATTACAGCAAATCCTTGATGATACAATAGCAGCGGAGGGGCTTTTGAAGGGGGACTTATTTTGGCCAGTAAGAGCAGCTCTTTCCGGTCTTTCCGGGAGCCCGAGCCCAGCTGAACTATTATCAGTTCTAGGTAAAGAAGAATCTCTAGAGCGTATCGAAACAGCAATTAAAAAACTCAATGGCTAGGGCTAAGATCAGTATTGTATATGTTATCGCCGAGAGCGCAATTACCGGCGCACCTCGTCATCTCTTATCGTTAGTTAACAGCTTAGACCCCCGAGATTTTAGTGTATCGGTCATTTTGCCCCAAGGTCCCTTGGCCGATGAGTTATCCAAGCAGGGGGTTAAGACGTTTTTGGTGCCTATGCGCTCCCGATCGGATATGGCAGCTATTGATGCTATCAGAAAGCTCCTCATGAAATACGATCCTGATATTTTACACGCCCATGGCCAACGAGCAGGGCTACTAGCGAGATTAGCGGTCAAGGGCTTGCCTATTAAAGTAATTTACACAGAGCATACCTGGACTAAAGATTTCAAATTGGAAAATCCGCTCCTTCATTGGGCCCATATTCGTTCTATGCGGATGTTGGACCGGTGGACGGATATGACCATTGCAGTATCAAAAGCAGTAGCAGATTTCCTAGTGTCGGCGAATATTGTTAAACCAGATAAGATAAAAGTAATCTACAACGGGATCGAAATTGTGGCTAACAAGACCGACGATGATGAATATAAATTGGCGGAGAAATTTGGTTTGTGCAAAAAAGATGTGGTAATCGGCACTATTGGGAGTCTAAATATTCAAAAGGATGCTGCTACCTTACTAAAGGCAATGCCGCGGATCCTGAACAGGTTGCCCAATGCGAAACTGGTAATTGTAGGCGCTGGACCCTTGCAGAATTGGCTCAAGAATTTAGCTAATCGGCTGAGGATTAATGGGTCAGTAATTTTCACGGGCGCTCTGCCAAGAATAAATGGTATTCTGAAGATTTTTTCGGTGTTCGTGTTATGTTCCAAATCGGAAGCCTTCGGAATTTCTATTCTAGAAGCCATGAAAGCCCACATCCCGATAATTGCCACCCGGGTGGGAGGGATCCCGGAAATCATTACCAATAACCGAAATGGAATTTTGGTAGAGCCTGGCGACGCCAAAAAATTAGCTGCAGCAATTATGAAACTGTTAAATGATAAAAAACTACAGAAGAAACTGGTTGTGGGAGGAGATGAAACTTTGCATAAATTCACTTTGACCACTATGGTTCGGGAAACTGAAAAATTATATAAACAGCTGGTTAAAAAATAATTGGAGGCAGAGAGATGAAAAAGATAAAAGAAGTACTGGGGTTGAGTATTATGCAGGCAGTCGGCGCCAGCCTAGTGGTATGGCTATGGTCGGTTGTAATGAGCAACGGTGAAAAGTGGTTTGGGTCAGATACTCCCG
>CAYGXX010000011.1:0-18057 GCA_964354145.1 uncultured Candidatus Saccharibacteria bacterium
AAAACCGCAAGGTGTTGGGGAGGAAGCGAGGTAGCCCGAGCGACGACGGGTTCTAGCGAAGCGGAGCCCCACCCCTTTCCCATGGTTCGATCCCCGTTAGAAATTTAATACTAAAACCGGCCCGTCCTTCGCTTCATCTCACCCGTCCTTCGTTCTACAAACTACGGAGGGCTAACGTCGGGAATAAGAAACTATTCTCCTTGTCCGTCCGTAGCTCACAAGAAGCGAAGGAGGATCCCGATATAGATAGCGCTTCGCAGGGCAGTCTTCTTTCTGATTAATTTATATACTGGCGGAGCCAGGCGAAGCTCCGCAAGGAGCGAAGACTGGTGGGCTCGGTAGGGATCGAACCTACGACCAACCCCTTATGAGGGGGCTGCTCTACCGCTGAGCTACGAGCCCCGTTAGAAGTATTGCTACTTCAACACTGAGAAAATAGCCTATCAATAACCTTTCTATTTTGGTACCACGCTCAGTTAGGTTAGGGAAAGACTTCTAACGGGGCGAGCCCAAACTATTTAAATTATACTATCCCAAAACGTATTCCCACCATTTCTGCGGATTGGACATTTTGATTTGAGTATCAGCTTGATCCTCTGTTTTGGTATTGCCGGGCTGCGTTAATGAAGAATTGTCTTGCGGGATAGCTACTACTTGTTCACCCGGCTTTTTATAACCTAGTTTGCGGCGGGCTTCCTTCTCCTTAAAGGATTCTGTTTTAAGATAAGCAATTAAGTTTTTGAGCTGAGTGTTCTCTTGCTCTAATTGCACGATATCTAGTTTAAGTTTGGCGATCTCCTGATTAATTTGATAGTTCTGCCAGAGAGCCTCGCCGGTGGCGACAAACATATATACAAAGATAATTCCCGCGATTAGGGTGCCAATAGGAAGGCGGAATTTTTGCTTGAGGATAAATTTTCTAATGGGGTTATCTTTCCACATAGCCTTAAAATCACCCCCATCATCCCATAATGGTTGGTCTCACTCAAATTATCGGTTAACGAGAGGATAAGTGTGCCCATCCTTCGCTCTTTGAGCTTCCGCCGTCGCAAAAGCTATGGCGGACAAGACGGAGGGCAACCTTCGCAGGTTTATTTATAGGCGGCTGGCGAAGCCAACCGAAGCTCCGCTAGGAGCGAAGGTTGGTGGCAGGGGAGGGATTCGCCCCAGCATACGTGGGGCGCCCTGAGGATTTGGGGCGAACCTTTAAATTAATGGCTTACTCGCCCCGTTAAAAATGTTCTGGTGCCAGGGGTGAGATTCGAACTCACGACCAATGGCTTATGAGTCCACTGCTCTACCACTGAGCTACCCTGGCAAGTTGCTCCTATATCGTAACTTAATTTAGGTTAGGCAAAAAGCTGAAAGTTGTAAATCCCATTATAATGGGGGCATGGAGTTTAAGGATAAGCTGATTTCTAGAGTAGACCGCCGATATTTTCCTCCTAAAGGGTCAAAATTGTTAGTGGCAGTTTCAGGAGGAGTGGATTCGACGGTATTGTTGTATGTGTTAATCTTGTTAGCAGCTAAATGGGACTGGGGGGTTATCGTTGCTCATTTTAATCACCAACTAAGGAAATCCGCGGGTCGCGATGCTAGATTTGTGGCTGATTTGGCGAAAAGCTTAGGGCTAAAGTTTATTTTGGGTTCTAGCGATGTGGCTAAGATGGCCAAGGCTAAAAAACTAACCATTGAAGAGGCTGGGCGAGTAGCTCGTTATCACTGGCTGCAAACAGTGGCCAAGCGATATAAGGCAACCAGGGTTGTTACTGCTCATACTGCCGATGACCAAGTGGAAACCGTGGTGATGAATTGGCTGCGCGGGGGTTTGGTTCGGGCTTTAGCGGGCATGCGGATGCAAGAGGGTAATCTTTGGCGACCATTTCTGCATATCCCTAAAATTGAATTACAGAAGTTTGCTAAACATTATCATATTCAGTTTCGTGAGGATACCACTAATCAAAAACTGGTGTACACGCGCAATGTAGTCCGGCATAAGATTTTACCGGTGCTCAAAAAGATTAATCCTGGGGTTAAGGGAATTCTCCAGCGCAATGCGGATAGTTGGGCACAATTAGAGGATTGGTTAGATCATTATTTGGATGATATATATAAAAAAGTATCTTTACGTAGTCAGAAGGATGAAATTAGATTTAATGAGGCTAGATTCCGGGAGTTGGATGGTTTTGTGCAAAATGAGTTATTGTTATTGGCTATCCAGAAGTTGAAAGGGGACCGCCAGGATATCAAGAAAGTTCATTTGGACGAAATGCAAGCGGTAGTGTCGAGCCCGCGGCCGACAGCTTGGAAGCAGCTCCCGGGCAAATTGTTCCTCGGGAAGGGCTATGGTAGAATTAGTGTTAGCTGCCACCGGCCTAAATTTGTCGATAAATGAGATTCACTGTGAGTAAATTAATCGGTTACGCCCTGCTGATAATTTTAGTAGGCAGTTTGTTGTACAGCTTGTTTGGCGTGAATGCGGGGAATGTCAAAGAGATTCCCCTAAGCCAGGTAGTGGAAGATGTGGCAGCTGGTCGGGTGGAAAAGATTGTGGTTAAAGGCGATAACCTAACCATTATTGATCGTAATGGTACAGAATATCGTTCGCGCAAGGAAGCTAACACCTCTCTATTCGATGCTGGGATTAATCCGGAGAAAGTTACTATTGAGGTGAAAGATATAAGCAGCACTGAGATGTGGGGAAGCATCATCTCTTCGCTGATTCCCTTTATTTTGATTTTTGGTTTCTTGTATTTTATGCTGCGCCAAGCTCAAGGGGCCAATAACCAAGCATTGTCGTTTGGACGTAGTCGGGCCCGACTGATCCCGTTGCAAGGCAAGAATCGCATCACTTTTAGTGATGTGGCGGGGGCTTATGAAGCCAAACAGGAATTGATGGAGGAGGTAGAGTTTCTTAAATATCCCAGCAAATTCTTAAGTATTGGTGCCCGGATCCCGAAGGGAGTGCTCTTAATGGGGCCTCCGGGGACAGGCAAGACCTTATTGGCGAAAGCCGTGGCTGGTGAAGCTGGCGTGCCCTTCTTCCATATTTCTGGTTCCGAATTTGTCGAGATGTTTGTGGGGGTAGGGGCTTCGCGGGTGCGCGATTTGTTCGCCAAAGCCAAGCGGAATGCCCCCGCCATTGTCTTTATTGATGAGATTGATGCGGTGGGTCGCCAGCGCGGGGCTGGCTTGGGGGGTTCGCACGATGAACGCGAACAGACTCTGAACCAAATTTTAGTGGAGATGGATGGTTTTGAAACTGATACTAATGTAATTGTGATCGCGGCGACAAATCGCCCCGATGTATTGGACCCTGCCCTCTTGCGCCCCGGACGATTTGACCGGCGCGTGGTATTGGAGCGCCCGGATATCAAGGACCGCTTGGCTATTTTGCAAGTTCACATCAAAGGTAAGCCCTTAAGCGACGATGTTAATTTAAATAAGCTGGCTAGCCAAACCCCGGGTTTTACTGGTGCTGATTTGCAGAACTTGGTTAATGAGGCGGCTATTTCGGCGGCGCGGCGCAATCGCAAACGGATTGGCCAATTGGATTTTGAAGAGGCTCTAGAAAAAGTAATTTTGGGTCCCGAACGCCACAATAAGATCTTAACCGAAGAGGAAAAAAGGATTACTGCTTATCATGAGGCGGGGCATGCGATTGTTTCTCATATTTTGCCCTATGGTGACCCGGTGCACAAAATCTCGGTGATCTCGCGGGGGATGGCCCTAGGTTACACCTGGAATATGCCGATTACTGACAAGTATTTGCATTCTAAAGCCCAGTTTATAGATGAACTGTCGGTGATGATGGGGGGTCGGGCGGCGGAACAATTGATCTTTAAAGAAGTGACTACGGGGGCAGCCAATGATTTGCAGAGGGCTACTGACTTAGCCCGGCAAATGGTCTTAAAGTTTGGGATGAGCGATAAAATAGGGCCAGTGGTCTTTGGTGGCAAGGAAGAATTAGTCTTCTTAGGTCGGGAGATTCATGAACAAAAAAATTACAGCGAAAAGGTAGCGGCGGTCATTGATGAAGAGGTCACTTCCATTATTAAAGAAGCTGAAGAGAAAGCTGAAATTGTGTTGAAGAAGTATCAACAAGAGTTAAATGCGATTGCTGAAAGACTAGTGAAAGAAGAAGTGGTCGAGCGAGAAGATTTTGAAGCTTTTTTCCCGGATGTGCCTCGGAAATCAGAAAAATAAATTATGATTCATAAATTTATTTATCGGAAGTCCAGTGTTTTGGAAGCCACAGTGGTTCTCGCGGTGGCTTCTTTAGTGAGCCGGCTCTTCGGGCTCTTGCGGGATCGCAGCTTAGCCGCTCACTTTGGAGCCGGCAATGTCTTAGATGCTTATTTTGCTGCTTTTAAGATTCCCGATTTCATTTTTAATTTATTATTACTTGGAGCGTTGTCATCTGCGTTTATTCCCTTGTTCACTGAATATATGCAGAAGAATGGCAAGGATGAAGCCTGGAGTTTTGTAAACACTTTAATTAATTTTGGCATCACGGTTTTGACCGGGACTTTATTACTCATCGCCGTGTTTGCTCCGATCTTGTCGCATGTGATCGCTCCCGGTTTTGATGAGGCAAAAAGGGAGATGACGGTTAATTTAATGCGGGTAATGCTTCTGTCACCCTTGTTTTTTGGCTTAAGCAATCTGGCGGGAGGGATCCTTAATTCTTTTAAGAATTTTATTGTCTATGCGATTGCGCCCATTCTCTATAATCTTGGTATTATCGCTGGCGTATTGTGGATGGTGCCTCGGTTCGGCTATATGGGCCTGGCTTATGGCGTAGTTTTGGGAGCGTTTTTGCATATGCTGGTGCAGATACCCAGCGTGTTTGCCTTAGGGTATAAATACCGGATGCATATTAATCTCAAGCACCCAGCTTTGCGAAGAATGGCAGTCCTGATGATCCCGCGCACTTTAGGCATTGCGGCGCAACAAGTATCAGTTTTGGTGAACACTATTATCGCTTCTACGTTGGCGGTGGGGAGTATCGCAGTATTGAATTTGGGGGACAACCTCTACAGCTTGCCAGTGAGTATCTTTGGCATTTCTTTCGCAGTAGCTGTTTTCCCGACTTTGACTGAAAAATATACTTTGCAGAAAGTGGACGAGTTTAAGCAAGACATTATGCGGACTCTCCGGCAGATTCTCTTTTTGATTTTGCCGACTATGATGTTGTACTGGCTCCTCCGAGCCCAGATTGTTCGATTGGTTTTGGGAGCCGGTCAATTTGGTTGGGAAGATACGCGGTTTACTGTCTCGGTTTTAGCATTTCTAGTGTTTGGGATGTGGGCGCAAGCTATCATTCCTCTCCTGGCTAGATCATTCTATGCTTTACAGGATACCAAAACCCCGTTTCTAACTAGTTTAGTGGCTTTGATAATCAACGTGGCGGGGGCGTTCTTATTAATCCGGTATTACCATGTGGTGGGGTTAGCCATGGCTATCTCTCTGTCAGGAATGGTTAATGCCGGAGTTCTGTTTGTGTTGTTGCGAAGACGAGTGGGAGTTCTACCCTTACGCAGCTTAGCGAAGATGATTACTCAGGTGGGATTAGGAAGCTTGGTGATGGGACTCGCGGGATACGGGACTTTACAAGCGATGAGTTGGATTGTGAACACCCATACTTTTGTAGGGTTGTTGACGCAAGCCTGTGTGGCGGCGGTAGTGGCCGGGTTGACTTACTTGGCGGTGATGCGCAAATTCAACTTGCCGGAAGTTGATCTGATACTGAAACCCTTAGGCAGGCTACTTAAGAAAAGCGTAGTTTAATAAAATAAAACGCCCAGAAAGCGCCCTTAAAAGGTTGCCTGAGAGCCCCGTTATCCAAGGTGGTTCCTTGGAAGGTTGACCTTAGAGCGGAGCTCTCAGGTCATTTGTAGTATAGGTGATTATTATGCTCCAGTCAAGGTTTTTTATCGCTTCCCTGTGTTAATATGGAGATACTATCCCTGGGAGGTGAGAATCATTGGCCACCCTAGTGAACCTTAAATGCGGACACCGTAAGTGTCATCAAAACCTAACTCTGATACAGGTATTCTCAGATGGAGACAAGGAATTTATTTGTTCAGCGGGGCATCGAACAATCTATTCGTCCAGGTATCTCAATCGGTTTGATTTTGAGCCCAGAATACCCTCTATAAATCTAAAAAAGTCCGATTGTAATAAGTGTCCATCCTGTAAACAAGAGGCTTTGCCACGCGCCGAAGGATGGTATTGCAGTAATTGCGATACCTACTTTGATAGTCACTGGCGACCCTTGACAGGATCGAGCGGGGCTAGATGACACTGGCTAACAGGCGACCTCCTTTTGGAGAGTCGCCTTTCTTTTCTAGTACAATAAAACTATGGTTCAACAAGATAAAATCAGAAACTTTTGTATCATTGCCCATATCGATCATGGCAAATCTACCCTGGCGGATCGGTTTTTGGAGATCACAGGGACGATAGAGAAAAGGAAGATGAAAGAGCAGCTTTTAGACACGATGGATTTGGAGCGGGAACGAGGGATTACCATCAAACTTCAGCCGGTACGCATGACTTATAAAGGCTACATGCTTAATCTAATTGATACTCCGGGGCATGTAGATTTTAGCTATGAGGTCTCGCGCTCACTAGCTGCTGTTGAGGGAGCGATTTTGTTGGTAGATGCCAGCCAGGGGGTGGAAGCCCAGACTCTAGCCAATTTGCATTTGGCGCAGGAATTGAACCTGACCATCATCCCCGCGGTGAATAAAATTGATTTGCCGGGCGCTAATATTGAACAATCCAAAAAAGAGTTAGCTCATATTTTAAATATTGATGAAGCAAAGGTGCTAGGGGTATCCGGGAAAACCGGCGCCAACGTGGAAGAGTTATTAGATCAGGTGGTAGCGGAGATTAAGGCCCCTACCGGAAGGATATCCGCTCCCTTGCGGGCGTTGGTATTTGATTCCGCGTTTGATAAATATAAGGGCGTGATTGCTTATGTGCGAATTGTGGATGGGAGCATCCGAGCCGAAGAAAAAATCAAACTCCTGGCTTCCGGAGCCATTTCGGAAGTATTGGAAGTAGGCACCTTTGCGCCGGAGCTGCATCGTGCAGATATTTTGAGTACCGGAGAAATCGGGTACATTGCCACCGGTTTACGCGAAGCGAGTAAAGTACGGGTAGGTGACACTATAACTTCGACAACGTCCGAAAATGTAGTAGCGTTGCCGGGTTATAAAAAAGTTACTTCATTCGTCTATGCAGGGATTTTCACAACTAATAATGTTGATTATCCTAAATTGCGAGACGCTTTAGGTAAATTGAGTTTGAGTGATGCTTCACTGATTTATGAACCGCAAAACTCGCCGGCGTTAGGTTTCGGTTTTCGGTGCGGATTTCTGGGGCTACTCCATCTAGATATTGTGCAAGAACGATTAGAGCGAGAATTTGGGCTGCAGCTAGTTGCCACTACCCCCAGTGTGAATTATGAATTGACTTTAGTGAATGGAAAGAAGCGAATTATTAATAATCCTACCGAACTGCCGGATCCCAACCAATTTAAGGCTGTTGCTGAACCCTGGATTGGATTAGAGGTTTTTACTCCCAGTAAATTTATGGGTGGAATCATTCAACTATTACAGGATCGGCGGGGCGCACAAAAGGATATTAAGCATTTTGATGGTGAAAAAGCGATGTTGGTTTATGAAATTCCCCTGGGAAGCATCGTGATGGATTTTTATGATGCCCTGAAAAGCGTTTCCTCTGGCTATGCCTCGATGAATTATGAATTCCTGGGTTTTCGCGAGGCGGATCTGGTGCGTCTGGATATTTTGGTGGGAGGGAAGCTAGTGGATGTGTTATCGGTGATCGTGCATCGGTCGTTGGCAGCTACAACGAGTAAAAGATTGGTAGAGAAATTGAAGAAACTGATTCCGCGCCAGAATTTTGAAGTAACCTTGCAGGCGGCGATTGGCAGTAAAATTATTGCCCGGGAGGATATTCCACCGCTCCGCAAAGATGTGCTGGCCAAATTATATGGGGGAGACAGAACCCGCAAGGATAAGCTCTTAGAAAAGCAAAAAGCTGGCAAAAAGCGGATGAAAAAAGTTGGCCAGGTGGAGATCCCTCAGGAAGCCTTTCTGAAATTACTTTCTTGACAGTTAATAATAGTAAAGTAATGAAATCCTCCGTCTCGTCCGGCGTAGCTGATGCGTAGACGGAAGCTCATGAGCGAAGGGCGGATGAAACTCCTTAGTTAGAATTTTATTGACTAGAAGCCAGTATTTCTCTATAATTGCAGGTAACTGGCTGTCTTTTGATAAACCAGAATCTTTCACAAGGAGGCGTCGATTGATGCCTAGCTCATTGTTAATAGAAGGGCTTGTACTGATCACCCTGGTTATCTTGTTCGTGCTGGCTGGCATCCTAGGTGTCATCGATAGGGGCCGGGCAGCTGACAGAGGATTTTCTTTGCTGACTGCCGGGGGTTTCCTGGTAGTACTAGCGTGGGTTTTACTCGCGCTAAATTGGCACCAGGGCTGGGGGGAGTATTACCTCCGTTATGGCTATCTGGGAGCACTCCCGGTGTTTGTCCTGTTTGGTCATTGTCTCTGGGAGCCAGTCTTCTGGGATTGGTATACCCTTTTCTTTGGTCTGGCAGCAGTGATCGTCCTTGCCCTTATCGGTTTTTTGTTCTGGCCCTTCTGGGTCTTAGGGTTTGTGGTCAGCTTGTGGTGTGGGGGCTCAGACTGAGCACCAAGCCAGACCTGTCCTTTAGCACTCGCTTGACACGAGTGCTAATTTGTATATATTGGGATTTATGGATGGGAATACCCGTAAACAAGATGTCTTAAAAACCCTCGTGGAAACTTTTGTCCACACGGGTCAGCCGGTGGGGTCGCTGCAGGTAGTAGAGCAGTTGCCGTACGAGATAAGCTCGGCGACAGTTAGGAACGATATGGCAGAACTCACTGAGCTGGGATTGTTGGCTCAGCCCCACACTTCCGCTGGGCGGATTCCGACTGATCTGGGCTATAAAACCTATGTCAAAGTTATTACGGGGGAACGGAGAGAGCTTTCTAAACGGCAGCAAGAAGTATTGACAAAGCATTTTGAAAAATTACGTAGCTTGCAAGAAAAATATCAAACGGCGGCTAAGTTGTTAGCTGAAATGTCTGGCAGTATTGGGATGCTGATGGACGATGCCCAAAATGTTTATTTGTCTGGATTCAGCAATATCGCTAAAATGCCAGAGTTCGGCGACCAGGAATTTGGCATTAAATTAATGGAGGCCTTGGAGCAACCCAAAGAATTGATGGAAACTGCCAGCCAGGATATTACTTCGGAAGATGTGAAGGTGTTAATTGGCAAGGACAATCCTCAAATGAATAAAGCGACTATTGTGATCACAAATTTTGGTCCGCAAGGGAAAAGAGTGATCAGTATCATCGGTCCGACCCGGATGGATTACAACAAAGCCCTTCCTTTAGTCGATTATATGAAAAAACTATTAAACGACCTATAGTTTCAGAGTGTCATTCCGAGCTTGTCGAGGAATCTAGTGGAGGAGATCCTTCGACTCCACTCCCGTTCCGCTCAGGATGACAACAAAGAAAGGAAATGATTTATGCCCAAAAAACAAGACAATCAGTCTAAAGATCAGGGGGACCAACGGCTCAACGCCGTTGAGCCGTTGAAAAATCAGCCGGAAATTAAACCGGAAGTAAATTGGGAAGATGTGGCCAAAAGAGCATTGGCCGATCTGGATAATTATAAAAAACAACAGGAAAAATTGCGAGGAGAATTGACTCAATTTATGAATATGGTTTTACTTATTCGGTTTTTAGAGGTGTATAACGACCTAGTCCGTATTGCTGAAGCGGCTGGGGGTGCTCCAAACGGGATCGCACAGGGGCTAGAAAATGTCTTGAAAAAGTTTAACGAAGTATTTCGCTCTGAAGGGTTGGAAGAAATCACCGTGAAGCCAGGGGATAAGTTTAACCCAGAAACAATGGAAGCCATTTCCCACGAAGATCACGCTGAATTTAAAGACGACACTGTGATCGAGCAGTTTGAAGCCGGACTCAAGTACAAGAATCAAATTATCAAACCCGCTAAAGTTCGAGTCGGCAAATAAGATTTGCCAACGAGAATCCTGAGCTTGTCGAAGGATCTGATTAATAAAGTAAACATAAGAGTAGGAAAATGAGCAAAATCAACGAAATTACAGAGAAGTTAGGGATAAAAATTTTAAAGCGCTTGCGAGGAGCGGAAGTTTTATCCGTAGATGATTCACAGAATATAAACGAAGGCAATGTATTTTTGGTGGAAAAAGATGGGCAGAAAATGGTGCTAAAAACCGGCAATTTTAATAAAAATGAGGTAGCGGATAATCAGAGATTGGCTGGTCTAGGTGTTCGGACGCATAAAATTTTAGATAGTAAGCCGGACCAATATATTTTGTATGAGTATTTAGACGCACCATTATTAGCCCAGAAGGATTTTTGGAGCGACGAAAACATCAAAAGAGTAATCGTGCTCCATCAACAAGTTCGGGACGGATTAGCGAATCAGCAGCCAACCGACGCTGATATCAAAAAAGCTAAAGAGTGGTTAGTGGAACGTATTAACACTAAATGGTTACCTGTATTGGTACCGAGTGTATTGTCTGAAGAGTTAGCGGACAGAATCAAAAAGTTTTATCAGGAACGCGAAGATATCTGGACAAAATTTGCTTTGATTTATCGAGACAATAACGCAGAACACTATGTTGACTTAGATGATCAGTTAGCCGTGCTAGACATAGATCTAACTTTTCGCCCGAAAGAATATATGAATATGCGCTATCTCTCATGGGTCTTATTGAAAGCACCCAAAGAACAGATTGGTGATCCAGTGGTTTGGGCACAAAAGTGGGCAGAGTATCTAAATATTGGACCAGAGCACTATGCGACTTGGTTGCTAAGTTTAGTAGGAACATTATGGGATATCCATGGTAATGAAAAAACCAAAGGGGAACACACCGATAAAACAGAAAATGTTAAAAAAGTATTGGGATGGGTAATGGGTAAATTGGGGGTATAACAAAGTAGTCCTTCGACAGGCTCAGGATAAATTAACAAGTTAATTTAGAGGTAAATATGAATCCCGTTAAAGATAAAAGCGATGTTCATGTCAATAACGGGGATAAAGTAGAAATAAATTGAAACAACGATAGATATACTAACTAATCTTTAACGGGATGAACAAAATAATTGGAATTGATTTGGGGACAACCAATAGTGCTGCCGCCGTGATGCGCGGGGGTAAAGTAGAAATAATTCCTTCTGCGGAAGGAGGCAGAACAGTGCCGTCAGTCGTAGCGGTTAATAAAAACGGCGAAAAGCTGGTTGGCCAAATTGCCAAACGGCAAGCGGTGACTAACCCGGACAACACCATCTTTTCAGTGAAGCGGTTGATTGGCCGCAAGTTTACCGATCCGGAGGTGCAGCGAGACCTGAAGGTTTTGCCATATAAGATCAAGCAATCCAATGGTGGGGTAGCGGTTGTGATGGGCGGGAAGGACTACACTCCGCAGGAGATTTCTGCCTTTATTTTGCAAAAAATTAAAGCAGATGCCGAAAAATATTTGGGCGAACCGGTTACTGAAGCGGTGATTACTACCCCGGCTTATTTTGATGACTCGCAAAGACAAGCTACTAAGGATGCTGGCCAGATTGCCGGGTTAACCGTCAAGCGGATTATTAATGAGCCGACTGCCTCTACCTTGGCGTACGGGTTAGACAAGAAAAAAAATGAGAAGGTGGCAGTATATGATCTGGGCGGCGGGACCTATGACATTTCCATTTTGGAGATTGGTGACAGCGAAGGCGAATCAGTTTTTGAGGTCAAAGCAACTAATGGCGATACCCACTTGGGCGGTGATGATTTTGATCAACGGATTATCCAGTGGATTATTGATGAGTTTAAAAAAGAGCAGGGGATTGATTTAACGCAGGATAAACTAGCCCTGCAAAGATTAAAAGAAGCAGGGGAAAAAGCTAAGCAAGAATTATCCAGTTCCACCGAAACGGAAATCAACATCCCTTTTGTGACGGCGGATGAATCCGGCCCCAAACACTTAATTATGAAATTAACTCGAGCTAAGTTGGAGCAGCTGGTAGGTGATTTAATTCAGAGCACCATTCCGCCGATGGAGAAAGCGCTGGCGGATTCAGGTTTTAAGAAAAGCGATATTGACGAAGTGGTATTGGTGGGCGGAATGACTAGGATGCCGGCAGTGCAAAAATTAATCAAGGATTTCTTTGGCAAGGAACCGAATCAAAGTGTCAATCCCGATGAAGCAGTGGCAATTGGTGCTGCGATTCAAGGCGGAGTGTTGCAAGGCGATGTGAAAGATATTCTACTTTTGGATGTTACCCCATTATCCCTGGGGTTGGAAACTTTAGGCGGCGTTGCGACAAAGTTAGTTGAGCGCAATACCACTATCCCGACTTCTAAAACCCAAATCTTTTCTACCGCTTCGGACAATCAAACCTCGGTAGAGATTAATATTGTGCAAGGCGAGCGCGAAATGGCGGCGGACAATAAAACTCTTGGTCGATTTGTCTTAGATGGTATCCCACCGTCCCCTCGCGGAATTCCGCAAGTGGAGGTGATGTTTGATATTGATGCTAATGGCATTTTGAACGTTTCTGCTAAAGATAAAGCTACTGGCAAAGAGCAGAAGATCACCATCACGGCTTCGTCCGGATTATCTAAGGATGAAGTAAGTCGGATGGCGCAGGAAGCGGAGAAGCATGCTGCCGAAGATAAACAAAAGCGCGAAAAAGCCGACGCTAGAAACCGCGCCGATACGCTGATTTACACTACTGAAAAAGCCATTCGGGATGCCGGAGACAAATTAGATGCAGCGGTGAAATCGGAATTGGAGATAAAAGTTAAGGCTGTGAAAGATCTCTTGGATTCCGAAGATACCACCGCTTTGAACAAAGCTACTGATGATTTATCTAGCTCCTTATCAAAAATCGGGGAAAGTATGTATAAATCGGCGAGTTCTGGTTCATCCGACAAACAACCAGGTGGCTCAAGCCCCGATCAAGCTAAAGAAGGCGAATTTACGGAAGGTTCCGGAGAGTCCAAATAATCAATCTGTGCTATATTGTAAGAGTTAAAATAAATTTTTTCGGGGGATGAAAAGTAAACAAATAGCTTGGTTAGGTTTGGCTCTAACTTTGATACTGGTTTTGGCGGGCGCTGGTTGTCAGCGTGGACCCATCAACAATGAAGTGGCAAATAATACTGCTAATACAGTTGACAATACAACCAGCAATGCGGTCAATAATACTATAATACCGCCTACAGGAGTGGTGCCGGATAGCGGTCTGCCCAACCCAAATTTAATTTTAGAAAGTCTGAAAAAAGAAACCCAGGATGCTACGGATAGAATTCATACCCTCAAAGCTGATGCCCAATTGACCATAGTGTCATCCAAGTACATTAACTCACTATCGGATTTTTATGGCCTGAACACCAATTGGTATATTTTTACTTCAGTATCTGATCTCACCAACTTCTATTTAGTAAATATGCCCAGAAATGGTGAGTCGCTGAAAAGATTGATTATGCCGAAGGTGGATTTTGCGCTGGATTTTGATGTGATTCCTATCCCGGCGGATAAATGGAAAAAGAGTTACGCTGATGCCCTGCAGATTGTGGAGACAAATGGCGGTGCCGCCTTCCGTGCCCAGCATAAAACCTTTGAGACCTCTGTCATTTTGGCTTATCCCGCAGGTCAGCAGCAGTTAAATTGGTATGTCACCTATAAAGCCACGGATGGAACAGCGGCTTACCTCAAAGCCCAAGTAGATGCTACTACCGGGAATATTACTATTGTGCAGTAGTCGGAATCAAGCAATTAAATTATTCAGAGCATGGGGTTGGGAATCGCCAGCCGCCGTTTGTTAATCGTTAAATTATGCCCCCCGAAGATTATTACAACGTATTAGGAGTGAGCCGGGATGCAACGCCGGAAGAGATTAAAAAAGCTTATCGCAAGCTAGCCTTGAAGTACCACCCCGACAAGACTAAAGGGGACAAAGAGGCAGAAGTTCAATTCAAAAAGATCAATGAGGCTTATCAGGTGTTGTCTGATCCTGTAAAGAGGCGGCAATATGATCAATTTGGCACGGCATCAGCGGGTGGCGGTTATGCTGGTTGGCAAGGGGCTGATTTCACTGGTTTTGATTTTGGAGATCTGGGCGGTTTTGGTGATGTTTTTGATACTTTCTTTGGTGGTCGGCAGCGGCGCCACAAAAGCCCAGAGAGCATTAAGCGGGGGGATGACATTGAAGCAAACTTGCAAATTACTTTTGCAGAAGCAGTTTTTGGGGCTACTAAGAAGATTAGTATTCATCGCCTCGTGGCATGTGGGGCTTGTCGGGGGACTGGCTCGGTAGATGGTAAATTTGTCCAGTGTTCTGTTTGCAAGGGCGCTGGGGAGGTCAAAAAAACCCAGAAGACTATTTTAGGAGCTTTCACTCAAGTTTATGCTTGCGATGAATGTAAGGGATTAGGCGAGAAGCCAGCAAAAATGTGCCGCGAGTGCCACGGTGAAGGCAGAAAGACTAAAACAGAAATGGTTGAGGTAAGTATTCCCGCAGGCATTGATAGCGGTCAAACCATTAAATTGGCTGGTTTAGGCGAGTCAGGCTGGCGGGGCGGTCGCTCCGGTGACCTATATATAACGGTGCATGTATTGCCGGACAAAGAGTTTAAGAGAGAGGGTTTTGATGTTTATCGCTCGGAAATCATCACTTATCCTGTGGCGGTATTGGGAGGGGAGGTCAGGGTCAGGGCTTTGGATGGTTGGTTAAATTTGGCTGTCCCTCCAGGAACAAAAAGTGGCGAAGTATTTCGCCTGCGGGGCAAGGGGATTAAACAATTAGATAAAGTTGGCTACGGTGATTTATTAGTGAAAGTGGAGATCGCCGTACCAGAGCATCTCACCCTAAAACAACGCCGCCTCTTAGAAGAATTGCGCGATGAATTTCTTATTAAATGATAGTGAAATTCCATTTACTTTCAAGTTTGTTTTTGTTATGGTAAAACCAGTTTATTGGGGTAAATTTTTATAATCTTTTTATGATGCCAACCTGGGATGTGGTCTTACTAGTTTTCTTTGCTGCAAGTATAGTCTATGGATTTTTGTTAGGCAAAGATAAAATCCTGGTGACGATTCTGGGTGCCTATGTCGGCTTGGTGATTGCTAATCAGTGGGGCGCGCGCGTATTTGATCTAGTATCCACCCAATCCGGGGTTTTGAATACGGGCTGGATGCACGGGAATCTGTCGGTGTTTATTGTCAAAACAGCCTTGTTCGCAATCGTTTTATTGATCGTGGCGCTCAAGGGTGGTTGGTTGTCTCACCCCCCCGGTGGCATGGGGGTATTTGGCATGATCATGCCCTTGATGTATAGTGTGCTCAATGCAGCGCTCATTGCCGCTTCCGTACTTGATTTTTTGCCAGAGGAGACTAGAAAACAGGTGGTGGAAAGATCTATCATTGCTGCTCCCCTGGTAGCTTACTATTCTTGGTGGTTAATCTTACCAGTATTGCTCATTTTCGTGTTAGGGTGGTTTTCCAAGGAGTAGGTAGACATAAAATTTTAAATTGACTATGAGGCCGATACGACTATTTGAATGGGGTGGAGGCAGTTTGTTGTTCTATCAATGGGGGCGGTTAAAACGCCGCGAACAAACTATGCGTCTATTAATTTCTTTGATGTGGTTTTTGCATCTAGGATTCTGGATAATCTGGATTGTCTTTATTGCTCCCTATCCCATCGCTTTAACCATGCCGCTGGGATTTAATTTGGGTATTTTCTCCTGGCTGAAAGACTACCTGTGGCCGCTGTTCAACCTGCTGATCATAGCTTGCAATACTTGGCTAATTAATAAGATTTATCCGCGAGATATTTTAAGCGCCTGGCTATTATTGGGGGCAACCTTATTCTTGCAGGTTATTATTTTGGGGATTGCCCTATCCTTAATGGTGATGGGGCTTTAAGATGTCACCACGAGCACGCCGTTTTTGGGAAATCTTACCGGGGGCTATCTCCTGGTCGATCTTGGCTATGCCAATAGTTTTTTCTTTTGTCTGGCCAGTTGGGCTCGCTTACTTTATTATTGTCTTCGATACTTATTGGTTGGTAAAGGCGCTGGTTATGGGAGGGCATTTAATTTCTGGGTATGCTCATCTCAAGCGTAGCACTGCCATTGATTGGTTAGAACGTTGCAGAAAAACCGAGGATTTGATCGCCTGGTCAGAGGAATTATTTCATCAATTTCATTTAGCCAGGGGTTGGCAGCGCTGGAAATTGCAGGAGGAATGGGAGCAGGCTGAACAAATGAAAAACCTGCCCTTGAAGCAAAAGGATTGGCGAGAGATTTATCACGTATTTTTGTATCCAGTTTATAAAGAGAGTTATGAGGTGATGGAAGCTTCCGTCCGAGCTTGTTTAGCCAGCAGTTATCCCAAAGATAAAGTGATGATTCTCCTTACTGTGGAAGCTCGGGGAGGCGACCGGGTACTATCCGATGCTGAGCGGGTGCGCGAGGAGCACGCCGCCGCCTTTAAGGATTTTATCATTACAGTACACCCGGATGAGCCTGACGGAAAAATGAAAGGCGCTAATGGCTACTGGGCAGGGAAACTGCTGCAGAAGCATATCGATGAGCAGGGCATCCCCTACGACAATGTAGTAGTACATTATTTTGATGCGGATACACTGCCGCATCGGGAGTATCTTGCCTGCGTGACCTATCAATATATTATGAATCCCGCTCGTACCTTCAGGAGCTATCAGCCTATTCCTTTATTCAATAATAATTTATGGGATGTACCCGCCATTAATCGCTTAGTGGCTTTGGGCTCTTCTTATTGGCAGATGATTGAATCCACCCGCCCTTACCGCTTAATTAATTTTTCCTCTCAAGCTATGAGCCTGAAGACCTTGGTAGATATTAATTTTTATGATCGGCAAGTGGTGTCGGATGATTCGCGACAATTCTATCGAGCCTATTTTCAATACAATGGCAACCATAAAGCCGTCCCTATTTTTACGCCCGTATCGATGGACGCAGTATTGGGCAAGAATCTGTGGGGCACTTTACGGGCACAGTACATTCAAAAACGCCGATGGGCTTGGGGGGTTGAACATTTCCCTTATTTAGTAGAGAAGTTTTTCACCACCCGGCGCCAGTTAACTTGGTATCAAAGAATCATTCATCCCTTCCGCACTTTGGAAGGGCATGTATCCTGGGCGACCTCCTCTCTCTTGATCGCCCTAGGGGGATGGCTGCCTCTGCTTCTCAATGCGAATTTTCGGACCACGGTATTGGCATTTAATCTTCCCGTATTGGCGCGGGATATCCTGAGCATTACTTGGGTGGGAGTGTTGATATCCACCTTTATATCCTTTTCGCTTTTGCCCCCTCGCCCCAAGAAATATAATCAATGGAAAAACCTGGAGATGCTAGTGCAATGGATCCTGGTGCCCATCTCCGGAATTATCTTCGGGTCCATCCCAGCCCTAGATGCTGAAACCAGAATGATGCTAGGGAAGTATTTGGGCTTTGCCGTTACTCATAAAGAGCGCAAAAGCCGGATCGTGTCCATTATGGCAGGGGACCAGCCTATCCATAAGGAAATTTGAGTCCAGGAGCCCTTTTTAGGCAGGGGTTGGCCAGCCCTCTTGACTTAAGGAGGGGTAAGGCTTATACTACGAACTGCTAATATAATTATTTAAAAAGGAGAACTAAGCGTAGGATTTCCAATCAGGGTTCCACCCGGAAATCCCCAACCGAACAGCGGTGGGATTTTCTTTATTGCCAAGTTTTCCTTATCAGAATTGGACGTTGACAGTCAGAGAGTAGCCAGTAAAGTGCGCAAACCTAAGATTTATTTTGAGTTCAAACTTTTTTTGAGAGTTTGATCCTAGCTCAGGATTAACGCTGGCGGCATGCCTAACACATGCAAGTCGAATGCCGCCAATTTAGGGTTGGTAATCG
>CAYGXX010000012.1:0-17898 GCA_964354145.1 uncultured Candidatus Saccharibacteria bacterium
AAATGGGGATTATAAGGCACTGGCTTGCCCCAGCCAAAACCGGCTATTAATAATACGATCGTACCAATGGGGTCTAGATGCGCCAGCGGATTCAAGGTCAAGCGGCCGGACAACTTTGCTGTGGAATCCCCCATCCAAGTCGCCACCAAGGCATGAGAAAACTCATGCACCGTAATGGCAATAAGAATAGCAACGATAATAAATATCAGACTAGAGAAATTAGAAAGTGAGCTCAGTAGCATAAAATTAGGTTGCGAATTACTAAATAAGCTGGTAAACTTGGGAAAGTTAAAGAAAAGGCTATGAGTAAAATTTGTACTATTTGCGGCAAAGGTAGGCAAACCGGGCACAATGTGAGCCACAGCAAGCGACGCACCCCGCATACTTGGCAACCCAACCTGGCTAAAATAACGATCACCAAAAACGGTCGCCGGAAATCTGTGCTAGTCTGCGCGAAATGCCGGAAAGCTTTGTCCAAACCGCCAGTGAAATCGAAAAGAGCTAAGACGTAACTCTATTCAATATAACCAACCTTGGCGGTTTCTCCAACTCAACCGGCGAGTGGATTTCCAATTTATCTAGATATTCTGGTGTGATGCCCAGCTGGTTTATAAATTCCTCTGGACCGGCAAGGTCAATTTTTAATCCTGGTACCCTGTAGTGCATAGGAACGATAATTTTAGGCTGCAACAGGCGCACTACCTTAACCGCCTGGCTGATGTCCAAAGTATAATTTCCGCCAACGGGGATAAATAAAATATCTGCGCGACCAACCTGAGAGACTTGGATATCAGATAACGCCGTGCCTAAATCGCCTAAATGCACCAAATTTATTCCTTCCGCTTCAAATTTAAAGATAATCACCTGCCCGCGCTGGGTACCTCCTTGTTCATCATGAGGAGCCAGCCAGCCAGCGATTTTTATCTCCCCCGTCTGGTGAACTCCAGGAGTTTCAATAATCTGCTGGGCAGTAACCTTGGCTCTATTATTATGATCAAAATGCTGGTGGCTAATAGTTAAAACGTCAGCTCGGAGTTGGGGCATAACAAAACCAACACCATCACCAAAAGGATCAGTTACAATAGTACCCTGCGCAGTTTTAATCTCAAAACATGATTGACCAAACCATTTAATTTCCATAATTACCTCCACATCCATTATAGTTCTCACTACGCCTGCCTGCCGGTAGGCAGGTTCGAACTCATCCTTCGCCCAATTGGCTATGGAGGGCTATTGCAGTAATACGCTTCGAACGAAAGTGAGAAGTTACACTACGGTATAATATGAATTAGTTTGCCAGCTGGCGGAGCGGTGTGGTTTCCAACTTCGCCCATACGGGCTACGATGGACAGGCAATAACAGAACGCGACCTTCTCTCTGACCCTCCGTAGCAATTTTGCAGGTATAGTTTAGTGGTAAAATGCATCCTTCCCAAGGATGAGTCGCCGGTCCGATTCCGGTTACCTGCTCCAACCTTCGCCACTTTGTTTGTGGCTTATTATATTAAATAAAGCGAAGGTTGCCCTCCGTAGCTCGTAAGAGCGAAGGATGGGCAGGCTACGGTTGGCTATGCCACAAGCAAAATTGCGTAGGATGGGCCAAGGTTGATCCGCCATCCGCCAACTGGCGGAGACGGAGGGAGTTCCCAGCCTACCGGCAGGCAGGGATTCTCCTCGCTCGCTCCAAGCTTCGCTCTCACGAGCTACGCTTGGCTATGCCGCTTTCTTCTCCTCCCCTTAAGATAAGGGGAGGATGGGAGGGGTTATATTGTTGTAGAGATGTGTCATAACTCCCCCTACCCCCTCTTATCTTAAGAGGGGGTACTGGCTGGAATTTCTGGTTACTCTTTTGAAAGAGTAACTAATAAAACCTTGACTGGGGGCTGTTTTTCCATATAGTAAAGACATTGCCCGCCACCGATACTGGGCAAGAGAGGAGATGTACCTTATCGATGAATTATGTACGGGATTACCGAATCAAAAAGCTCATGACTCAGAAGGAGTTGGCAAAAGCAAGCGGCGTGAGCCAGGTTACCATCAGTTTCATTGAGAATCAGCTCTCGGAGCCGATGGAGCTCACCAAGCAGAAACTCGCCCGGGCCCTGAAGGTCGCTCCGGAGAAGCTCTTCCCTCCGAAAAATCGGAGAAAGGAAAGGATCCCTGGCGACTAGTGACCAGCCAACTCCGCCACACCTGCGCCCCAGATAGTACATTACTGGGGCTTTTTTATTTCCGCCAGCGCTTGAGTTTGGGAAGAAAATGGATGGTGAGCTCCAGGGCATGGTCCTCAGGTATACCTTGTATCCGAGCCATCATATTGGCTACTTTATCTATCATTTGGTCCATTGTGATATTCGGTTCAGTAAACTCGCCTTTCTGATAGCAATAACAGCAATATTCTTCATTTCTGCTGCCATCGGCATTAGTACCAAAATCCCGCGGCTTATTAAGTGGCATACTACAGCTCTGGCAAAACGGTCCTTGGAATATTTGATTATTCATATTGATCAACGCTCAATTAATACTGTGGCGGAAGCGAGAGGATATGGAACCTGTCGGAGCTTAGGTAAACCTCGCTCCTCCTCGGGCCCTTGCGGTTCCGACACAAACAAATAAATTTGTTTGTTGCCTCCACTACGGGAAAACTCCCGTTTTCCCGACCCTCTCCCAAGGTTCTAATCCTCTCGTACTAAAATATAATATTCAATTTTTGGCGGAAGCGAGAGGATTCGAACCTCTGATACCGGAAACCGGTATAACGCTTTTCGAGAGCGCCGCCTTCAACCGCTCGGCCACGCTTCCACAGGTTTATTATACTGGCAATGCAGGACGAAAAAAGACCCGCCCGAAAGCAGATCTTCATAAATAGGATCAATGAACAGCTGGAAACTTATCCCGCGATTTTAGCGTATAGCCACATGGGCATACATCGGAGCGGGATTTCTCGCAGCCACCATGCCCAAGGGGAATGAGTCCTGGGGTGGGTAGATTCAGGACAGAACCACCTATAGGGGTAATGACTCCTGAGAGGGACGGGGCAAGGATGAACAGAGATATCGCGTTGCTTACCCAATTTTCTCACCGCATATCGCGTGTCGCGGAGGGCCCGCGGCATGTGCGGTGGCGCAGCTACAACCACGATCTTCCCGACTCCATCGGCGACAGCTGCATTTACGGCCCACTTGGCTATCCGCAAGGTCGGCTGGGCCCCTGGTTCCGGCGTGATGTATTGAACCGGCTGGGAAACAGTAAAAAAGGGTATCCATACCTCTTTCTGGCTATAGGCGGAATAGATAGAGGAGAAGAGGGTGCGAGCATAACTACACGCTAATTCGGACAGATGTTCGTTTGACCGTATGGTGCTAGGAGCACCAAAGGCAAAAACGACTATGCCAACTCTGTTTTGGGACACTCATCATCGCCTCCTTTTTGTATGTGTGATGGAGCAGCTGGCCTACCTGATTCGCAAAATGCAATAGATTCTAAACTATCACAAGAACCCATTGTTGTCAATGAAGTATCCTTCCTGGAAGCTAATTTTTCAAATCATAGTGGCGCATCCAGAAACAATGTCAAGCACTGAAATAAGTATTAAATTACTTACTAAATTATGTAATTAATTACGTAATTTGTTAAAGAATTGCTGCATTAACTTTTTGGTTTCTCCGGCGTCACCAACCTTCTTTATCGCAAGCTTTGGGAATAGCTTGGCTAGCTGTTTTTGGGTGAGTCGGCTTTCCACTGAACCAAATTGGGGATCGGCCAAAAAATAAATCACTTCTTTGATGCGAGCATTAATGATAGCGCCTAGACACATTAGGCAAGGTTCCAGATTAACTACCAATGTACAACCGCCCAGCCGCCAATCGCCCATTTTTTTAAAAGCTTGCTTCAGGGCCCTGACCTCGGCATGTTCCACCGCATCCTTTTTCGTGTGCGCTAAATTGTATCCCCTACCGATAATCTGCCCGGATTTGTCTACCACAATCGCGCCCACCGGAATCTCTTTTTTCTGAAACGCCTTTTGGGCTAATTTAAAAACTTCTAATTGATACTGTTTGTCCATAAGATTTGTTGAGTGGTCGGGGCGGCGGGAATCGAACCCACAATCTCATCCACCCGAAGGATGCGCCTTACCGTTAGGCCACGCCCCGATCATGCAATCTTCGCTTTCAATAAGCTGCAGTTTATCCGATGGGCATCGGAGCGCGCCCTGCCTGCCGGCAGGCAGGTGCCACTGCGCTACACCCCGCCTGGCGTCCCCGCGAGGAATTTCATCCCGTTAGATGTGGTCCTCTCGGCAGGAATCGAACCCGCATCGTTCGCTTAGGACGCGACTGCTCTATCCATTGAGCTACGAGAGGTGACACATCTAACGGGACAAGCCTCGCACCAATCCCTCCTCAATTTTCGGCTGAATTACAGAGTTACTTGCTAATGCGCACAAAATTGGGGAGGGACTATTCCCTGCCTGCCGGCAGGCAGGTATCCGTTAAACTACAGGGACATAAAAAATCGAACTAGTCACATCATAGCTTAAGTTTACCACCCCTTAGAATGTTATAATTATCTTGTTCAGACTATCAGATAACCCACGGCAATAGCAAACTAAGCCCTAGCAAGACTAACAAAATTACCCAGATAAAACGATGCTTCCTCTTTGCCATAGTTCACCCCGTTAGAAATTTACGCATTATGGAAAATTATCTTCTATTCAAATCTAGTATCTCATAATATTATCGACCCTTATTATGCCTTACATTCCTAACGGGGCAAGTATTATATCAAGATAACACCAATCCATTTTGAAGAAAGATTTTCCTACTCAAAAACCTGACGAGCAAGCTATTCTTATCCTGCGCAAGCATTGGTTTGTGTTAGCTTGGCCCTTTTTCAAGGGGGTCTTGTTTATTGTGATAGCAGCCTTTTTGCCAATAGTCGGCAAAATTGGCTACTACATTTTTAATTCCGCCCCACTCACTTTTCTTTATCTAGCCTGGATCGTCTTTTGGGCGAGCTACATTTTGTATGAATATCTTAATTGGTACCGCGATAAATATATTATTTCAGATAAGCGAGTGATCAATATTGATCAAAAAAGCCTATTTAAGCGTCGCGTATCGGAGATCGAATTAGAGCGGATTCAAGATATCTCTCATGAGATTAATGGAGTGATGGCAACCAGTTTTAATTATGGGATTATCGTCATCTCTTCCGGGAGTGGTGATAATATAGAATTGCGAGAGATCCCTCAGCCTGCTGCCGTGCAAGACATTATTTTTAAGCTGGTTAAAGAGGCCACTAAAGAGCCTCCGGTCACTGTGGATGAATTAGTGGACTTTATCAAAAAACAAAGGATATGAGTAATTTGCGCACTACTAAAATTGGTTTAGCCGCCCTAACGATCATCTTTTTATTGCTCTATGGCTATTTCAGCACACTAGGCAAACCAAACAATCTTACTTTTAATCCCGTTAATCAAGGCTTTGCCGATGCCAAGATTACTCTGGGCAATCTAGGTGGTTTCCATATTCTGAAAAACATTGATTACAGTGATGAGAAACAGTTTCATCGGCTCATTATTGAGACTGAGCTTAATCGTGCCACTGCTTCTCCTGAGGATATTTCTATACCCTATGTGGTGATTCAGGAGATCTCTAATACTACCGAGGAAACTGCTTTGCCAGGAGAGCCTCAGAACCTTGAGCCAGAACCAGCCTATCAAATTAAGATTAAATTGAGTGATACTACAGTGGAAAATATCCCTCTTGATCGAGCACTGGCGATCTTCCCAGGGACTTCTAGTGAGCCAGACCAAGGCAGTGTAATTAAGGAAGTGCGGGTTGGTGAAACCTCGGATGAAGCCACTGAGATTTCTGTTTCCCTAGGTAAGAAAGTTCAATTCCGAGCCGCTGCCGATAACTCTGGTGCGATTATCTTAGATATATTAAAATAGCTCTGATAGCCAATTCCTTTTACTGGTGTTACATTGGCAATTGGATAAATTGGTAATTGCGCCTTCAGGCGCTTACGGGGGTGTAGCTCAGTTGGTTAGAGCGCTTGCCTGTCACGCAAGAGGTCGCGGGTTCGAGTCCCGTCGCTCCCGCCATTAAAAAATGGAGTTACTTTAGTGGCTCGATTTTTTAATTGTGTGAAACGGGGCTCGAACCATGGGAAAGGGGTCGGGAAAACGGGAGTTTTCCCGCGGTGGAAATACCAAAACCGCAAGGTGTTGGAGAGGAGCGAAGTAGCCTGAGCGACGACAGGTTCTAGCGAAGCGGAGTCCCGTCGCTCCCGCCACAAACAAAGATTACCCCGATAGGGGTGATGTTTGTTTTTGGATGAATTACGGGGCGAGAAGCAAGGTCCGCCAAAGTGACATCTATATCCCAAGAGGCAAATGACCTACTTGGGATGAGATCGAACGTCGGCGGAAGTCCCGTCGCTCCCGCCACTCTTCGCCCACAATTGATTTCTGCTTATAAACAACTTATACTCAAGGTGGTTTTATTATTTATTAATTGGGGAGGTGGAATGAAACTTAACCCACATAATACAGGTATGAGCCTGGGAAGTTTTGCGTTGCTCATTCATTGTGTTTGGATATTGATGGTAGGAGCCGGCTGGGCGAAGGGGTTCGCGGATTGGCTATTATCACTGCATATGCTGAACATCACCTTGAAAATGACGATGTTCTCCTGGGGAACAGCCGTTATGCTACTGATTGTGACTTTCATTATCGGCTATCTCTTCGGCTGGGTCTTCGCCTCTCTCTGGAATTATTTCCACCGCAAGTAACCCCCTCAAGTCTAATCCCACTCAAGGCCAGAAATTCTCTCTGGCCTTGAATTTCTGACTGTTTTCAGGTATAAAAATGAGGGGCGCATAGGAGAATACAGGTGGTTACAAGCTTTTTTATAAGTTGAACAATTAAGATATAAAAAATCAATAGCATAGAACATCTCAATAACTAACCGATGCAAGAAACAAGTATTAAGTCAAAAAGGCGAAAAAAACTCTATATCGCTACCTTGGATCCTTATAACAAAGGCGGGGTTCTTGCAATGATGTCCTTTGTTTATAGTAAGGCGATTGAGTCAGGATTTGTGCCTTGTTTAATTTATAATCTTGTCGTAAGTTTGCGTAAAGATCTTGGCCGAAGCTATGTCTCTGAAAAAGTGTTTAGGGAGGATTTTAATAATATGCGAGGAATCGCAATTAAAAGAAGGTTGCCGGTATTTGAGTTTTTAAACTACCTTTTGAATTTGTGTTCATGGAAAAAAGCAATCAGCGATGGAGATATTTTTTTTGCGGCTAGCGGAGGTAATCACTGCGCTTTGCCATTCGCGCTTCTTAACAAAAAATTTTCTTTATGGGTAGCCACTCCGTTTTACGAAGACAGAATAGACAGGATCAAAAAAGAATCATTTTTTAGAAAACTGAGAGATTTTTTATCTTTACCCATTTTGTTATGTTTTGAGTATCTCATCTTTAAAAAAGCTACCAGAATCCTGGCATTAAGTATTTATACCCGGAATAAAATTATTGAAAAATATAAAATCAATCCTTCAAAAATAGATGTCGTTCCTTATCCCATTGATATCAATAAATTTTATCCCCTCGACTACTCTCAAAGAAAGAATAATTATCTGCTTTTTACGGGCAGACTTAATGACGAACGGAAGAATATTCCTCTTTTATTAACATCTTTTTCTAAAGCAAGAGACAAATATCCGGATCTAAAATTAATATTAATCGGCGAGAAGCCTAATAAGAAATTAGTAAGCTTAATTAATGAATTAAAAATCAGCAATCCAGTTAAAATTTTAGGACGGCTCTCCCAAATGGAAGAATTAGTGCCTTATTATCAGAATGCTTCTCTGTTTGTTGTGCCTTCATTCCAGGAAGGTCTTTGCATTTCAGCTTTAGAGGCCTTGGCTTGCGGAATACCGGTAATTTCTACTAGGTGCGGAGGGACAGAAGATTTTATAAGAGACGGGGGCAACGGATTTTTAGTTAAGAATAACGACCCCGAAGAATTATCGAGAAAAATAATTGAATTTTTAGGTCTTGCTGACGATAGAAAAAGAGAGTTTAGTAACAATGCCAGAGATTATATATTAAGCAATTATTCCCCGGAAAACATATGGCAAAAACTTGTAGAATGTTTTAATTTTTAATTTATTTAGATGAACTACCGCGATAAATTTTACTCAAAATATATTTCTACTCACACCTCCCATTTTTCTGGTGAGGTAAATCTAGACCAGATTAAAAAACAATTTCCAGCCTGGCGGGGATATTTCAGTAGATTTTTACCAAAAGATAAAAACATAAAAATCATTGATTTAGGATGTGGCACTGGCGGATTTGTTTATTGGCTTCAGCAAATCGGCTATCAAAATTCCGAGGGCATAGATGTAAGTCCCGAACAAATTGAAGCGACAAAAAAATTAGGAATAAAAAATATTCGTCAGGCTAACCTTAAAGAATTTTTAAGAGATAAGCGTAATTTTTACGATGTCATCTTTATGAACAGCGTCATTGAACATTTCACCAAGGAAGAGATTCTTGATGTTCTGGACATCATATATCAGTCCCTGAAAACCGGCGGGGTTTTTGTGGCTCAAACTCCAAATGCCGAAAGTCCATTCAGCGGTCGGTTTCGGTACGGCGATTTTACTCATGAGATAAGCTTTACCAAAGGAAGCATTCGCCAAGTGCTGGAGGTTGCTGGTTTTAAGAATATCGGAGTCTTTACGACCGGGCTGGTTGTCCATGGTTTTAAATCATTTATTCGCGCTGTTTTATGGAAAGGGATTGAAATTATTTTGCATCTTTGTCTTTTAGTTGAGACCGGATTGTTTGGAGGAATTTTTACCCAAAGTTTTATTGCCACAGCAGAAAAGACAGATAATCAATGAAGATTTTATTTGTCGGCTACTTAAATGAATATGAAAGGAGTTTTCTAAGATACCGAACCTTGCTTGATTTAGGGCATCAGGTTGACGGGATATCAATGACCCCATTAGAATGGCTGCCCTTTGAGCCTCGCTATTCTCTCTGGGCGCGGCTGGGCTGGAAAATAAAATTCCCTCTGGATATTACGTCAGCAAATCGCCAGTTAAAAGAGAAGATTCTAAAAAACGATTACCGGATCATCTGGATTGAAAAGGGCTTGACCGTCAAGCCCAGCACCTTAAAAGCAGTCAAAAAACTCCTGCCTGAGACAAAATTGGTTTCCTGTTCGGAAGATGATATGTTCGCTTTTCATAACCAATCGTTTTATTATCTTTGGGGTCTGCGTTATTACGATATGGTTTTCACCACCAAGATTTATAATCTGAATGAATTAAAACAGCTGGGCGCTTCAAAAACCGCTCTGGTGCTGGATTCTTATGACAGCAGTTTTCATCAGCCCCTAAGCTTAAACGAGGAAGATAAAAAACGCTTCGGTGCTGAAATTAGTTTTGTCGGCGGCTTTGAGAACGACCGGGCAAACCAGATGCTATATTTGGCTGAAAATGGCATGCCGGTGACAGTTTGGGGCCCGGGCTGGGGAAAGTGGCTGAATAAACATCCCAATTTAATCATTAAAAACCAAACTCTCTACGGCCAAGATTATATCAAAGCCATCAATGCCGCTAAAATTAATTTATGTTTTTTAAGAAAGATTAACCGGGACGAGGTGACCTCCCGAAGCGTGGAAATTCCGGCCTGCCGCGGTTTTATGCTCGCCGAAAGAACCAAAAGACACTTAGAATTCTTTAAAGAAGGGAAGGAAGCGATTTTTTTCGGCTCGCCAAAGGAACTTCTTTTTCTGGTAAGAAAATATTTAAGCGCTGATGCAGAAAGAGAAAAAATTGCTGCCGCCGGTCAGGAGCGCTGTCAAAATAGCGGCTATGATATGAAAACTCAATTGACCAAAATGCTTGAAATAGTTAATTCTCTCTAAGATGATTATGAAAATTTCATTTAACAATCTGAAAGCGAGAATAAAAAAATTTGATTTGTTTAGTCTGGGGAGTTCGGCGGTTCTTTATTATTTGCTGATTTTTTATCTGGCGCCAATTTTTATATTTTTAGGGGTTTCATTTGAATTCCTGCCAGCCGATTATCAAATCAATTATCGAGCGATGGTTTATCTAACCATCGGCCTGGTTTTTATGGTCCTGGGTTATCTGACTCCTTGGTCAGTTAAAATCGCCCAAAAAATACCTAATTTTTTCAAACAGGATTGGGATTTCGCCAAGGCGCCCTGGGTTTTACTGGTGGTCTTTTTGGGTGGTTTGGCGGTAAAAATCATTAACATCTGGGATGGTGGCTACTCTCATGTCACCCAGAATCCGGCTTTTGTCGCCAGCTCTTTCTACAGCTTAATCGGTCTTTTGAACTGGCTCGGTTATCTAGCGTTAGTAATTTCTTTTATCGGCTATTTTCACTTAAAAAAAATAGGGGACCAACGATATATTTGTTGGCGATGGCTGGCTTATGGCATTTTTGCCTTTGAAATATTGTATGGTTTGCCGACTTGCAGCAAGCTTTTAGTGATTGTCCCAATAGTCCTTTACCTTATTGTCCGTTCCTACTTAGTTAAAATAGAGTATCGGCAAATTATTCTTTGGCTGATTATAATTATTTTATTTCTCTTTCCGTTTGGAAGGTTTTGCCGGGCGCCGGTAGCTCTTCAAAAATATTTAACGGTTTCGGATTCAGGTATTAAAGTTTCAAATCTGGATAGTTTAGTGAGTGGCAGTTTTTTGAAGCGAATCGATCAATCCACTATTTTTTCAAAAATAGTGGAAAGTAAGGAACCGTTTTCGTTTTGGCGCGGCAAGTCGCTGGTAAATTTTTTTGTCACTCTAGGCCCGCCCAGATTTATCTGGAAAGACAAGCCGTTAAGCATCAACGCTTACGGCAATGAATTCGGCCATCGGCTAGGAGTTGTGGTCCCAGACGACTTTCAAACCAGTATCGGGCCAACAATGGTTGGCGATTGGTATCTTAATTTTGGGATTTTAGGAATTATTTTGGGAATGTTTTTGATGGGAATTGTATTTAGAATAATTTATGAGTATTTTATAAAAGAAACTAAAGCCTCGCTTTCCGGCGTTTTATTTTATAGCATTATCTGGATTCAAGTTATCTGGGGAATGGAGGATTGGGTTTCTTCAGTTTATGCTGGGCTGATAAAACTATTTGTAATTATGTTGATAGTTCATTTCTTTTTAATAAAAAGAAGATCATAAAAAATCGACCAATGCGATGCGAACGACTAGACGATAGCTGCACCGTTAATAAATGATTATGATTTAGGAGTTAGGTTAATCTATCCGATAAAATATGCTCAAAAAAATTTACATTTTTCTCTGGCAAAATCAAACCCTAAGCCAAACGATTCTCAAAAATACTTTCTGGCTGGGCGTTAGCCAAATAGTGGGCCGATTAATCCGAGCTGTTATCGTTATCTATGCCGCCCGAGTATTAGGGGCCGACGGATATGGTGTTTTTTCCTATGCCATCGCGGTAATCGGATTCATGTCAATCCTTGCCGACATCGGCATTGACAGTATTTTGACTAGGGAGGCAGTCCAAAAGC
The DNA here is from genome assembly GCA_964354145.1 of uncultured Candidatus Saccharibacteria bacterium. GTDB lineage: Bacteria > Patescibacteriota > Kazan-3B-28 > Kazan-3B-28 > UBA10110 > UBA10110. The sequence goes on from CAYGXX010000012.1 coordinate 11,599, forward strand.
CTAATCTGCGCCGCCAATATTTAGCAAATTCCTTGATAATCAAACTGGTATTGCTATTGGCACTTTTTGGCATAATCAGTTGGATTATTCCAGTGGTGGGTGGAATGTCCAAAGTTGTGCCTGTGCTTAGGATCATTGCTTGGGCATTTCTATTGGATGGCCTCAGAAACTCCGGTTTTGCTTTCATCCGCTCCCTTGAGCGTATGGAGATCGAAGCCGCGATTACCTTTGTGACTAATACTGTAGTAGTCCTGGCTTCACTATTGCTCCTGAGACAAAATCCCACTCCGACTAATTTAGCTATTGGTTATGTCATTGGTAGTGGTGTTGGTACCGCTCTAACAGCTATAGCTCTGGGGCTACATCTTCGGGAGTGGCGACAAAGCTTTGCCCCCAGCCTCATTAAAACCATTCTGGCATATTCTTGGCCCTTTGCTGTGCTGAGCTTCTCTAACGCCCTACTGGTCTATACCGACACCCTGATGTTGGGATGGATGACATCAGCTCGCGAAGTAGGTCTGTACACTGCCGCCCAAAGACCAATTCAGTTGGCGATGGCCGTCCCAAGCATCATCGCAATTGGCACTTTCCCAGCCATATCACGTTTCACAATAGGTTATCCCAAACAACTTAAACTACTCCTGGAACATACTTTGACTATAGTTATGCTGATGGCTCTTCCTATGGCTACAGGGATAATCATCTTAAATCGCCAAATCATTGATGTGCTGTATGGAGCCGACTACCTTATGGCCAGCAACGTGCTGATTTTGTTTGCTCTATCTCTCCTGATTACTTTCCCGGCCGCTATTATTGGTTATGCCATTCTGGCATATGATTTGCAGAAACGCCTCATTATCCCCACTACTACAGGAGCCTTGCTTAATGTGCTTCTGAATGTATTCCTTATTACTAAAATAGGGATAGTAGGTGCGGCTATTGCCACGTTGATTTCACAACTTGTTATCCAGAGCTGGGCATATTATTACTTACAAAAACAGATCAAAACTCGAATTGTTCCTCAATTAGGCAAGATCCTGTTGGCCACTATCGCTATGGGGTCAGCATTGTGGTGGATGAACACCAACCAGTGGAACCTTTACTGGATGATAACCAGTTCGACGCTGATTTACCTGATCCTGTTAATCATCTTGAGAGAGCCGGTGACCCAAAAAATCTGGTCAGTGATTGCCCGAGCCAAGACCTAAAGATATTAATATAAGCATCAATTGGGCTACTAATGGTTATTGAATTGTGGCGCCAAGAATTTCTATATTCTTCGGCGACTTATTAGAGTTACTCTACGGTTAATCGATCCAATATAGCAGCTAATCTCTGCGTCACATTAATAGCACTGTATTTGCTTAATTCTACTGGATCAGGTTGAACAACTAGTTGATTTTGGCGAAACAACTGATAAAAATTCTTGATTGCCGTAGCAATGCCGAGAATATCATCTGGAGCCACCGCCACCCCTGTTTTAGTAGCGATAATCAATTTAGCTGATTCCCCCGGGGGAGTAATCGCTAATATGGGCCGGTTCACCATTAAATAGTCCATTAGTTTAGCTGGCAAAAAAATACTCTCGCCCAAACTGGGGGCATCTATTAAAATTAGCGCATCGCTGCCATAAAGCTCCGTCAACACTTGTGCCCGAGGAATTTGGCCGTGATCAATCACTGTATCCTGAATATCATAATCAGTTAACAATGACGCAAACCTACCTAATTTCCCCCACAAATTAACTTGGATATTACTGGCAAGAATAGGATCAGTTTCTCTCAATAATTTCAAGGCTTTGAACAAAGGCTCGGGTGACCTCGGTCCATAAAAACTGCCCGCAGAAGCAAAATTGAGCTTACCGTTCACCCTCGCAGTCTGATTATTAATGGGATTGGTTGGTATTTCTTGTGGATCAAAGGCATGCGGCAAAACAACGATTTTATTATCCCAGCGGGGCGCATCAACCATAAATTGCTTAGTGGAAGCACTAACCAAAATCACTACCGTAGCCCGGGACAAAATCATCCTTTCCAGAAAATTATGCCACTTTTGTATCCCAGGCAAGTACCGCCGGGATGAACGATAGGGATTTTTGGCCCACGGATCGCCAAAAATAGCTATCCAAGGAGTCCCTGGCATAACCCATCGCACTAACCACAAAGCCACCATATGGCTGGTTATGGGGTTAGAGCGTGAAATAATGGCGCTGATGGGATAATGGCGCTTAAAATGTTTGGCGGCTTGGACGGCGAACCAACTCCAGCCAATCATAGAATCAGGTACCAGCCCCAGCCGATTCATCGCCCGAATAAAAATATTTTCCCAGACTTTAGTCCGATATACTGGCAAAGCTACGGGGACATGCCGCAATGCTTCAATATCTTGGTTAAACTCTCGCGATGACTTTGCTGAAACAACTAATGGCTGCCAGCCAAACTGCGGTAAATACTTGGCTAAATTTCGTCCCATTATGCCCACAAACATCTGCAATGGCGGGAAAAAATATGAGATCAGCAAAACATTTTTGGTTGGGGTGTTAGACAGCGTTATCGGCAACAAAGGCCGATAAATTAATAATCCGAGATCAATAAAAAACTTTACTCCCCAATTCGGAAATACCATCGGCATATAATCACCCCAAAGAGGTATGCTCCCAGGTAAACTGCCAAATATTTCTGGGTGAGATATGGATGTGATCTGGCGCTCTTCCAAATAATTCCATACTTTCTGGGCGGCCACTCGGTAATGTTGGCTGTCGTCTGGATATAATTCTGCCAGCCGTTGCCAGACCACGCCCATTTGGGCCAATCCGGTCAAGCAACGGGAATGACTCGCGGATCGCCAATTCGCATCATAAAAACTAAATAAAATCTGCTGTTCGTTCAAATCAGCTAAATAATCAGCCGTGCGCTTAGCCGCCTCAATATACTTGGGTTGGCCTAAAGCGTCCCCCGCTTCAATCAGACCTTGCAGAGTATAGCCAATGGTATGCAGAACCGATTTTGGCTCGTCTTTAAATCCAAAATGATTAAACCAACCATTGGATTGCTGTTGTGCCAACACCCAATCCAAATGCTTTATAGCTGCTGCCCTATAACTAGCCTGACCAGTTAGCTTCCCTAACTCTACCAATGACCAGTCAGCATAAGAATAATAAGCATGTTTTACTCCGTTATAGGCATATTTGATCCATGATCCATCCGCTTCCTGGTTTATTACTAGCCAATCCCCGGCTCTTTGCGCCGCCCGTAAATAACGCATATCGCTATTCAATCGGTACAGCGCCATTAATCCCCTCATCACTTGGCCAGTGTTAAAAATTAGTGGTGCATCACTGTCATAACCAGCAAAAAATCCGTCGGCATGCTGGACAGATAATAACCATTCGCCGGAAGCGGAGCAAATTTCCTTAATTTCAGCTTGCCGGTAATTAAAAAGCTCACTGAATCGCAAAATAGTCGGAATAATATAGCCAGTGGTTTCTACGAAAGGTTTATCCCAATTAGACAACAAAGAATAATAGGTAGAAAATCCTTGACCATGCGTGGCATGGAAAGAACTAATAAGCCAATCGACCGCCGCCTGCAGCCTCTCGGCGACAGACCAGCCCGGTTCTGTCGCCTGACCGATTAATAACTGCCAACCTTGCCGCATGCCAAACTTAACTACTAAGTTACGGATTATCCGGCCCATCTTGCCTACAAAACCTAGATTGACTTTAGACATATCGAATGCGCAGATTACTCAGAAAAAAATATTGTAAATACCTGGCTCGGGGTTGACTTCCTGATTAATAATTTTTATCTACCTTAAAAACAACTGTTCGTAGCGCTGGGTGACATAGTTAATATCATACTGCGACAAGTGTTGCTGTCGCCACTCCTGAAGGCGCTGTTTAAGTTGGCTGAAACTGGTTGGATCAGTGAGTAGGTGCTGTAAAATATTAGCTAGAGCGGTGGCATCCCCGACAGGGAATAAGCACCCATTAACACCATCGGTAACTAATTCGCGTGTAGCAGACAAGTCCGACACCACCACTAGTTTATTGGCGGCTAATCCTTCGAGAACAACTAAACTAAACCCTTCGCTCAAGGAAGGATTGATTAAAATATCAATCTTCTTGAGCCACGTGGGTACATCTTTAATTTCCCCATCCAGGGTCAGGTTATGGAGCTGGGCCTTTGCGGTATAATTCATTAACTCGGGTCTTAAGCTTCCTTCTCCTCCCAAGCAGCTCTGGGGCGTTAGCCCAAATTTAGTTTGGAGAATCTGCAAGGCCTGGGCAAATATCAGCGGGCCTTTAATGGGCTCTAACCGACCAATCATACCTAAAACTAGGTGGGAAGGATCAGGAAATTTATGGCTGGGGGTAAACTGCTCTGTCGCAATGCCATTGTAGATGATATCTATCCGGTTAGCGGCTACGTCAAAATAATTGACGATAAAATCCTTAACTGTCTGCGACACTGCCACAATTCTGGTGGCTAAACCTACCCCGATTTTCCGTTTAAGCCAGGCTTTACTGCGGCCCACTGGGTAAGTGTCATGGTGGATCAACACCCGCTGCGGGATGCCTGCCAACCAACTGGCTAACATGCCTAAAATATCTGCCTGGTAGAGAGAAGTGACTACTGCGGCGGGATGGAAACACCATAACCACAAAACCAAGCGGACCAAGACAACCGGGAAGATCGCTAACCAAAGCACTTTATATGACCATCGTTTAGCGTAGAAAGGCAGCTTTCCGGCGGCAAAATAAATCGGGATATTAAGTTTTTGGAAGCAGGCTTCCAGCGGCCCAGAACCGAAAACTGTTATAATAGAAACGGCGAATTTATCCTTATCCAAGCAGGAAATCAGATCGTAAATCAGATGCTCGACGCCACCGACCAGAAAGTTATTCATCACAAATATCACCTGCTTTTTTTCTGTAACTACCACCATGCCAACTGAGTTCAAAAAAATCCTTTTCGTTTCTTCTTATGCACCACCTAGTTTAGCCGGAGCGCCTCAATTTATGTACAAGCTAATCAGTACCTTACCTCCCGAATCGTACACTATCCTGACTAGCTTTTACAACATTGACAATATCTCGGCCAAAATCGGCACCTGGCTCCCGGGAGACTATATTTTCTATGATAATCCTGGTGCCAACAAGACCACCCGGCAACAGCAAGAAGCCAAACCAGAAGAAGCTATCACCAATCCGGTAGTGCGGCTGAAAAAATTTCTCCGACGGAGCTTTCTATTTTCCGCTTGGGTGAAAGCACCTCTTTCAGCCGCAGTCAAAATGGATTTAGTAGCTAGACTGAAAAGATTATTAAAGAGAAGCGAGTTAGTCAAAACTCTTCTGGGGGCGCCCTTAATCTTGGGCCAAATCCCTTTAATCATCAAAGAAGGGCGTAGGATCGTGAAAGAAAAAAGGATTGAATTACTGGTGGGGTTCTCGGATTACGGTCCTGCGATGGTTGCAACCTATTATATCCATCGCCTAACTAAAATTCCGTTTTATCTCTACTTATTTGATCTATACAAAGGTAATCTCTACCCACTAACGGGAGAATTATTAGCTAACTGGTTTGAGCCTCGATTAATTAAATCCGCTAGTAAAATTATCGTGACTAATGCCGGAACCAAAGAAGTGTATTGTGAGCGTTACGGTAATTATTTGGCCGACAAAATTGTGGTCCTGTATAATTCGGCCGACCCCAAACCCTTTTTAGAACTCCAGACTCCCTATCAACCCACATCGCCCTATACCATTCTCTTTCCGGGCAATATTTACTGGCCGCAAATCCGTAGCATGCAAAACCTGGTTAAAGCGCTGGAACAGATTCAGGATTTAGAAATCCGATTTAAGATTTATACTCCGCACCCTATGGAATACTTAAAATCAGTGGGGTTAGATAGCTCTAAGATCGATTTAAGCGTGGCGCCCAATAGTGAAATGCCCAAAATCCAAAGCCAAGCCGACATTTTATTTCTGCCATTGTCTTGGCATACCAAAAGTCCCGAAATTATTAATACTGCTACTCCGGGAAAATTAACGGAGTATCTGATTGGCGGACGCCCAATTTTGATTCATGCACCTCGGGAGAGTCATCTAGTGAAATATGCCAAAGCAAATCAGTTTGCTTTTGTGGTTGATGAAGAAAACATAGCTCTTCTCCAAGCAGCTATCCGAAGACTTCTGACCGACACCAGTTTAGCCCAAAAACTAATTGATAGTGCCAAGCGAACATTTTTTGCTCATCATGATTTACAAAAGAACGTGGCAGTTTTTAAACAATTGTTTGT